>JAWLBB010000003.1:0-300000 GCA_041395105.1 Opitutaceae bacterium | reverse complement strand
TCGGTTGCGGCGACTGCGATCAGATTGGGTGCGCTGTAGGCGGCGGGGTAGGTGGGGGTGATGTCGATATTGCGTGCCTCATTGCCGGCTGAGGCGATGAAGAAGACCCCGGCGGCATCGGCTCTCAGAATAGCCGACTCGAGAGCGTTGCTTCGGCCGTCGGAGCCCCAACTGGCGTTGATGACGGAGGCGCCTTCTCCGATGGCGTAATCAATCGCCTCGATCGCCGCGGAGTTGGTCCCGATTCCGTCGGCGTCGAGGATCTTGAGGGACATGAGCCGCGACCTCCACGCCACGCCTGAAATACCCTTTCCGTTGTTTCCCGCCGCGCCGACGATCCCGGACACATGGGTGCCGTGGCCGTTGTCGTCGGACGGGTTGCCACTGTCGGTCAGGAAGTTTGCACCGTGGACGTCGTCAACATATCCGTTGTGGTCATCATCGATTCCGTTGCCGGACAACTCGCCGGGATTGCTCCAGAGGGAATCCCGCAGGTCCTCGTGGGTCGCCCGAATGCCCGTGTCAATGATCGCGACGACGACGGAGGACGCATCGGTCCGGACTTCCCATGCCTGGGCGGCGCCAATCCCGTGTTGCGGGGAATGGGCCTGCAACGCCCATTGATCGGCGAACCGTGAATCGGAGGGCGCGAGGCTGGCCTGAACGATGAAATCGGGCTCGACGTAACGCACGACCCGATTGACGGAGGCGGAGGCACCGATGGCTCTCCCGAGGGACAGCGGGTCGCGGAAATCGGAAAGTCTGGCCCGGAAAAGGCCGTCGGGGGTCACTTCGTCATAGAGATCGAGTCCGGCTTCGCTGAGTGCCGTCAGGGTCTGCGGATCCGGCTTTGCTGCGGCCAACTGGATCAGGACATGATCGGCCACCATGGCGACGCGAGATCGAATCTGTTCTGCGCCCTGGTCGCCGATAGAAACCGTTTCTTCGGTCCTGATGAATGGCCAGGTCCCATCCGTTTCCCAGACGCGGGTGCGGCGAAACGAGCCGTCGGGAGTGGGCTCGGAGGATTCGCCCAGCAAGGTGGACCGGGAGAGGAGGGCGTCCAACGGAGAGGGTGGCGGCAAGGAGAGAAGCGCCCTGGTGACGGACCTTGGCTCGGCCGAAGCGGGAGCGGTGGGCCCGTGCTTGGGAGGCGGAGAGGCTGCTGTGGCGTTGGGTTCGGGCTGCCCGGCAGGGATCATGGACGGTGCCGGAACCTCCGACTCATCCGGCGATGTCCGGAGCAAAATGAGCAGAGTCCCGGTCAGAACAAAGGCTGCTGTGACCAGGAGTGTCCGCCGGGTGCTGTTCATGGGGAATCGAATTCGTGACAGGATGGGTGCGCCCGGTGGTTTCTCAATGAAATAGACCGAATGGGGTTCTTTGATATTCTTCTTATTGATGCAATAAGTTTGCCTGATTGACAGCCCGCGTGGAGACGGGCAGCCTGCGTATGCCTGCGGCGCTTGGACTCTATTCCCGAGTCATTTCCTGCCGACTGAAAAACCCCCAAGAAAAGGATTACCCCATGAATGTGAAACGTATCGCCCTGATTGCCGCCTTGTGTGTCTGCCCCTTCTTCTCCATCGCCCAGGCCACGGTCCTCCGTGTCGTCGTCGTGAAAACAGCCGACGTCAAGGCCTATGCCAAGGAACTGGAGGCCGGGAGGAAGATCCTGAAGGACGCGGGCAGTACGGGCGTCGTTCGATCCTGGGTCGCCCGTTATGCCGGCGAGCAGGCGGGTTCGGTGGTCGTCTCGATCGAGTATGCCGACATGACAGCCCTGGCCACGGACTACGAGACGATGGACAAGAATGCCGATTACGCCGCCTGGTTGAAGGGCCTCGCCAAGATGCGGGAGATCGTCTCCGATTCGATCTACGAGGAACTCTAGGCCGGCCGGGTCATCCGGTCGCTCCCGGTCGCAAACAAACCGTAGCCTGCTGGAATGGCGCTTAGTTAGCGAAAGAATCGGACCAGCCAACGAGGTGTTGACTGCTCTTCGGCGGCGGGTCCGGAGGCCCTCGCCCTACCACCCGAAATAAGAGCATCCGTGGTAGGGCTGGACGTCCCCGGCCAGCCGCAACGGATGTCCGAGACAAGACATCGATAAGCACACTTAACTAAGCGCCATTCTAGTTTACTACGGTTTGTTTTTTACAACCATACGTAGTGCACTACGTTTTGTTTGCCAGCCGGGTTCTCGTACGGGTTGGTGCGATTGAGGTTGTCCCCCTGGGTTTTCCGGCCGATCGTGTCCGGACAGGGTCGAGCTTCGCTCGACACGCGCAACCATGAAATCACTCGAACGGCTCTGGCCGTATCCGCACAAACTTGAGTTGAAGGGGGTGTTTCCGAAGCCCTCGCGAATCGCCTTCTCGGGGTGTCCGCTGCCGGACTACCTGGCGGAGGATTTCCGCGACCTTCGGGTTGTCGGATTTGCCGGAGGTTCCGACGCCTATGGCGTTCACCTGGCGATCGATGACCCGGCCCTGGATCCGGAGGCCTGTCGTCTGGTCCTGGAACCATCCGGGGGCAGCGTGGTTGCGGGTGGGGCGGCTGGCCTGGCCCATGGTCTCCAGACGTTCCTGCAGATCCTTGCGCTTTCCCGTGGAGGAATCTGGCCGGAGGTGTTGATCGAGGACGGCCCCGCCTACCGGAAACGCTGCTTCATGGTCGACATGGGGCGCAGTGTTTTTCCTCTCCAAATGCTGAAGCGGATCGTGCGGATTCTCCACCGCCTGAAGATGAATCAATTGCATCTGCACCTCTACGACGACGAGATCTGCGGTCTGCGGTTTGAAGGACTTCCGTTCGGCCGGGACAATCCGCATGCATTGACGATTGAAGGACTGGCCGAGCTGGTGGCCTACGCCGGGAGGTATCATGTCGAAATCGTGCCGGAGCTGGAGGCGTGGGGTCACGTCGGTTCGCTCGTCCACCACCGCCCGGAGCTGCGGGGCGGGGAGGGCATGTACAGCGGATCCTCGTTCCTCATCTGCGAGGAGACCTTCGCCCTGATGCGGGAGCTGATCACCCAGGTGGCCCGGGTCATGCCAGCCAAAGCGACGATCCATCTGGGGCTGGACGAGGCAAAGTGGTTTCCCGGGCCGGAACTGCCGGTGGACTTCACCCCGACGCGGATGGTGGAGCGTTACCATACGATTGTCCGTGAGGTCGCACGCGAGCAGGGCAAGGAATTGACCCTGAGGGTGTGGGCCGATCATGCCGGACGGCCGATCCCGGAGAGCATCCGGAAGGATTTCATCATCGAACCCTGGCAGTATTGGCAGGCCAAATATGAAAACATCGACGCGGCTGTCGAAAAGTATTCCGGGGAAGGGAAAATGCGCTGGATGGCCGGGGCGGGAGCCAGTGTGGGCCAGCCCCGCGGCGCTTTTCACGCCACGCGGTACTGGTGCAAGCAGGCCCGGAGCAGTCCGAATTGCGACGGCATCAACATCACCTTCTGGGGCACCAACGAACTGGAAAGGAAGTTCATCAGCCTGTTTGCCGGAGCCTATTATGCCTGGAATCCGGAGCCGCCGACGGATTTTGCGGCAATCGACGAATACGAGGACTACGACCGCAGGGTCTTCCCGATCATGCGTTGGTGGCAGGGTCGATTCCGCGACGCCTTTCCGGACGAACTCCTGAAGGAACAGGGACCGGTCGTTCACATGGGTTATTACCTCTGGGGAGTGAATCACGGTCGACCGGTTTCCCCGGAAGGCGCAGCCGCCGGCACATTCTCGGGGCACGATTTCCTGAACGAGTAGGACCGGGGTGGCTCGGGCGGCCGCCCCGGATCAGGGTGGTACGCCAACCCGCTGCCGTGAGAGAATTCGGGATCGCTTTGGCTTCCTGTTGTGGCGTGCTTCCGTGGGACGTCCCGGGTTGATGACCTGATACCCATCGGGCATCTCGACGTCGGATCCGCCAAACCACACTTGGCCGAAGGCTTTTACCGGATTTCTCCATCTGACCGCTGAGTTCAGCGATCTGCTCCAACCGACCGCATTCTTCCTGGAAGGCGCGGTTGATCATCGTATTTTTGGGCTATTCGTTCGACGGATACCGGTGATAAGGGTCCGGAAGTCGGCGGGACACAGGGACCGCGCCGACGATTCGGCATGGGGTTCGCGGTTGATCCCGGTCTTATCAGCCGTTAACGTCACAAAGACAGGACCAGATCCCGTTTCTACGGGTTTGCTGCGCGGATCCCGTAGACATAGAGCTCGTGGATTTCCCGATCGTAGCCGGGATAGAGGCCCTTGGGCATGCCGAGAACGATGTGTTTGCCGCGATTGGCCAGGACGATCATTTCGCCCGTTCCATCGTCGAAGGTGATTCCCTCGATCTCACCGACTTTGCGAAACTCGCTAAAGGCCTTCTCATGAGTGACGTAGGCGGCGGTGTCGCGGACTCCGGCGGGAACGCGCCAGAGATTATCGACCTCCCCGTCTTCGGCATCGCCGTCGTCGGCCGTAAGGTAGAGAAAGCCGCCCTGATAAGCCACCCCCTGCTGCCATTGGGGTGGGGCACGCAGGTGGAGCCGTCCGGAATAGGCTCCCGTATCCAGATCGTAGCGGTAGATATAGCGTCCGTTCACCAATCCGTCAGCCAGATGCTGTTGTCACCGGCATCGATGGCGACTCCGCTGACCTCGATCTGGCCGGAAGCCGGCTCCCAGGGAATCGACCGCAGGTAGAGCAGTGTGCGGGCATCGTAGACGGCGACCTGGATATCCTTGCCCTGAAAGTCTTCGAACCATTCCACTACGGCAAAGAGCTCTCCGTTGTGGAAACAGATGTCGCCAATATGATTGCCGGGATGGGGCAGGTCATCCAAGGCCGTCTCGTTCTTGCCCACCAGTTCTCCAGACTTTGAATAGATAAAGAGCGAGGTGTTTCCGCCGACAAAGTAGTTTGTCCCGTTCGTGGCCACGCCCTGACGCCCTTCCACTTCGATGACCCGGAGCAGTTCATAGGATCGATGGTCGGGTTGGGTGTCTCCGATCGTCTTGGAGGCGCCCAGAAGGGAGAGCAGGACGAACAGGCCGAAGTTCACTGAATTGGACATAGAGGGGACACTCGATCTGAACAGTGCCGGATTCCGATATTGGCCGGCGGGTGGGGTTCCGATTGACTACCGGCTCTTCTGCCAGGACTCGATTGTGAATCCGGGGGTAAGGAAGATCTGCTTCACCTTGTCCTCCTTGGCTCGGACTTCATGGCAGGCCTTGAGAACATCTGCGGCAATCTCAGGTGAGAGGCGGGTGATGCCGTCGGCGTCGCCGATCAGGATATCGCCGGGGCGAATGGTCAGCCTGGCGACCGTGACGGGCTCGTTGATGGAGCGCAGGGTGAACGGGCCGTGACCGGGAACCCGGCCGGTCGCCCAGAGGGAGATGCCGGCTTCCGTGACTCCGGGTATGTCGCGGGCGCAGCCATCGACCACCGCGCCAACGGATCCCATCGCTTTCATGGTGGTGGCCATGCAATCACCGATCATGGCACCGCGCCGGGCCGGCGCGTCGACATCCTGCAGGACGGCGATGGTGGGCGCACCGACGGCCGCCAGCGCATCCCAATAGGCGGCGTAGTCGCTGTAGTTGGTCGGGACGCCGCTCGCGGCTGGATCACTGATCGGCGTCCAGGTCGAGGTGACGGCATAGCCAACGGTGACGGGCCCGCCGATGGCCACATACTGCTGCAGATCGGGACCGGTGTAATCCTCATCGGCATGGACGTAACCGCGGACAAGGATGGCGGCATTCTGGACCGTGGCGGAATCGAAGGCGGCGAGTTCGGTGAGAAGCGACATGTGGAATTGGGGCTGGAGTTGGAAGAATCGGAAATCTGAGGAGGGAGTGGGGCCAATGGTTCGAGTCCGAACCCGTCGAGAAGACCGGACCCCATTGATCAGTGTCCAGGAATCATCATGAATCAACATGAAATCCGGTGGACGCGCATTGGTCATCGGGGCGGAAAGTCGGCGGAAGGGATTCCGATGGTCTCCGGAGCCCTTGTCTCTTCCTGGACAGTTCCCGTTCGTTTTACCTCGTTCCGGACGCCTGTCGGTGTAGAATTCGTCCCCGATCCAAACCATGAACAACGAACCCTCCATTCCTGTCATTCGGCGTCCTCCACACCGGATCGCCCTGTTCCTTTTTCTTTTCGCCGTGCATGCCGGGCGGGCGGAGCCGCCGGTTTACCTGACGGATCTTCTTGGCGAGGTCGGGCCGGAAGTGACGGCGACCCCGTTTTTCGAGGTGAGCAACGCGGCGTCGATCTCGGTCAGCGGCGGGGCCGGTCTCCATACCCGGGAATGGCTGGAGATCGACCACCCCAAGTTTGACTCCTTCCTGCGGGTGGGCGTCCTCGCGGACACGGAAGAGCCCTACGGGGTTGTGCTCCACAGCGCGTCGAATCCCTGGCCGATCAACGAGGGTGACTGGGTTCTGATCAGTTTCTTTGCCCGGACCTCGCCGGGAGCCGAACAGTCCACCGGGATCTTCAAAGGCTTTATTGAGCGAAGTCAGCCGACCTGGTTGAGCCTGGGAGAAGTGAGCGGCCTGACCTCAGGGGAGTGGAACCGCTACGTGGCCCTGGGTCAGGCAACCGAGGGAATGGCGACGGGCGCGATCCGGCTTTCCCTTCATCTGGGATTCGGCGTCCAATCCCTCGATCTCGCGGGTTTTGCCGCGCTTCGCCTCGAAGGTGAGGTGGATCCGGAGGCGTTGCCGTATTCGACCATCACCTACGACGGGATGGCGTCGAATGCCGCCTGGCGCGCAAGGGCGGCGGAAATGATCGCCTTGAACCGGATGGGGGATCTCAAGCTGAGGGTGACCGATCTGGCGGGAAAGGCGATCGAAGGGGCTTCGGTTGAGATTGAAATGGAGAAGCACGATTACCAATTTGGAACCTTCTTCAGCCGCCTGGCCCTTGAGCAGACGGCACCCGGGGATCAGTACCGGGAATGGATGCGGGATAACTTCAACTACGCGACGACGCCGGTCTATTGGGCGGACTGGGGATGGGCCGACCCGGTCAGGCGTGGAGAATACCTGGACATGGCGTCCTGGCTGCAGGCGATCGGCATGCCGGCCCGGGGGCATGTGCTCATCTATCCGGGGTGGCAATTCGCCCCGGCTGAACTAGAAGCATTGAGTGACGATCCAGTCGCCTTCAATGCGTTGGTCGTGTCTCACCTTGAGGAGATCGTCCCGCTGATGAAGGCGCGGGGGATCCGGGAATATGACGTCATCAATGAACTCCGGCAATTGTCGGACTTCACCGATATCGTGGGCATGGACGCGGTGGTGGGCTGGTTCTGGAAGGTCCGTGAACTGGATCCCGAGGCAAAGCTCTATATCAATGAAAACACCATCCTGACCGATGGTGGCCGGAATGTCGCCGCGCAGGACCACTACTTCAATCTGATCCAGTGGCTCCTCGACCAGGGCGCGCCCCTGGATGGAATTGGGATGCAGGGCCATTCTTCGGAAGCGACCACGCCACCGGCGGTTCTTTGGGAAATCCTCGACCGCTTTGCCGTTTTCGGGCTTCCCATCCGTATCACGGAATACGATCTGGGAACCCGGGACCGGGAAGGTCAGGCAGCTTATGACCGGGACTTCACGACAGCGGTTTTCGCGCATCCGGCCACTGTCGGGATGACCCGGTGGGGGTTTTATGAGCCTGAAATGTGGAGGCCGCTCGGCGCGCTGATTGCGACGGATGGTGAATACAAGCCGAACGGCCTGGCCCATCGCAGGCTCCTCTTTGAGGACTGGCATACCCGGGAAACGGGTCTATCCGATACAAATGGCGTATTCAGTTGCCGGGCTTTTTTCGGCAGCTACCGGGTCAGGGTCTCCGTTGGCGAGGCATCCCATGAACGTGTCGTCGAGTTTCCGCACCTGCCCGCGAACAGCGAGCCTCCTGTAGTGGAGGTGACCGTACCGACAGGAAAGGAAGTCAGCTGGTTTGATCTGCACGCGCGGGATGGCGAGCTGGCCGTGGACTGGGAGACTTCGTGCCCGTCGCTCCGCTATACGGTTGAGACATCTACGGATTTGAAATCCTGGCGGAACGCCGCCATCCTCTTTGCGGGAAGTGATCAGGAGGATATGCACTGGAGATTTCCGCTGGCCGACGATCCGGTCTTCCTGCGGATCCGGGTGGATTCGGTCTGGTGAGTGGCCTTGCCCGCTTGCCTGCCTCCCAGATCAGGGGACTTCATAGACCTCGACCAGCGCCACGCCGGTCACACCGCCTTCGCCACCGACCTTCGCCGTATAACCACCCGGCGGCAGGGTCAACATGAGGCAGGCATCCTTTGAATTGGGCTGAAACGGGAATGCTCCGACCTTGGCAAAGTTGGCTTCAAGATCCCCGAGGGGTTCCCAGTCTCCATTGGATTCATGGAGAACATCGCCCCCGGGATCCTTGCGGTAGAGATCAATTCGCGGATCCGGCAGCACATCGGTCAGGCCATAAGCGGTCAGGGCGGGTCCGACGCCGCGGATGATCACGGTCTTGGGAGTGTCACCTTCGATGACAAATCCGGCAATCAGGCGTTCAGGTCCGATGCCGACGGTGCCCCGGGTGGAAATATTGACCAGGGCGGACGGATTTGCCTCAAGGGTTATCCGCAGGAGAAAGGAATCATCCCCGGCTCCCGTATTGTCGCGAAAAATCTGGAGGTGTTCACGGGGGATGGACGGGTGGCTGGCGTCGATGGGATGCTGCTGGTAACCGAACTTGAGTTCGAGCAGGTTCGGATCCGCCATCCAGTCCGGCGCGATCCGCTCGATCACGTCGGAGATGTCGTCCACGAACCCGGCGTTTTCGACGGTGTTTCGACCGGGGTCATTGTCGCCCACGAATTCGAAGACCGACACATAGGTGTTCGCGCCGAACGTGGTATCGGGGAGCGCAATTCTTCCGTAGAGGCGATCGCACCAGGCATCATCCTTGAAGGGATCGAATTGGGCCAGGTGGGCATCGGCCATCATCTCGACTTTCGCGATGGTCCGGGTCACCGGCCGGAGGTCCCAGCCCATGGTGCAGGAGCCGGCGACGTGCGCATCATAGAATCCCCCCTTGGCATGCCAGAAGGACTTGGACGTGCTCGGGGGAGGGTCCCATCCGTCGTTGGTCAGAAAGAGACTGGATGGGTTGATCTGAACACCATTGACCGTCGTCGTCTGGCTCTTCGAGTAGTAGCGGAATTCATAGACGCCATCGGCGAAATCGCCGTCCGTGACGACGAAGGTATCACAATGGGCAATCGATGGCATGACCAGGCCGGCCAGTGCCAGGAAACAAACGGCAGACAGATTGGTTTTCATGGTCCCGGGATCCTCTTGGTTTCGAACGCGGGCATGTTCGCCGGACAGGGCCCCTTGAGAGCCGGTCACGCCCAGACAACCGCGAAGCAACGTGTTGGCGTCGCGCCTGATTCTCAGGTCAAAACCTATCCGGAATCTCGATGCACACCCTGGCTTCAGCCTAAACCAGTGACCGCCGGATGTCGAATGACGGGGGCCTCATCGGGAATATCCGAACCAAGTATAAGGGCCGGTTGTCACGTCCAATTCCAAAGCTGATTCAATCGATGGAGACACTCAGGATGAGGGGCGGGGAGAGGCCTGCAATGGAATCCGGATCCAGGCCGAGTTGCGGCCAGTGGCTGTTGGCGATGAAGACAAAGCAATCGTCACGAATGAATCCCTGGGTGGGTTCGTCGAACTCCGGAAGGGAGGAGGCGAGGACTTTCCAGGAGATGATTCGGGGCCGGTCGGTGTCGAGCTCAAGCCGGACAATTCGTTGCGGGCGGACTCCGTTCTGGACGCCAATGACGAAGGGGTGCCGATAGGCGAGTCCGTCGAATCCGAGGGTGGTCAGGTCATCGTCCCCGACCAGGCGGACCCAGCCTCCGCCATCAACGGAGAGTCGGAAGAGGCCGGCGGCGTAGTCGGCGACAAAGACGGTCTGCCCGTCCTCGGAGATCGCGATTCCCTGCGGGGAGGGGAGTTCGATCTGCGACCAGCGCCGGAAGGTGCCGGATCGTGGATCGAAGGAGAGGATGCCCTTCTGGAGTCCATCCGAAATGAGGACGGTTCCATCCGGAAGGAGGCCAAGATCTCCGAATTGGTTTTCACCCTCGTGGGTGCAGGCATACCGGGTTGCCTGACCTGTATCGAGTTCGTAGCGGATGAGTTCGGACGTCCCTTTCCTTTCCGCGGTCGCAGGTCGGGCTTCCGGGAGAGCGGAGGCCGTCGCCCAGAGAATCCGGCGCGGGAGATCGATGGCCAGGCCGAGAACGCTCAAATCGGACTGATGCACGGTGGACGCTTCACCGCCGTGGAAGCGGACGATTCTCCCGTCCTGGAAACCCGAAAGATAGAGATCATCCGGGGCTGGATCGAAAGCGATTGCTTCGGTGAAAAACCCCGGTAACGGGACAGTCCACGCCACCTCGGGTCGGCCGATCGGCTGACGGTTCGACTCCAGTCGGCGGAGGGCCTCGTGGAAACGGCGCGTTGCGGAAAGAGAGGCCAAGGCCGGCTCTTCGGCGATGGCCCCGGTCAAACCCATGGAGACGTAACGGTCGATACCGTCAAGGGCGTCCTCGGCCTCACCCGCCTGTGCCGCCGCTGCAGCAGCATTGAGAATCAGGGACGGGTGGTCCGGGCGGAAGCTGAGGGCATTGCGCCAGTGTATCAGTGCCAGGGCAGGGTCGCCCTGCCCATCTGCCTCAATGGCCCGTTCCGTCTCGGCTCGACCCTGGGCCACCTGTTCGGCGGGCGATGGTCGCCAGTTGTCTTCGCTGAGAGCGTGCGCCGCGGTGCCGGACATGATCAGGATCACGGCCAGGCAGTCCGCGAAGGGAATCCGACGTCTCCGTTCTGGACCGGGACCCTGCGATCCTGATGTGCTGAAACACCGGCGGCTCACGCCTTCGGGTCTACTGAAGAGTCGCCGGCACATCGGGATTCAGGTCGTAATCGGTAAAATCGTTTTCCACATCGAGGTAGCGTTTGTCCTGTTTATAGATGCGGAGAATCTCATTGTGCTGATGTTCGTCCGTCGGGATCACCTTGTGGTAATCCGGAGGCAGCATGATGACGGTGAACCCCTGTGTGCGGGTCTCGAGACGGCGGATGACGAGCATGGCGGTGAATCGGGCAAGGAAGTCGGTTTGGAAAGAGCCGCAACCGGTATTCAGAGAGAAACGATATTCGCGGGATTCGCTGAGAGGATCCACAGACCGTTCTCGACGCGGACCCGACCATTGATCCGGACTGCCCTTGCCAGATGGGGCAGGACTGCCTCGTTGATCATCTCGCCGTCAGGGCCGACCAGGAGGAATGTGAGGATGAGGCCGTCGGCGGTCTCGACGACGAGCACAGGCGGGATTCCACCGGAAATGCAGAGCGCTGCGCAGGCCCGGTGTGGTTTGAAGCGGCCCGGGTTCATGGAACCGGTGTAGCACTTGAGGTCGACGATCTCCCCCACCAGGGTGACCGCTTCGAAGGCGGAATCGACCGGTTTGGTCGCGAAAGGGGCAGGGCCGTCGACGATTGGGACAGGTCGCTCGGAGACGACCTCAAGGACCGTGGAGCCGCTTCGGTAGATGATACCGGCATTGATCCGGACCGTATCGCCGTCGGCGCTCCCGCACCATTCCGGGGCGATCCCGAACTTTGCCGGGCCGACCAACGGATAGGCTGACCATGTGTCACTGCCGGGGCGGTTGACCAGAAGATGAGGATAGGGGGAGGCCCGCAGGAGGCCCTCGTAGGTCCTGACATGGGTCCATGCGTAGGCGGCGACGTCCGGAGTCCGTTGCGCCACGGCGAAAGCGACGGAAAGAATGGCGCCGAGCGAGATCCATCCTCCGACCACACCGACCATGAGGCGCCGATTCCCGGCGGCCGGCCGGGTCTGCCAGCCGATATAGAAAGAGTCCTCGGGAGTTTCGGTTTTCATGGGACAGCGGGCGCGACATCCGTGCCCGGGGGCTGGGGCACGCCCTCGACCAGGATGCGAGACCCGATCAGGCGGACGCGAAAGGTCGGGATCTTCTCGGTGAACGGAGGAGGCGCGCACCCGTTGCGGGGCAAGTACTGATAACCGTGCCAGGGGCAGGTGATGCAACCGTCGACAACCTTTCCTTCACCCAGCGGCCCGTTCTGATGTCGGCAAACGTTGGATACGGCATTGATCTGAATCGCGCCGCTTTGCGGATCCTGATATTTGAAAACCGCGACCCGCTCGCCTGCCAGGCTGACGATCCTTGCCCGCCCCATCCGGATGTCGTCCACACGGGCCACCTCGAAAAAACCCTCCTCGTCCGGAGGACTGCTCTGGGGGCGGTCTCCGCTCTGCTCCCCCGGCCGGCGACCAGGTGGAGGGAAAACAAGCCGGTCATGCCCGCCGCCGTCGCCCAGACAAAGAGCGGGGATTGCTCGCTCTGGAGAATGCCGAAGGCGACGTGGACGACGAGAAGCGCATAGGCGACGTAGACGAGCATATGGAGCGACTTCCAGACCGGAGCGCTCAACTGATTCAGCCAGAAATCATGACTGGTCGCCGCCATCAGAAAGAGGATGACAAGGGCGACGAAGCCGAAGGGTTGAAAAGGCAACCAGGCGGGGTCCCCCGAGAAGGAACTGGAGAGGAAGATGCTGAGGATGGGGTGGGTCGGTCCTCCCAGATGGTAGTAGAATGTCACCAGCATCGCATGGATGAGACCCGTGAGGAAGGTGATCACGCCGAGATGGCGCCGATTGTAGAGAAGCGGCAACAGACCCGGCCGGAGACGGCAGAGCGGGCCGATGGAGAGAACGACATGAAGAAGGATGAAGGCCGCCGAGCCGAAGGCCCGTATCGTCACGATCATGGGATCAGCATTGGCTGAAAGAACCAGGCTGGCCGTGATGAATCCGACGAGATAAAGACACAATCCACCGACCGCAACGAGATCGTAAAGTCGTTTCCGGGGATTCCACTGAATGGAACGGTAGGTGGTGCCCATCGGATGGAGTCAGTGGAGTCGCAACGGGTCGGAAACGCCGGCCACGCTGCGGTAGGGAAGGCTGTAGAGGACGAGACGGCCCGATTCTGCCGTGGTTGCATCCGGAAGGTTGAAAACCGAACGGGAGCCTGCGGCGAGGGGGCCAAGAAAAAGCGCCTCGCGGGGCAACTGAAGGCCTGAATGGTCGGTGTGGAAACCGTCGTCCGATTCCGGAGGGGGCCGAAGAGGGCGGTTCGCAGGGATCCAGTAAAGGATCAGGTCGGCCTGAGGCTCACGCGCCGGATGCAACAGGACGAGGGCTTTCTGTCCTTGTCGCATCGTCTGACCGACCTGCCAGTCAAGGTCGGGCCATACTGTCTGAAAATCGATGAAGTCCCCGAGATCTCCGGGATCCAGAATCGGAAAGGGGGGAGATTCGCTCAGGACGACGGGGCCGTTCGGGCGCTTGTCGATGGCGACGAAAAGGACCAGCGCCGGGACCAGTCCGAGAAAGACGGTCGACATCCAGCGGTGTCTGCGGCGCAGTCGGGTGATCATCGGGTCAATTGGACTCCTCCGGGGGACGGCGGTGGGAATTCCGTTCTTCGGGTGGTTGGCCTTCGCCACGCAGCCATCGGATAAGCATGAGAGGCCAGAGAACGGTCAGACCGGGTATGATCAGCAATCGAAATCCGGGGCCGGAATCCCGCGCGGCGGAGTCGATCCGGGCAAATCCGGCGCAAAGGAGGAAAATCGTGAAGCCCATCCCAATGACGATGTAAGCCATTGACCCTGCCAGAACGATTTCACTCATTGCGGAATCCCTGTCCCGTAGTTGGCAAAGGAGACGCACAGAAGCGAGGTTTTATTCCCTTTCACGAATCGGCGCGCGTTCGGTGGAAGGAGCTTAACTGGCGTGGGCCTGTGGAAACTGCTTTCGAAAGCGGACGCTTCATCGAGAGGACCGGACGAGCCGCGTCCCTGATCCGCATGATTGCTTACGCCGCCCGGGCTGGAGTGGCGGAAGTGAGAATGATCGCCTCCAGGCCGCAATTCCCTCTCCCCGGAGAAGGCACCGTCCGGTGCGACAGCTCACTCAAAGGCTGGTGGAGAAACCCAGGTGATCAAGGTCTGGACGGCGGGAGGAGTCGCCGGGCGGATGCTGCCGGCGATGGTGCCGCTGGCGCGAGCCGGAACGGCGAAAACGATACCGACGCGTACCTTCGGCGAGGAAACGGGTACCCACTGTGCGGTCATGGCACCGCCGTAGACCGACAGTCTGACGTCGTAGCCCACCGGCGGAGTCGGATCCTCCTGCTCGCTGCCGTCCGAGACCGGGAGCGCCTTCCCGCCACGGACCGGACCGATGATCAGGCGATACTCACCGGGTTCGAGTCCGGACAAACTGAACTGGCCGGAATCCCCCGTTCGGGTTGCCGCGAGCTTCCCGCTGTCCACATTCTCGATGAGGATCTCAATATCGCTGATCCCGGCACTGACTGTCAGGCTGTCAGCCAGGGCCAGCGGACCGGTCAGAAAACCGAGAAACGCAAGGCCGCAGATTCCTGCGTGGGGAAAAGCCCGGAGATTCATAAACGGATAATCGGTCGAAATCGGGGTCTCTTGCGGAGTTTTACCTTTTTCTGGAGAGAAAAGGCATGCCGGGAGCGTTTCCCTCGTTCTATTGTGAGTTCGAACGGGGACTCGCCGGGATTGGTGCCTCCTGTTACCAATGCCTCCGAACCCACTCCAAATCATGCGCTACGGTCATTTCGACGACAAGAAGCGGGAATACGTCATAGAACGCCCCGACACCCCACAATCCTGGAGCAACTATCTGGGCACGCTCGAGTATGGTGCGGTCATCACCAACAACGCAGGAGGCTACAGCTTTTTCCAATCGGCCGCCCAGGGCCGCTTTCTGCGACTGCGCTTCAACTCGATCCCGATGGATCAACCGGGCCGGTATTTCTATCTTCGTGACGATGGAAACGGTGATTTCTGGTCCAGTTCATGGCAACCGGTGGGCAAGCCCCTCAAGCGCTACCGCTCGGTCTGCCGGCACGGAACCGCCTACACGACCATCCTGTCGAGATACAATTCGGTCGAGACGGAAACGACCTACTTCGTGCCCCTGGGACAGCGTTTCGAATACTGGCGGCTCAAGGTGCGCAATCGGTCGAGGAAGCGGAAGACGCTTTCGATTTTCACCTACTGCGAATTCGCCAACGATTGGTCGACCACCCAGGACCTGGTCAATCTTCAGTATACGCAATATATCGCACGGGGCTCCCGGAAAGGGGATCTGCTGCGCCTGACGATCAACGAGAACCTCCTGCCAGACCCGAACGATCCGACATCCCGGGGGCAGGGGAAGGAACTCTGGATGGGTCTGACCGGTGCGCCGATCACCGGCCATGATACCAGTCGCGCGGCTTTTCTCGGGCCTTATCGCTCCTATGATCGGCCCCTGGTTGTGGAGACAGGTGCCTCCACCGGGTCGGACGCCTACGGCGACAATGCGTGCGGCAGCCTCCGGACCACGATCGAGCTGGACCCGGGCGAAGAAACCACCCTGGTTGCGTTGCTCGGCCTGGGGCCGGTTGCAACGGTCGGGCACGAAACGGTCAGGGAGTATGGATCGGCGGAGCGTTGTGAAGAGGAACTGGTCCGGCTTCGTGCGCATTGGCATTCCCGGATCGGATCCCTCCGGGTGAAGACTCCGGATCCGGAGTTCGATCACATGCTCAATGTCTGGAATCCCTACAATTGCCTGATCACCTTCGCGTGGTCACGGGCGGCCAGCCTGGTCTATAACGGGGAGCGCGACGGACTTGGATTTCGGGACACGGTCCAGGATATCCTCGGGGTTCTTCCCCTGATTCCGGATACGGCCCGCGAGCGGCTGGAATTGATGCTGACCGGGCAGTTGGCCAACGGTGGAGCGATTCCGGTGATCAAGCCCTTCGGCCATCGTCCCGGTCAGGAGGCACCGCCACCCGACGAAGAGTTCCGTTCGGATGATTGTCTGTGGTTCTTCAACACGGTGCCGGCCTATGTCGCGGAGACGGGCGATGTCGCCTTCTACAACAAGATACTGCCTTTCGCCGACGAAGGAAAGGCCACCGTCTTCGGGCACCTGCGTCGGGCCCTCGATTTCAACCTGACGCGGACCGGGGCACACGGCCTGCCCTGCGGCCTGTCGGCGGACTGGAACGACTGCCTGCGGCTCGGGTATCACGGCGAGAGCCTGTTTGTCGCCTTTCAGGTGCGCCTGGGTCTCAGTGTCTATGCCGAAATCGCGGAACGCCTGGGTCAGGAAGAAGAGGCGGTCTGGGCCTGTTCCCGGCGTGAGGCGCTCGACGCGCTCATCCAGGAGCATTGCTGGGACGGCGAGTGGTTCATCTGGGCGATTGGAGAGGACGGGACGATTTACGGAACGAAGAACCGTGAGGAGGGCCAGGTTTATCTCAACACGCAGGTCTGGTCCATCATCAGTGGCGCGGCCACGGAGGAACAATCGGACAAGGCCATGCGGGCCCTGCGGGAGAATCTGGCGACCGAATACGGCGTCATGCTCTGTGCGCCTCCCTTCAAGAAGATCCCGATCGAGGTCATGCGGGCGGTTCTCTTCAATCCGGGAACCAAGGAGAATGCGGGAATTTTCAATCACACCCAGGGCTGGGTGGTCATGGCGGAATGCCTGAGAGGGGAGGGGAACCAGGCTTTCCGGACCTACCGATCGTATATGCCATCCGCCTACAATGATCGAGCGGAGATCCGTCAAAGTGAACCCTACGTGCATTGCCAGAGCACGCATTCGAAGGCTTCCAGTCAGTTTGGGGTTTCCCGGGTGCCCTGGCTTTCGGGGACCGCCTCGTGGTCCTATTATTCCGCCATGCATTCGATACTCGGCCTTCAGCCGGAGGTCGACGCGATCCGCTTCGATCCCTGCATTCCGTCGGAATGGCCGGGATTCGAGCTGGAGCGAATCTTCCGGGGGAAACGCCTGAAGGTCGAGGTGCGGAATCCCAACAAAGTCCAGAAAGGAGTCCGGCGCCTGACCGTCAACGGGGTGGAATTCCCGGACGGTCGTGTTCCCGTGACGAAACTCGGCAAGACCAACCGGATCGTGGTCGAGATGGGCTGAGGGCCCGGACCGCTGTTTTTCAATCGCGAAAGTCACCAGCAAGACCATGAATTTCAAAGAGCGCCTGAATGAACTGCGCAGGGAACATGAGGCACTGATCCTGCGTCCCAATCCGGTGGATACGACCTGGAAGAACGGCGTCTATGAACGCCACCTTCACCCCATCATCACGGCCGACCATGTGCCGCTCGAGTGGCGTTATGATCTGAACCCGGCGACCAACCCGTTTCTGATGGAGAGGCTGGGGGTCAATGCGACCTTCAACGCCGGGGCGATCGAATGGAAGGGAAGGATCGTCCTGGTGGTCCGGGTCGAAGGGGCCGACCGGAAATCGTTCTTCGCCCTGGCCGAGAGTCCGAATGGAATTGACCGCTTCCGGTTCCATGACGAGCCACTGGTCATTGGAGAAACCGCGGATCCCGATACCAATGTCTACGACATGCGCCTGGTCGCGCACGAGGATGGCTGGGTCTATGGGCTCTTCTGCACCGAGAGGCGGGACCCGAATGCACCGGAAAGCGATCAATCCTCCGCGACCGCCCAGTGCGGGATCATCCGGACAAAGGATCTGAAAGCCTGGGACCGCCTGCCGGACCTGAAAACGCCGTCCGCCCAGCAGCGCAACGTCGTCCTCCATCCCGAGTTCGTCGACGGCCAATACGCTTTCTACACCCGTCCGCAGGACGGTTTCATCAGCACCGGCTCAGGCGGAGGCATCGGCTGGGCCCTCGCAAAGGACATCGAGCATCCGGTTGCCGGACCGGAGCGGATCATTGATCGCAAGATGTATCACACGATCAACGAGTCGAAAAACGGCCAGGGCCCCGCTCCGATCAAGACGGCCGAGGGCTGGTTGCATCTGGCGCACGGAGTCCGGGAGACGGCGGCCGGACTCCGCTACGTGGCCTACCTTTTCCTGACCGATCTGAAGGACCCGGCCAGGATGCTTCGGAAACCCGCGGGCTACCTGATCGCCCCGCGCGGGGAGGAGCGGGTCGGTGATGTTTCCAATGTCATCTTCACCAACGGCTGGGTCTGCCGGGAAAACGGCGATGTGTTCATCTACTATGCGTCTTCCGATACCCGGATGCACGTGGCCACAACCAGGGTGGAGCGACTGCTCGACTACGTCCTGCACACCCCGGAGGACGGATTGCGCTCAGCGGAGTCCGTGCGGCAGAGGATTAGGCTGATCCGGGCCAATCGTGCGCTGGAACAGGGGTAATCGACCATCACGCACGAATTGACGGGGGCTTCAGTCGGTAGGGCGGGCCTTTTCGCAGGGGGGATCAGGCCGGCAGGCCGCCGCCCGCCCACCAGGCCCACCAGCGTTTGTTGTGTGGCTGACCACCGGGCCTCCGGGAGCACCCGGACTGCTTCCCGTCGCATCCTCGACGATTCCGCGTTTCCCCGTTGACCGGCTGGCGTTTGCCACGTACCTTACGGGGGTCCCGATCCCATCTCTCTCCGGGTGGATCCCCCGCCTGAGGAGGTTGGGCGGGGACCACTCTCATGAGACATCTGGAAATCAATGATCGGGTAACGTATTACCGAACGGAATCCGGGTGCAAACCCGTGCCGGGAGCGGTGGATGCCTACCCAGCGACCGGAGAAGAAGATACCTATATCTTCGTCATCCGGGATCGCTGCGTGGTGATCCGCCGCCACGACGATGGAAAGGTTCTCCTGGAGAACTCGACGGGTCGTCGATTCGTCGTTCATGAGCTGGATCCCAGGTTGAAACCCGATGGATGGATTGCTCTTTTCGTTGGCCACGCACCTTGCGGTGCGGAAGCGCACAGCGATCAGACCTGAGTCTGGCCGGTCGCCCGATCACGTCAGAGTGCGCCGGGGACGACGCGCTGGGGGGAATTATCGGTCAATCAGGCGGTAGAGTGCCTGGGTGCCATCGTTTTCACCGCCTTCGGCCGCCAGTTGGTCGTAGAGCCGCTTGGCCAGACGAAGTCCCGGCAAGTCCAGATTCATCGCCTCCGCTGACTCGATGGCAATGCGCATGTCCTTGATGAAGTGCTTGACGTAAAAGCCGGGCGCGAAATTGCCGGCGATCATGCGGGGGCCGAGGTTGTTCAGGGTCCAGCTTGCCGCGGCCCCTCCCCCGATGCTCTGAAGAACGGTCTCCGGATCCAGGCCGGCCCGCTTGGCGTAAACGAGTGCTTCACTGACCGCGACCATGCTTGCCGCGATGACGATCTGGTTGGCCATCTTGGTATGTTGGCCACTCCCGACGGGCCCCTGCAGGACGATATTCTTGCCCATGATCTCGAAAAGGGGGCGCACCGTCTCAAAGTCGACCGGGTCTCCACCGACCATGATGGACAGGGCAGGCCGCGCCCACGTCGCCCCCGGAAACCGGCGCGTCGAGCACATGCAGTCCCCGTTTCCGGCCAGCCTGCTGGATTTGGCGGGCAAGCTCGGGACTCGAGGTTGTCATATCGATCAGGAAGGCACCTTCCGGAGCCCGCTCGACAATACCGCCTCTTCCAAGATAGGTCGCTTCGACGTCCGCGGGAAAACCGACGATCGTGATGACGACCCGGGCACCCTTGGCGGCCTCTCCCCGGGCTGTCGAACCAGCGGGCTCCCGATGCGATCAGTTCCTCAGCCCGGGCCCGGGTCCTATTGTGGACCCGGAGCGGGTAGCCGGCCGTGAGAAGATGACCGGCCATGCCTTGCCCATGACGCCCGTTCCGATAAAGGCAATGGGAGTGTTTTCGGGAGATAGTCTGGTTGTCATTGGCAGCCAATTAAGGTGCACGAACCGCGCGAGGTAAGGGAAGGATTGTCGGAATTCGCCGGCTTATCCACGGATGAAGGTCGGCTGATATTCTCCGGAGGGCGAATTAACGAGGTGCATCGTGCTCCCGATTCAGCAATAATCCAGCTATGGCGATGGACGTTGATTCTCCACGCGGCCGTGACCTCATGGCCGCTGCGCAGGCTCGTGTCTTCGAATTCGAGCTGCATTTCACCGAGACCTACAAGGCGCACCAGGGTGACCACCCCGCAGTTCGAGAAGCAGCCTGCCTGCGGGTTCTCCTGCCTCATCTGCTCGGCCCGATCAGTGAAAATGACGATTTTGCCGGCAGGATCGATTCTTATCCTCTGGTCGGCCTGGGCCTCGAACAAGCCACGGGCGGACCGGGCTACTACTGCCGGGAAAAAGATGAGATACTCAGGCAGATGAGCACCGCAACCGTTTCGGCCGCGGAACGCGCTCAGGGATTACGGAAATGATCGAATTCTGGCGGGAGGAAGCGACCGTCACGGGACGTCTCACGCCGACCTGCCGCACGACCTTCTCGAGTCCACTTCGAACCCGGTCGCGCGGATGACCGGACGACTCTCCGGGGTCCTCGTCAATTACGACAAGCTGATCCGGGTGGGTATTCCCGGTCTGATCAACGAAGTGGAAAACGGTCTCGACCGCGCCTGCGGCCACGGGCCGGAGATGCGGGTCTCTTCGAGGGCATGGACGAGCGCTCTTTGCCTTCTGATCGATATCATTCACCACTACGGCAACCAGGCGCGCGGATCTGGCGGCCGGGCTGCCCTGGGTGCCCGCCGACGGGGAGTCCTTTGCGCATGGCGGACGATCTCGATCACCTGATTGTCTCCCGGCCCGAAACACTGTCCCAGGGTATCCAGCTGACCTGGCTCTACACCCTGGTTTCGGGGGCTGTCGACCATGGCCGGATGGATATTTATCTGGGCGACCTTCTCACACGGGATCTGGACAACGGCCGGCTGACGGAGGAGGAATCCCTCCGGCTTCTTCAGGCGCTCTGGCGGATGATCGCCAACCGGGATCTGGTTTTCAGCAGCCGGATCATGTTGGGTGGGCGCGGACGACGCAATCCGGCCAAGGCCGACCGATTCGCGCTCCTTGCGATGGAGGCGACCCGGACGGTTCTTGAGTCCACTCCGCAACTTTGTCTCCGCGTCCACCGTGGGATGAGTCCCGGACTGCTGGCAAAGGCGTTCGAGGTCATCGGAGAGGGAAGGACGTTTCCCATCCTCTACAACGACGACGTCATCATACCGGAAGTGGCCCGGGTCTTCGACGTACCGGAAGAGGACGCCGAGCACTATTTCCCGTATGGAGATGGAGAATACGCACTGGATCACCGGAGCTTTGGATCCCCCAGTTGTCGCCTGAACCTGCTCAAGACGCTGGAGGTCACCCTCCACAACGGACGGGATCCCCGGACCGGGAAGAGTCTGGGTCTGGCCCTGGGGGAGTTCCGTGATTTCCGTGATTTCGAGGAACTCTTCGCCGCTTTCGGCCGGCAGATGGCGTATTTCGCCGGGAAACTGGCCCGGCGCCATGTGCTCGAATTTGAAGTGGAAAACGACTCCGTCGCCCTGCTTTACCCGAGCATGCTTTACAACGGATGCCTGGAGAATGGCCATTCCGTGGTCGACCGGGGTCCGGTCTACACCGGTGGCGTGGTCGAGTCGCACGGCCTGATCAACGCGGCGGACAGCCTGACCGCAATCAGGCATTTGGTCTATGAGAACGGCTTGATGACTCCGGATGAAATGCTCGCGGGACTTGAAGGCCGCACTGAGGACGCGGCGGCGCGGGTTCAATTGATGCGAGCGGCACCGAAGTTCGGTCATGACGATGAAGAGGCCGATGCCATGGTCTGCCGGGTTTCGGACCAGGCGGCGATGGCCGTGAGGCAACAGGCCGAGGAGGTGGATCTCGATTTTTTCCTGCTGGTCCACATCACCAACCGCGGAAACGCCACAGCGGGGAAGGATTGTGAGGCGTCGGCCGATGGACGTCCACAAGGCGCCCCGTTGGCCGCCCAGATCACCCCGGCAGCAGGCGCGGATCACAGGCAAATCGTCGGCCTGCTCAACTCACTGGCAGCGGTGGAATCGTCGGTCCATACGGGCTATATCCATCACCTGAGGTTTGATCGGGATTACTTCCAGAAGAACCGTCCGAAGATGGAAGCTCTGCTCGATGGCTATTTCGAGTCCGGAGGCTCGCAGGTGATGGTCTCGGTCGTGTCCCGCAGCGAGCTTGAAGCGGCCCGGGCTGAACCGGCGAGACATCCCGACCTGATCGTCCGGGTGGGCCGGTTCAGCGCCCGATTCATCGAACTGCCGCCGGAGATCCAGCGTGAAATGATCGATTGGGCGGCGGATTGACGCGGCTACCAGGCGTAGGCTTCAGGAGCTGCGCCTCCCGGACCGGGAAAGATTTCGTCCAACTTGGCCAGTGTCTTGGCGTCGAGCTTGAGATCCGGAACACGAAGACTGTCCTCAAGTTGTTTGATCGTGCGCGGACCGATGATCGGAGCAGTCACGACCGGATTGTGGAGCAGCCAGGCCAGGCCGACCGTGGCCGGGTTCTCGCCAAGTTTCTTGCAGAGGGCCTCGTAACGGCGGAGTTGGCTCCGCTTGGCCTCAACCTGGTTTCGGATACGCTCATTGGCCCGGCGTCCGCTCTGCGCCTTGCGCAGCGCGCCGGCGAGGAGACCTCCGGCCAGGGGACTCCAGGGTATCACTCCGAGACCGTAGTGACGACAGGCCGGCAGCACTTCCAGTTCCACCATCCGGTTGTCCAGGTTGTAGACGCTCTGCTCGCTGACCAGGCCGACGAAGTTCCTTCGCGAGGCGATCTGGTTGGCGGTCGCAATATCCCATCCGGCGAAGTTGCTCGAGCCGACATAGATGACCTTGCCCTGGGCGACCAGGGTTTCCATCGCCTGCCAGATCTCCTCCCACGGGCAGGAACGATCGACATGGTGCATCTGGTAGAGATCGATGTAGTCGGTTTGCAGGCGTCGAAGGCTGTCGT
Organism: Opitutaceae bacterium; assembly: GCA_041395105.1. Classification (NCBI taxonomy): domain Bacteria; kingdom Pseudomonadati; phylum Verrucomicrobiota; class Opitutia; order Opitutales; family Opitutaceae; species Opitutaceae bacterium. The sequence goes on along the minus strand of JAWLBB010000003.1, from coordinate 276,985 downwards.
CGCAGGCCCGGATGATCTTGGCGGCGGAAAGACCGCGCGCCCGGTTCGGATTCGATTCCCCCGCCTTGTTCATCGGATTGAACACCTTGGTGGCGAGGACGATGTTTTCGCGGCGCCCGCCTCCCTGGGCGATCCACCGGCCGACAATCTGTTCGGTGACGCCCTCGCCGGGAACCCAGCCGTAGACATCGGCTGTATCGAAAAAATTGATACCCTCTTCCAGGGCGCGATCCATGATGGCAAAGCTCTCGGCCTCGCCGGTCAAAGGGCCGAAATTCATCGTTCCGAGGCAGACGGGGGAAACCATCAACCCGGTTCTTCCAAGGTGTTTGTGTTGCATATCGATTGTGTTGGTCGAGGACGGAGTGGGTGGGGTGGATTGAGAGTCAGTGGGTCCCGTCGATGGAACGGGAGGCATTGAGGTTGCTCAACTGGTCGCGCAGGCGGGCCGCGGTTTCGTAATCCTCGCGCGCCACCGCATCGGCCATGGCACTTTCAAGTTGCTCGGTCCGGGTCAGAGGTCGTTTCGCTTCGATTTCCAGAGCAAGGGCGGCCAGCGCTTCAAGGGAGCGTTTCTTTTCGAGTTCGAATTCTTCGGCATCAACCGGATCGAGACTCCGGATGCGTTTTTCGGCCGTGACCACGGTGAGGAGAGCCCGGTCGAAGTCGTCGTTGTCCAGGTGGAGGTGAGCCGTTGCGGTGGCGTTGATCCGGATGATGTAGGGCCACCAGCGTTCCAGGTGCATCCGGTCTTCCTGCCGGTCGGCGTAGCGGTTGACGAAGCGGAATACCTCCATGTTGCGTTCGGTGTCCCGGACCACCCGCGGATAGTCCTCGACCTGGAGTAGAAAGACGTAGCGCTGATAGATCCGGTAGCTCTCATTGAAGAGTTCGGCGCAATCGGCCTCGGAGAGCGTGAAGGCATCATCATTGCCACTCTGGGAAAGGTGGTGGGCGAGACGGTCCTTGAAATGATCGAGCACAAAATCGCGCCGATGAGGCCTCCGGCCATCGGGGCGCCCGTCCAGGTTCATCTGCAGAATGCCTTGAAACGCTCCCTGGTCCACCCTGACCTGGATCTTCTCGACCCCGTTGGCGTCGGTGATCTTGCGGACGTTCTCCGTGTCTGAAGCGGGCCAGTCTTTGAGCAGATCGCCGATATCGTACTTCATTGGATTGGGTGGAAGAAAAGGGAGGGGGAAATCCTGGCGGCGACGGGATGGCCGACGCCTGATGAACCTTTTGCCATCATGCGCTCAAAGGCGCGGGGTGTCAAACGGACAGGTCGGCTGTCGAATCAATTCTTCCTCATGAAAGCTGTTCGTGCGGGGCTTGATCCGTTAGGGTGACGGGATGGCAATCGATGAACCCAACCTTTTTCTGACGAGAGGAAGCGCCGTGGCAGCGGTTCGGAGCCGGGTCCGGGCAGCGGATGGTCATTTCGCACCAGCGGTGCGGAAGCTGGAGGCGGAGGCCGCCGACGTGATCACGGCAGGCCCATGGTCGGTGATCGACAAGAAGGGAGCGGCTCCCAGCGGGGATCCGCACGATTTCGTCGGCTTGTCGGCCTATTGGTGGCCGAATCCGGACCGGGCGGACGGTTTGCCCTATGTGCCCAGGGACGGCGTCGTCAATCCCGAGCAGGAGTTGTATGATGGCCCGGCGATCCGGACCATGGCCGATGCATTCGGGAAGTTGGCCGCTCACGCCTATTTCTGCGGATCGGTTCAGTCGGGTGAGCGGGCCGCAGTTGTGCTGGAACGCTGGTTCATCGACCCGGAGACACGGATGAATCCTCATCTGGAGTATGGAGGCTATACCCCGGGAATATGGAATGGAACCGGGTGGGGTATCGTCGGGACCCATGTCCTGGTCGGTCTCCTTGAGGCGGTCGCCCTTTTGGTCGCGGCCGGTCATCTTTCTCCGACGAGTCATGACGGGTTTCTCAGGTGGATCGAGGCTTACCTCGAATGGCTGCTCCACAGTGATCACGGCAGGTTTGAAGCGGACCGTCCGAACAACCACGGAACCGCCTATGACTGCCAGGTCATGATGATGGCTTATCACCTGGGTCGGGAAGGGGTGGCCCGGCAGGTCGCCGAGCAAGTCGCCTATCGACGAATCGGCATCCAGCTCGAACACAACGGTCAACAACCCTGGGAGGTGGCGCGAACCAAGTCATGGGGCTACAGCAGCGGCAATCTCCTCCTGCTCATGCATCTGGCCGACATGGGCGTGAGGCTTGGGGTGGACCTGTGGGGCTACGAGACAGGCGACGGACGCAGTCTGCGGCGGTCGTTCGACTATATGCTTCCGGCGGCATTGGGGCGGCAGGAATGGCCCTGGCAGGTGATCGGTGGCTGGTCCGGCGCCGGTGAGATCTGGTTGGAGATTCTGCGCCGCGCCGCCGGCGGGTTCGGGGACCGGGGACTGGACCAGATGGCGACTGAACTGGACGGACTCAGCACAGACCAAGTGGCCGCCAATCGGATCCAATTGACGTGTCCGGCTCCCGGGATGTCTTGAGTGACGCCCCCGCCCGGACCGCGGTTCAGTAAAGGATGCAGGCGATGACAAAAACCCCGCTGCAGACTCCGGAGAGGCTCAGAAGGCAGAGGAGGCAGAGAAATCCGGAAAACCAGCGGGCCGTCATCAGCGAAGCGAAACGGACGAGTGTCAGGCTCAGGACGACGGGACCGACCACTTTGAAGAGGTAAAGGGAGGGCCAGCCGTAATTCTCCAGCATCGAGCCCAGGATGGGATTGGCCTCGAAAGACAGGCCGAGCGTGACGTTGATGTGGGTCAACAAAACGTCTGCCAGATTCAGGGCCAAGAGCAGGGCGAGCAGCTGGAGATTGACCGGAATGGTCGCCGGCCTCGGGCCGATCACTGCCGCTCTGAGTGGAATTGCCATCCTGATATGAGCGTAAATGCTCATCCTGATTTGTCAGGTGCAATCGAACCCGATCCTTCAGTAATGGATTCCCTGAGCCCTTTACGCGTGCAGTCGTTTCCGATGGCGTCAGCCATCAGCGTAGAGCGGCGAAATCTCCAGCGAGGAGGGCACGTTTGGCGTCCATGTAGTCGCGGAACTGGTCCCAGGAAACATCCGGAGGCACGGTGTGGTCAATCGACGGAATATAACCGCCTTCCTCAATCAGGGGGATCAGTTCGGCCAGGTGACGACGGACGGCGGCGGGGCCCTTCGGCAGGACTCGTTTGTCCACGCCGCCCGAGAGCCGGAGATCACGCCCGAAAGTGGAGCGCCACTTGACCGGACTGACTTCGGACGCACGCTCGATCGGCCAGATCAAATTGATTCCGGCTTCGAGGAGGCTGGGGATGAGAAGGGTGGGGTCTCCGTCGGAGTCGACCCCGACATAGCGGATTCCATGGCCCTTGAGAAACACGACCAGGCGTTTGAGGTGGGGCAGAATAAAGGTCCGGTAGATGTCCGGACCAAGGAGCGGACCACCCTTCATGGCGAAGTCTTCGTTGAGTGTGAAAAAGTCGACCTTGACCCGATCGAGGACCGGACGACTCGTCTCGATGATGAAGTCGGCAAAAAACTCCATCATCTCATGCATCATGGCCGGTTCGTCATACCAGGCATAGGAAAGATTTTCGGTGCCCATCCATTCACGGGCCCGCCAATAGAAGCCGTTGGCGGCGCAGTTCTTTCCCAGGGTCAACGGGTAATCCCGGATCTTCCACTGCGCTTCCAATGCCGCCAGATTGGCAGGGTAACGTTCGGGAATCGCAGCGACCAGGCGCCGCTTGATCGCCTGGAAGTCGGTCGGTCCCTTGATCGGGAAATCCATGAACTCGTCCATGCTCATGGACGCCCCGCCGACCATTCCGACAGTGAGGGTGCGCCGCACAATGCCATTGCGGTCGCGGATGACCCGGGTCTCGGCATCCTCTTCCAGAATCTCCTCCTTGAAGGCGGGAATGAAACCATAGTCGACATCAACATAATCCCGCCGGTCGAGGCAAAGGCCGGGTTCCTGGTAGAACCAGTCCCAGCAGAAGTCCGCCACTGCTTCCGGTGCTTCAGCCTGCCAGCGGCGGCGGGTCTGTTCCCAGACACCGAGTTCATGATTCGGCCTGCGGTCCGCACTCTGGTACTCCATGCAGGCAAGGTAACGCTCCAATTCATTCATGAGAGGACGAGTCATGGTCCGGACGCCGCGGTCAGAGCGGAAAGGTCGGGAACAAAGTGGTCCTTCTTCCGGTCATCGAAGTCAACTTCGGGTTGCGACGATTGGTAGACGGGCGGGCGGCATTCGCGCGCCGAGAACGTTCGATTTCCGGCCGAATGCAGAAAACCATTGCGGGGGAAACCCGATCCGGGCCATTTTCGGCTTGGTGGGTTCGCCGAAGGCACTTGCACCGCCCCCGGCAAAAGATATCTGGAAGCGGTTAACCTGGCTTCCCGAAACACAATGATGACATCTCTCTTCAGACTCTTCCTGCTCTTTTCGGTCACGCTTTTTGTGACCGGGGTTGACGAACATGCCGGAAAGGCCGAGGCCGCCGGGAGAATCCGAATCAAGCTGACCACCCTTGCGCCGAAGGGGTCGAGTTTCCACAAGGCGCTGATGGAAATGGGCCAATCCTGGAAGGAGGCTTCCGATGGGCGGATCGATCTGATCGTCTACGCCGGCGGCATCCAGGGAGGCGAGTCGGCCATGGTCGAGCGGATGACGATCAATCAGACTCAGGCCGCCCTCCTCACGGGCGTGGGCCTGGCGGACATCGAGCGGGATGTGACCGGCCTCCAGACCATGCCGATGGTCTTTCGCTCGGTTGACGAATTCGACTATGTCTCCAAGCGCATTTACCCGCGCCTGGAGAAAAGCCTCAGGGAAAAGGGTTATGTGACCCTGTTCTGGGCTGATGCCGGGTTTCTCCGCTTCTTCTCGCGAAAGCCGGTCGTGACACTCGACGACCTCCGTTCGCTCAAGCTTTTCACGGTGGCCGGTGATGCCAAGCAGGAGGCCCTCATGGTCTCGACCGGACTCAATCCGGTCCCGCTCGACCTGACTGACATCCTCATCAGTCTGCAGACCGGCCTGATCGATGCCGTTCCGCTTCCGCCGCTTTACGCCCTTGCCATCCAGACCTACGGGCCCGCGCCGCATATGACGAACCTGCTCTGGGCTCCGATCATGGGGGCTGCCGTCATCAAGGAGGAGACCTGGAATTCAATCCCGGCCGAGATCCGGCCGAAGCTTCTCGAAGCGGCCCGCCGGGCCGGTGATTTCGTCCTGGAAAGCGGACGGCGCGAAAATGAAGAAGCGATCGACGCACTGGTCGATCAATGGGGGGTCCAGGTTCATGACGTCCCGCCTGCCGCGATGGCCGAATGGGAACAAGCGGTTTCTGCGGCCTATCCGGAAATCCGGGGTGGTCTTGTTCCGCCCGCCATTTTCGATGAGGTCATGAAGCTGATTGATGAGTACCGAGCCTCCAACTGAGGATGCTGCGGGCATCCGGGATTTCCGGTCGGAGCCGGCCCGGTGGTTGCCATTCCGCATCTGGCAGCATCTGGAAAGTACTGTCCTGATCACGGCGCTGGCCGTGATGATGCTCCTGCCTGTGGCGGAGGTCATCATCCGGGCAGGTTTTGATCAAAGTGTGGCGGGCGGCACGGTTGTCGTCCAGCATCTCGTCCTCGTCGTGGGAATGGTCGGGGGGGCCATTGCCGCGCGGAAGGGGCGATTGCTTTCGCTTTCAACCCTGACCACTTTTTTGAAAGGCCGTTGGAAGTCGGCAGCCCATACAACGTCGCACGGAATCGCAGCCGGCATCACGGTATTCCTCACCGTCGGCAGTATTCAGTTTGCCCTGAGCAGTCGCCAACTGGGCAAGACGATCATTTTTGATATTCCCACCTGGATGGTGCAGTTGATCATCCCGTTGGCCTTTGCCCTGATCGCGGTCCGTCTCTGGTGGCAATCGGGCCGGAGCTGGAAGGAGCGGCTGATGGCCGGGGGATTGATCGGGATGATCGTGGTTCTTGGCGTCTTCCCGCCGCTCGAGCCGGAATCCCTCGCCATGGTCGGACTCGCCATTGTCCTGCTCGGAGTGATTCTCGGAGCCCCCATTTTCGCCGGATTGGGAGGCGCGGCCCTTGTCCTTTTCTGGAGCGACTACAGCCCGATTTCCTCGCTTGCCCTCGATCACTACCGGCTGGTGGTCAATCCTTCCCTGCCGGCCATTCCACTCTTTACCCTCGCCGGCTATTTTCTCGCCGAAGGCGGTGCGTCCAGACGATTGATCCGGGTTTTCAAATCGGTGGTCGGGGGAATCCGTGGCGGACCCGCCATCGCGGCAGTCTGTGTCTGTGGCTTCTTCACCACCTTCACGGGAGCTTCCGGGGTGACGATTCTGGCACTCGGGGGGCTTCTTCTCCCCGTCCTGACTGCCGCCAGAATCAGGGAGAACGACGCAATCGGCCTGCTGACGGCTTCGAGCTCGCTCGGCATTCTCTTTCCGCCATGTCTGCCCCTGATCCTCTACGCCGTTATAGCGACGAATGCGGGGTCCCATGTCGAATTGGGCTCACTCTTTCTTGCGGGAATTCTTCCCGGAATGCTCCTGGTCGGCCTGACGGCGGGTTGGGGTGTATTCCGCGCTCCGCGCAGAGCCGAGGTTCAGGCCCGCTTCGACGCGAAGGAGGCCGGAGCCGCGCTCTGGGACGCCAAATGGGAGATGCTTCTTCCGGTGGTGGCATTGGCCGCCCTCTTCGGGGGATTCGCCACTCCGGTGGAGGCGGCCGCGCTCACGGCCTTTTACGCCTTTGCCGTGGAAACCTTCCTCTATCGCGACCTCAAGCTGTTCCGCGACCTGCCCAGGGTGATGGGGGAGTGCGGATTGCTTGTCGGCGGCGTCCTGCTGATCCTCGGGGTGGCGATGGGGTTCACCAACTTCCTCGTCGATGCACAGATCCCGGATTTGGCTGTGGACTGGGCGACGGCGACAATCAAGTCGCCCTGGGTTTTTCTTCTCGCCCTCAACGCGTTCCTGATCGTGGTCGGCTGCCTGATGGACATCTACTCGGCCATCATTGTGGTTGTTCCGCTGATCGTTCCGGTGGCCTTGGCCTTCGGGATCGATCCGGTGCATCTCGGGATCATTTTCCTGGCCAACCTGGAGCTGGGTTTTCTCACACCACCGGTCGGGATGAACCTGTTCCTTTCTTCCTATCGGTTCAACCAGAGTGTCCCCACGGTCATTCGATCGGTTCTGCCCGTGCTCCTGCTTCTGGCCATTGGAGTACTCCTGATCACCTATCTTCCCTGGCTCAGCCTCTTCCTGCCGGGACTTTTCACGCGGTGATCCGCGAAACACAACGTGATCCATTCAATCTTCCGAAACCGTGCAATTGCAACGGAAACGCGTTGTGTCGACGGACTGTCTTTGCCTTTTATCGCGGCTGTGATCGCTGCGCGGTGGTTCGGTCCCATCGCTGATCGTCGGGAGATTTGTGATGGAAACGAGAGTTGACCAGGCAGAGCGGGAATCGCGTTCGGAATCTCTCCTTCGCCGAAACCTTCGCCTCTGCCTGGGCGAGGGTTTGATCGCGATGCCGATCCTCTTCCTCACGTTGCCGGGGAATTTCATCGTTGCGATGATCCTGACCCAGACGTTCCATCTGGGTGAATCCGTTTTCGGATTGATCGTCTCATTACCGGCCTGGTGCAACGTCGCGCAGATGGTGGTCGTGCCGACTCTCGGTCGGTTCCTCTCGCAGAAAATAATCACCCTGATCTTTTCGTGGCTGCACCTGGCCATCTGGGTGGCATTGGGCGGCATGCTCTCTTTCATACCGACAGACGATCCCGATACGGCGGGCAAAATATTCTTCATCGTCTTCGCCCTCTCCAGCTTCTTCCAGGCAATGGTCGGGGTCGCCTGGACCTCCTGGGTCCAGGAGTGGATTCCCGCCCGGATGCGGGGCAAGTTTTTCGGGCAGAGAAACCGTGCCCTGCAGCTGGCGACGATTGTCTTTCTGCTGGTGGGAGGCTGGGTACTGACCTGGCTGCAGGAGTCCGACCCCGTCCTCGGGTTCCAGATTGTCGTGGGTGGCTCGATTCTCCTCCGCTCCGTCTCGATCATCTGGCAGCAGAGGATCCTCGCGACTTCCGGATTTGTGGCTGCGGAAAAAGGGCACAAGTTCCTCGCCCAGGTCGGCATGGTGTGGCGGGCGCCGTCGATGATGATGTTCATCGCCTTCGGGTCGGCCTTCGGTTTCGCCGCGAATTTCCTGGGCCCGTTCTTCAATGTCTTTCTCTACGAGGTCCTCAACGTTTCGGTGGCCAAAGTCAGTTTTCTCGTCGTTCTGGCCAGCCTTTCAGGCGCCGTTTCATTGCCGGCCTGGGGCCAGCTGCTCGACCGCTTCGGCAACCGTCCGGTCATCATCTTCGTCCTCTTTCCGTGGATGATCATCGGCTCACTCTGGTCTGCGGTGGACAAGGATTCGATCTGGCTGCTTTATGTGATCCACGTATCCGGTGGACTTTTCGGGGCGGGGTTTGTCCTGGGCTCCTTCAACCTCCTGCTCAAGCTGGTCCCGCCTGAGGCCAAGACCACGGCCATCTCGATGAATGTGGCGCTGTCCTCGATGGCCGCGGCGATCGCTCCCATTCTGGGAGGCTCGCTCCTGGCCTATGCCTGGGCTCATGGGTTCGACAAACTGAAGACCTATCACGTGGCGGCGATCATCCATCACGGCCTGCTTCTTTCGACCGCCTTGATTCTCAGCCGGATCGTCGAACCGAAGTCGTCGCCGCTCAGCCAGGTGATCGGCGCGATGCGTTCCTACCGCCAGGTCGGTGCTCTTCTCGGGCTCGGCTTCCTTGTCAATTTCACCTTCACCAAGAAGGAAAAGGAAGATCCGGGCCAATCGATCCTCGCCCCGCCGCGGCGTGAAGATCGGGATGAAGAATAGGGTGCCCTGCCTGGGCCGGCCCCGCCCCTTGTTCAGGGATTGGTCGCACCCGGATGTCCCTCGATGACCGACAGTTGATTCTGCCAATGGGCGGCCTCGGCGGTGTCGCCCGTGGCCTCGAAAAAGCGGATGGTTCGGTTGAGAACATCCGTGATGAACCAGCGTGAAGCAGGCGGGATGTCATCCGCGATGGCCACCAGGCCGTTCGCCGCGCTCAGGATCAAGGGCTTTGCCTCTTCCGTCTTTCCCAGCCCGGCCAGGGCGCCTCCGAGGATACTCCGGGCGTTGCAGGTCAGCCAATGATCCGGTCGGGTCGCCTCGCGAATGTCGAGGGAGCGGCGTCCGAAGGCTTCAGCCTCGGCGTACTTACCCTCTCCCAGGAGCACCCAGGCGAACATTCCCAGGTACTTGGCGGCTTCCCAGCTTTCCTTCCCATATTGAAACTCGATCACCCGGAGTATTTCTTCAACGGCAGCAGAGACTTCGGCGAACGTGCCTTCGCGCTCGGTCAGGAACGCAGTCCGGCTTTGCGTGACCGCCGCATCCATCTCCCCGAGGCTGGAGCGGACCTTGAGGTACTGCTTGTAAGTGGAGAGAGCCTCGGCGTATCGATCCTGGCCAACCTGGACGAGGGCGATGAAGATCAGGGATGTGGATACCGACGGATGGGTCGGACCGAATAAGCGGATCTTCATGGCGAGAGCTTCGTAAAGGGTGGCTTCCGCTTCCGACAATTCACCCTTCTGTTCCAGGACCACTCCCAGCCGATTCAGGCTCTGAGCCACATCGGGATGCTCCGGGCCGATCGATTCGACCTGAATGCGGAGCGCCTCGCGAATCCGGGCCTCGGCTTCATCAAACTGGCCGCGATGGGCGAGGATGACTCCGAGATTGGAAATGGACGCCGCCATTTCCGCCGGATCGGTCATCGCCGACTCGCCGAGGATGGACAAGGCCTCGCGGATCCTTGCCTCAGCTTCGGTCATTTTCTTCTCCCGAATCAGGACGGCTCCCAGGTCATTCAGGGTTCTCGCCGTGGCGGCATCACGATCGCGGAGCACGTCGGTCCGGAGGGCGAGTTCGCGACGGAACATCGCCTCGGCACTTCCATATTCGCCGAGATTGAAATAGGCGGCTCCCAGCGTCTTGCGCAGATCCGCCTCGATCTCGGGCTGGCCCGACATGGTCTCAAGATGGATGACCCGCAGATCAAGCAATTCCCGCAGGAGCTTGGTATCGCGGCCGAGTGCCACCAGGTAGTCGAGGTCCTGGAACATTTTCTGCACCAGGTCGATGACCTGGGCCCGACGCCACGATTCCGCCTCGACTCTCCTGTAGGCCACGCGCTCTCGGTGAAAGGCCCAGAGTGAGACGGTAAGCCCCGCGATCAGGGCGAGGGCGAGCAGGCTCCCCGCGGCGAATCCGAACCGGTGGCGCTGGATCAGCTTCTTCAGAAGATAGGTGGTGCTCGGCGGGCGCGCGGCGACCGGGTCTCCGGACAGGAAACGCCGCAGATCCATGGCCAATCCGTTGGCGGTGGGGTACCGCCGGGTCTGGTCCTTCTCAAGGCAGCGCATCACGATCCAGTCGAGGTCGGTTCGAAGCGAAACCACCAGCTGCCGGGGATCGGTCGAACGACACCGGGCGATGGCCACAGATTCCTCCTCATTGAGGAGACGGGCCCGGACCGAGGGGCGGGGGACATCCGAGCCGCGAACGGATTCGCGGACCTCTTCGAGGGTCGCCGACCGCTCGAAGGGCAGCCGTCCCGTGAGCAGTTCATAGAGAACCACGCCGAGACTGTAGATGTCGCTGCGTGTATCCACTTCAACCCCACTCATCTCAATCTGTTCCGGACTGGTGTAGATGGGGGTTCCGACGAAGGAGCGGTAATCGGTGAAGTAGGAATGGCCTGTGTGGGTCTGGTGAGTGGCCTTGGCGATTCCGAAATCGATGATTTTGGGACGGGGAATTCCCTCCTGCAGGGTCACCAGGATATTGGACGGTTTGAGATCGCGATGAATCATCCCTTTCTGGTGGGCATGCCGGATGGCATCGCAGACCTGGATGAAAAGCTCCAATCGCTCCCTGATACTCAGTTGGTGCTCGTCGCAGTAGCGGGTGATCGGATCGCCCCGGACCAGTTCCATCACGAAGAAGGGTCTTCCGCTGGCCGTCGCTCCGCCATCGAGAACGCGTGCGATTCCCGGGTGGTCCATCATGGCCAGGGTCTTCCGCTCGATCTCGAAACGGGCGATGACCGCCCGGGTGTCCATGCCAAGCTTGATCACCTTCAGGGCCACGTGCCGCCGGAACGGTTTGATCTGTTCGGCGAGGTAAACCGTACCCCAGCCGCCTTCGCCGATCTTCTGGATCAGGCGGTAATTGCCGATCTCGTCACCGATTGTTTCGTCGATCTCCGAATTCCCGGTCGATGTCTTGTCCCCGTCGCGGCCGGGCGTCAGCACGGGTCGTTCGAGGAGGGTGTCTTCATCCGCATCCGCTTGAAGAAGCGCGTCAAGGCGGGCCCGCAATTCACTGTCGCCCAGGCAGACCCGATCCAGAAAGCCGGAGCGTTCCTCGACCGGGAGTTCGGATGCGACCGCGAAGAGCGCTTCCTCGAATTCATGTGGGTTCATCTGGAGTCGGGAAGGATCAACCCGAGTTCCCGTTTGGGCCGGGCTCGTTCGTCTGCAGGTTCTCCAGGAGCCAGGCCCGGGCAAAACGCCACCAGCGTTTGGCCGTGGGTTCGGAAATCTCGAGGGCGGCCGCAGCCTCGACCAATGTCATTCCGACAAAATAGCGCAATTTGACCAATTCCGCCTTTCCTGGATCGACCCGGGCCAGACTCGCGAGAGCTTCGTCCACGGCGAGGAGTTCGTCGCTGGCCACGGGGCCGGCCAGTTCATACTCATGTTCGTCGGCCCGAACCAATCCGCCTCCGTGCCGGATGGCGCGCCTGCGCCGGGCCCGGTCGACAAGAATCCGGCGCATGGCTTCGGCCGCCGCTCCGAAGAAGTGGCGGCGGTTCTGCCAATTGGGTTGATGGTCGCCTCCCAGGCGGATCCAGGCATCGTGGACCAGTGCGGTGGCCTGCAGGGTCTGATCCGAGGATTCCCTCGCCATCTTCGAGGAAGCAAGCCGGCGGAGCTCGTCATAAACCATGGTGATCAGGCGATTGGGGGCGGCCGGGTCGCCGCTCTCGATTTCCCTGAGGATCTGGGTTATGTCGCCACTCACCAGACTCGACACTAGCAGCACCACGGCACGCCGAGAAGCAGAATTGTCGGGTTACCCGTGTGTAATCTTATAGCTGATCCGATCGGGACGCGAAGGAGAGGGTGACATCCGTCCGGGTGCGACCGGTGCGTGGCGGGGCGGTCGAACGATTCCCGTCAGATTCGGCTCGGTCGGAAACCCGGAGGGCTTCACCATCCTTCTGGTCAGGCGCCCCAGGAAACCGCCGCTCCATGAAGGAAAGGTCACCCATCCCCCAAGCCCCGATTGATCCCGCAATGGATCTGCGCATGATGCTGCGCAACCATATCGTCGGGCGATCCCTCGAGTGCATGGCGGAGGCGGGCCGTCGCCGGGAGGCCGCCATCGATTCGGGCGAGGTCGGGGCCTACGGACGGACCGTGCGCAGCCTTCTGGGAAGATCCCACCGTGATCTTCCCGTCGGATCCGCTGTCCCGCCCCCCGATTCCAGGACCGTTTCAGTGCACCGGAAGAAGGGTTATCGGATCGAGAATGTGCTCTTCGACTCCTTTCCAGGATGGCAGGTCAATGCGTCTGTCTACGTGCCCGAAGACTTCGAGCCGCCCTTTCCGGGCATCGTCGTTCCGGTCGGCCATTCCGGGAAACAATTCGCAAGCTACCAACTGCCCTGCCAATTCTTTGCCCGCTCGGGCTTCCTCACCATCACTTTCGATCCGCCCGGGCAGGCTGGGGAAAAACAGGCGGGCAACGATCATTTCCGCGACGGCGTCCGGCCCTACCTGACCGGCGATTCCTCGAGCCGTTATTTCGTAGCCGACGCCCTTCGCTGTATCGACTATCTGTACACTCGATCGGATGCGGATCTGCGTCCGGGCGTCGCCATGACGGGGGTATCCGGCGGCGGAACCACCACCATGATGGCCGGCTTGCTCGACGATCGGGTCAGCGTCCTGGGTCCCTCCTGCTGCCTGAGTCCGCTGGCCGACCTGGCGATCCGCCAGTGTTATGCGGGGTGCCCGGAAGGCCGGATGTGGCGTCGCTACGCCGACGGGCTGGACTATGTGGACATTCTCTGTGCGGCCGCGCCCAAGCCGGTCCTGATCATGGCGGGAAGGGCGGACGAGGTTTTCCGCCTGGAGGATACGGTGGAACTGGTCGGGATGGTCCGCCGGTTCTACCAATCGGCCGGGGCGGCGGATTTGGTGGAGTTTTTCATCGATGAGAGCGGTCACGCCTACACCCTGGACCAGGCTGCCCGCTTCGTGGATTTCCTCGATCGCCGATTCCTTGACCGGCCGCCGCCGCGCCCGAAGCTGCCGATGGAGGGATTCGCCCTGAATCCGGTCGCGGAGCTGCAGTGCCATCCACGTCAGGATGTGAACATGCGGACCCTGACGCGCGACCGGGCGGTTGAGTTGCGGAGAAGCCGTGAAATCCATAGTCTGGATACAGGAGAAGCGGCAACGCGGCTGGCCGGATGGACGGACGGTTTCCGCGAGGCGGTTCGCGCCAGGGTGGGGGAGCCTTTTCAGGCCTGGGTCCATCAGATCCGTCAGGTCAGCCTGCAGACCGAGCCCGACATCATGGTCCCGGGAACCCTGATCACACCAATGACCCAAAGGGTGTCGCCGTTCCTCCTGCACTTCGATGACGGCGGCCGGGACCGGCTCCTTGAAGGGGGCGGGATACTGGGACGGGCGATCCGGTTTCTTGACCGGGACGGCCCGACCTGCGGGTGCCTGGCCGTCGACCTCCGGGGGTGGGGCGATTCCGAGCCGGCCATGCTTCCTTATGAGATACCCGGTTGGGCGTCGCGCGAACGGTTCTTTGCCTACTCCTCGTTTGCCCTGGGTGATTCCACCATGGGCATGCGGATCCGGGATGGCCTGGCGGCGCTGGATTTCCTGCGAAACCGGCCGGAAAGTGCCGGAGCACCCATCATCGCAACCGGGTGTGGGCTGGGCGGACTCATCGCCGCGCACGTGGCCGCCATTGACGCTCATCTCGCCGGGGTGGTCATCTGGAATTGTCTGCGCGCCTTCGAGGATCTGCTGGAGGCTGAGGATTGCGCCTGGTCGCCCGAGGTATTCATTCCGGGCGTGCTGGAACATTACGAGGTGGCGGACCTGCTGACTGCGGCCGGTTGCCCGGTCCGGTGGATCAATCCCCTGGACGCGATGAAGAACACCTTCGGCGGGGAGGAACTCGAAGCGATGGAGCAACACATGGGCACAGCGGTCCGGATCGAAAACGGAGAGGATACCGCCATTCTCGCCGCCCTGGCCGGGCTTCTGGATAAGGCCGACGGGTAGAAGAATCCGGCCCCCGACGGTTGGCCCTCCCTGAGTCCCAGGAACCAATGCGCTTTTCATGTCATCTCTCTCCAGGGAGTGGGGACGTTTCGACCGGGCTTCCAATCAAATAGGTGACGTCCGGCGACGGCTCGGCTTGTTCGCAATCGAAGGACTGATCCGTTCGACCGCCTTGACCCTTTTGGTCCTTCCGGCACTCTATCCGTGGTTCGCCATGCGAACCCTGTCGGACTCATGAGTCATTCCGGGCACCATCACTCCCACGCGACGGACGAAGTCAGCGATGCCGGCCTTCTCGGGGCCGTCATCGTGAACGCCGGTCTGTCCTTCTTCGAGTTCGTCGCTGGATTCTTCTCGGGGAGTGTCGCCCTGATGGCTGACGCCCTCCACAATACAAATGATGCGGCTGCCTTGCTCATCGCCTACATTGCCCGGAAAATCTCCCGGAAAGAGGCCGACGGGCAGTACACCTTCGGCTACCGGCGGGCCGAGCTGATTGGAGCGATGATCCAGCTGACCGCCTTGATCCTGGTGGGGTGCTTTCTGGTCTTTGAGGCAGTCAAACGATTCTTCGCGCCGGAACCGCTGCTGGGCGGGTGGATGATGGCGGCGGCCGGCATCGCGCTGATCGTTGATCTGGTCACGGCTTGGTTTCTCTGGTCGATGGCAAAAGGAAGCCTCAATGTACGGGCGGCCTTTCTCCACAACCTGAGCGATGCCGGAGCATCCGTCGCGGTCATTCTCGGCGGAGCGGCGGTCTTCTGGCTGGCGTGGAATTGGGTGGATTCGGCCCTGACATTGCTGCTGGCGGGATACATTCTCGTGATGTCCGTGGGCATGCTGAAGCGCACGGCGTCGATTCTGATGGAAGGGACGCCGGAGGGGATCGATGTTGCCGAGGTCCGTTCGGCGGTCGAATCGATCGCTGGCGTATCGGGAATCCATCACGTCCACATTTGGGACCTGGATGAGCACGTCCGGGCGCTGGAGGCTCATGTCGTGGTGGATGAGGGCAGCGGGATCGAGGCGGCGGAGACCCTCAAGTACCGGATCAAGGCCATGCTGGAGGAAGATTTCTCCATTGGCCACAGCACGATCGAACTTGAAACTGTTGCGAGCGCCTGCCTGACCAAGCATCTGTGATCGATCGCGTGGACCGGAAGGGCGCAGGGCAGGGAGCATCCCGATTTCAGCCCAATCCTATATTAGACATAATGTATATTGTGCGAAATACAGGGAAGGGCGGAGACGACCCGTCGAGGCCCGGAACCCGCACCGTCACCGGGTGGGACCCCAACGCCGGGTAAACGGATAGTAAATGAACAATGGGCGGCCCACCACGTCACCTTCCGGCACGAATCCCCAGATCCGGCCGTCCAGACTGTTGTAGGAGTTGTCGCCCATGGCGAAGAAACTTTTCTCCGGAACGGTCAGGGTCTGGCCCGGTTCAAGAAGACCGCGGGCTTCATAACCCCGGTAACGCGACTCCTGTCTGGCGTTGAGTTCGAACGCCCGGGAGCCGGAGATCGGTTCGCCATTGTGCAGGAGGACCGGCGACCGGACCTCCAGAGTGTCACCGGGGACGCCCACCAGGCGCTTGATGTAGTACTTGTCGTCCGGCACTCCGTCGCGGGCCAGTCCAGCAATGTTGCGGGTGCGGAAGACAAATCCGTCACCGACTTTGGGTTTGATGAAATGGTAGCTGAGGCGATCGACGAAGAGCTGGTCACCTGTCAGGATATCGAATGACAGGAGCCGCTCGCCCTTCTTGATTTCCCGCCCGATCGGGACCGAGATGACCCGGACCGAACCCTTTCCGTCCCTGTTCTTGAGAAAAGCCTCCCGGGCGTTGCGCCTGCTCAGCTGGGCCTGCAGGTGTTCGGTCAGCCCCTCGGCATTGCCGAACCAGGCTTCGGAAAGGATCGGTTCCAATTGGAAATCCCACGGTACCCGCACGGTGGCGATTTCTTCGCCCACAAAGATGGAATATTCCTTGAGAACGGTCGGGAGAATCAACCAGCGTCGGCCGGTGACGGTCCGGAAATAAATCTGCAGGCCGTTGGAATTCCCGACAATGGGCAGGCGGATCTCGCCTTCCACGGGTGCGTCCACCCTTCGGGGACTGGCCCCCAGTGCCCCGAAACGCAGGGCCTTCATCAGCACATTGGGTTCGTCGTCCACCGTCTGGAACACCTCCCCGGTCATTCCGTAAAAGGACGGCCACATCGAATTGGTGGGGATCTTGAACGGCTGCAGAATGAAGGCCCGAATGCCGAGAAAGAGAATGGCCGCGACGAGGAAGAACTCGACGTACTCGACGGTGGTCGATTTCGGGTAGAAGGTGCCTCCGGATTGGCGCAGGCAGTGCTCAAGGCTTTCAATCGACAGCTTCAGCTCGCTGGCATTGGCCCGGCCCTTGAGTTTCTTGCGCAGGCGGAACCGCTCCTGGTTGAGGGCGGCCACCTCGGTTTCATTCAGGATATCGCGCCGGAAATGGAAGACCTTGTCGGCCAGATGGAGCCAGTTGCGTGCGTTGCGGCGCATCCGGCCGTTTTCGGAGAAATAGTCGAGCATCAGGGCAATCCGATCAATTGTTCTTCAGTACCTGGATGAAGGCATCCGGAGGGATGGATATCCGGCCGACCTGCTTCATCTTCCGTTTACCCTCTTTCTGTTTTTCGAGCAACTTCCGTTTCCGAGTGATGTCGCCGCCGTAGCACTTGGCGGTGACGTCCTTGCGCATGGCCCGGACGTTGTCCCGGGCGACGATCTGACCGCCGATGGCGGCCTGGACGGCAATCTTGAACATGTGCGGCGGAATGATCTCGGCCAGGCGCTCGCAGATATCACGTCCCTTGGCCGCAGCCTTGTCGCGATGAACGATCGACGCAAAGGCGTCGACCGGATCGCCGTTCACCAGAATGTCCATCCGGGTGAGATTCGAGGGCTGGTATTCGCCCAGCTCATAATCCATCGAGCCGTATCCCCGGGTCATGCTTTTCAACCGGTCGTTGAAATCGACGAGGATTTCGTTCAACGGCAACGTGCAGATGAGCATGAGCCGCTGGGCATCGAGGGTCTCGGTATGATCGACCGTGCCGCGCTTGTCCATGACCAGGCCCAGCATGTCGCCGAGGCATTCGTTGGGCATGTGGATGGTTGCCTTGATTGTCGGCTCGAGGATGCCCGCGATCGAGCTGGGATCGGGCAGGTTGATCGGGTTGTCGACCTCGACCTCCCCTCCCCCATGCAGCTGCACCTTGTAAATAACACTTGGATACGTGGAAATGATGTCGACATCGTACTCCCGCCGGATCCGCTCCTGGATGATCTCCATGTGAAGCAGGCCGAGAAAGCCGCAGCGGAAGCCGAAACCGAGGGCGACGGACGATTCCTGCTGGTAGACGAAGGCGGCGTCATTGAGCCGCAGCCGGGCCAGCCCCGCCTTGAGCTTCTCGTAGTCGTTGGTATCCAAGGGGTAGAGCCCGGTGAAGACCATCGGACGGACCTCCTTGTAACCTGGCAGCATCTCCGTCGCGGGATTGCGGGCGGTGGTGATCGTATCGCCGATCCGGATATCGCCGAGGTTCTTGATGTTGCAGACGAGGTAGCCGACGTCCCCGGCCTCGAGCCGGTCCACCTTCTGCATGGCCGGAGTGAAGACCCCGACCTCCTTGACCTCGGTCCGGGAATTGTCGCTCATCATGACGATCTGTTCTCCGGAACCGATCGAGCCGGAGAAGACCCGGACGTAAATGATGACCCCCCGGAAGGCGTCGTAGACCGAGTCAAAGATGAGAACCCGGGTCGAGGAATGGTCCGACCAGCGGGGCTCGGGCAACCGGCTGACAACGGCCTCGAGGATGTCTTCGATCCCGATCCCGCTCTTTCCACTGGCGAGGATCGCTTCCTCCGAGGGGATCGCGAGGATGTCCTCCAGCTGGCGGGTGCAGAGATCGAGATTCGCGCTGGGCAGGTCGATCTTGTTGATGACCGGGATCACCTTCAGGTTCAGGCCGAAAGCGAGATGGGCGTTGGCCACGGTCTGGGCCTCGACGCCCTGGGCCGCGTCCACCAGGAGAAGGACCCCCTCGCAGGCGGCCAGACTGCGGCTGACCTCGTAGGAAAAATCCACATGCCCGGGCGTATCCATCAGGTTGAGCTGATAGATTTCGCCGTCTTTGGCCGGATAGAGCATCGAGACGGGATGGCTCTTGATGGTGATCCCTCTCTCCCGCTCCAGGTCCATCGAGTCGAGATACTGCTCTTTCATGACCCGCTTGGCCACCGTATTGGTGTACTCAAGCAATCGATCCGAGAGCGTGGTCTTCCCGTGATCGACGTGGGCGATGATGCAGAAATTGCGTTTCTTCGTGATGAGCATGATGACGGCTCTGCCGGAGACCGGACCGGAACCGGGAAAGAACGGTGACCGCGGATTCTTGAGGTCAGGAAGCCAGGTCGGAAAATTCGGAAAATGAGCGGGTGATCCAGGCTCGATTGGTGCGGCGGGCCAGTCCCGACAATACCGCACCGGTGCCCAGTTCCCAGAAAAGGTCAACTCCGCTGCGGGCGGCGGTGTTCATGCAGTCCTCCCAGAGAACCGGCGAAACCACCTGGCGGATGAGAGCCTCGCGGATCGCGTCTACCGATCCGACGGACTCTCCGGTCGTATTGGTCAGGACGGTGAATCGTGGCTCGGAAAACGTGACGGTTGCCAGAAAGGCGCCGAAAGCCTCCCGGGCGGGTTCCATGAGGCGGCTGTGGTAGGCCCCGGCCACCTGGAGCTGGATGATCCGGCGGAAGCCCCGCTCCCGCCCGCCCTCAATCGCGGCCAGAACCTTGTCCTTCTCGCCAGAGATGACGATCTGCCCCGGGCAATTGAGGTTGGCGACCTGCACGTCAAAATCGGCGCAGAGAGCCTCCACCGCCTCCCGGGATTCGCCAATGACACTGGCCATGGTGCCCACGGTCTGGTCGCAGGCCTGTTGCATGAGGCGGCCGCGTTCGGCGACGACCCTGAGGCCGGTCTCGAAATCGAAGACTCCGGCGGCCGTCAAGGCGGTGATTTCGCCCAGGCTCAGGCCGAGTGACATCACGACATCGTCCAGCCGGCCCTGCTTTTCCAGGACGGTGTAGAGGGCCATGCCGTGCACGAAAAGTGCCGGCTGACAGACCTTGGTTTCGACCAGTGAATCTTCGGGACCGTCAAAGCTGATCCCGGCAAGGTCCCATCCGAGAATTGAATTGGCCTGACGATAGAGCTCCTTGGCGGCTGAGTCATTGTCGAACAACGATTTACCCATACCGACCTTTTGGGCCCCCTGACCTGAAAACATGAGTGCAGTTGCCATGAAACCGACCAATGTGGACATCTCGACCGGGAGGGTCGAGATCGAAAAACGGGCGGTTCAGGGCCACCCGCTGATGCCTGGCAACAATCCGAGGGAATCCGTCAGCCGATGATCCGTCGGCCTTCGTTGAGGAAAATGCCCTTCAGGTTCATCTCCAGAGCCTTGGGATTGGGCGACGCCTTCATGGCATCCGAACGGGCGACCCGCCCGGCCTTGACCAGCCGGAGGAGATCCCGGTTGAAGGAATGGGACCCGGAATCACTGGTGACGTCGAGCAGGGAGGGGATTTTCTCAAAGTCGCCTTCAAGGATGAGGTTGCTGACCAGTGAATCGGCCACGAGGATTTCCAGCGCGGGCACCCGTCCCCCACCCTCGAGGGCGGGAAGTAGTCGCTGGACGATGACACCCCGCAGGGAAGCGGCCAGCTGCCGGCGGGCCTGCAGCTGCTGTTCCGGCGGGAAAAACTCGAAGAGCCGGACGATGGCCTGGTGAGCGGTGCCGGCATGGAGGGTCGACATGACCAGATGGCCGGTCTCCGCCGCGGAAAGCGCCGTTTCGAAGGTGATGCGGTCGCGCATTTCACCGATCAGGATGATGTCGGGATTCTGACGCAGAACAGCCTTGAGCGCGATGTCGAAGCTGGGGGTGTCGACGCCGATTTCACGCTGATTGAAAATGCTCTTGTTGTCAGTGAAGCTGAACTCGATCGGATCCTCCATCGTGACCACGTGTTTGTCGGCGTGGTGATTGATCCAATTGAGCATGCAGGCCAGGGTGGAGCTCTTGCCGGCACCGGTCGCGCCGCAGACAAGAATGATGCCGTCGCGGACGTTGCAGAGCTTGGTCAGGGTCTCCGATTCGAGATTGAGCTCTTCGAAAGTCGGGATCCGGCTTTTTACATAACGGAAGACGATGCTGATCGAGCCTCTCTGCTTGAAGCCGTTGACCCGGAAACGCCCGATGTTGCCCAGGGCGTAGGCGAAGTCGATCTGGCCTTCGAGTTCCATCTGCTCACGCAGGAACTCGGGTACATTCTCTTCGACAAACGACGCAAGAACATCCATTTCAAGAGGTTCCATCTCCACTGGTTTGAGCCGGCCATTGAGTCGGAGATAACCGGGCTTATCCGACTTGATCATGATATCGCTGGCCCCGTTCTCGACCCCAAGCCTGAGAAGATCGTCGATTATCTGGTAATTCATCACATTCACCTATCGGAATCCCAAGGAAACTCCTTAGCCGGGAAAGACGGACTGCCCAAAAACAATCCTTGGAACTTGCCGGGGTTCCGGTTTCCATCCTGTCTTTCGCGCCTCTGATGGCCTTACCCAACCCATTCCCGAAATGAGCGGCCCCACCTTTACCGGAACCCTGACCGCCCTGATCACCCCTCTCCGGGATCAGGCGGTCGCATTTGACGATCTCGAGAAGGTCGTCCATCAACAGATTGCGGCCGGGATTTCCGCGCTCGTGCCCTGTGGGACAACCGGCGAATCCCCCACCCTCGACCACGATGAGCACATCGATGTCGTGCGCGCAGTCGTGGCCGCCACCCAGCGGCGAGTTCCGGTCATCGCCGGAACCGGATCCAATTCGACCCGTGAAGCCGTCCGCCTGACCCGACTCGCGCACGAATGCGGGGTCGATGGTGTCCTCCAGGTGGCCCCCTACTACAACAAGCCGAGTCAGGAAGGGCTCTTCCAGCACTTCTCGGCGGTCGCTCGGGAGACCGACAAGCCGATCATTCTTTATTCCATCCCTTCACGCTGCGGGATCGAGATCGCCGTCTCGACCGTCGAGCGCCTGCGGGAAGCCCATCCACATATCAACCATATCAAGGAAGCGGGTGGATCCTGCGACCGGGTGGATCAGCTCCGCCAGCGCCTGGGCGACGCCATGACCATCCTGAGCGGCGACGACAGCCTGACCCTTCCGTTTCTATCGATCGGAGCGAAGGGTGTGATCAGCGTCGCCTCCAATGTTTTCCCCGAAGAAATCCAGATGAAGGTACAGTCCTTTCTCAAAGGTGACCTCAAGACCGCCCTCGCCCTTCAGCACCGATTCCAACCTCTCTTCAAGGCGCTTTTCTGCGAGCCCAATCCGGTTCCGGTCAAGGCGGCCATGCACCATCTGGGCATGATCTCCTCAGCCGAGGTCCGTCCTCCTCTCTGTGCCATGAGCGCGGAAAATCGCGCCCTGCTCCTCGGGGCATTGGAAGCGCTCAGCTGAAGACGCCGGAGCCGGACAAACCGACCATGAATATCGCGATCAACGGATCCAACGGCCGCATGGGCCGCGCCATCGCTGCCGCCGCCGAGGCCGAGGGCATCAACGTCACCGGTCTCTGCGACCTGGGCGGTGACCTGAAACTGGAGGCAAAGGAGGCCGATGTCATCGTCGATTTCAGTTTTCACGAATCGACTGCCTCGGTCATCGAAACGGCGGTCGAGCTAAAAAAAGCTCTCGTCATTGGAACGACGGGCCACACCGATGTCAGGCGGGCCGAGTTGAAACAGACCGCATCCGCCATCCCGACGGTCTGGGCCGGCAATTACTCGATTGGAGTCAATCTGCTTTTCCATCTGACCCAGGTGGCCGCCTCAGTCCTCGATGAAGGCTACGACGCGGAGGTTCTGGAGATGCACCATCGGATGAAGAAGGACGCCCCCAGCGGCACCGCCGTCCGCCTTTGTGAAATAATCCTCGAGGAGCGTGGATTGGGGCCGGAAGCGCTTCGACACGGCCGCAGCGGTGTGCCTGGTGAACGTTCCTCGAAGGAGGTCGGAGTCCATGCCCTGCGGGGTGGCGATGTGGTGGGCGATCATACGGTCTATTTTGCCGGTCTGGGCGAACGGATCGAATTGACCCATCGTGCCACCGACCGACAGGTGTTTGCCACCGGTGCCCTGCGGGCCGCACGCTGGGCCCTCAGGCAGGCGCCCGGAGTCTACGACATGCAGGACGTTCTCGGGTTTCGGAAATGATCGTCAGCATCGAAGGAGTCCTTGTTTCCGCCGGTCCCCTCAGCGCGGTCATTGAAGTATCCGGAATTGGATACGAGGTGAATGTCCCGGTGACAACGGCCGAGCGTCTTCCCCAGGTGGGAAACCGCGCCAAGCTGCACACCCATGCGGTCTACCGGGAAGATTCCCAGACTCTTTTCGGATTTGCGACGTCGGACGAGCGCGATTTCTTTCGACTGATGATTGAGAAGGTCTCGGGAGTGGGACCGAAGGTGGCCTTGAGCATCATGAGCAAACTGGCACTCCCGGTTCTTCGCTCAGCCATCATGAACGGCGACGTCGGACTGCTTTCCAAGTCGCCGGGGATCGGCAAGAAAACCGCCGAACGCCTCGTCATCGAATTGCGAGACAAAACCGGTCTGGCCGGTAAGGACGGGGCGGGTCCCGGACAGGGCGGTGCCGCGGGCTCGATTCTCCCGGCGGATTCCCCGGGAGGAAGGCAGCGCGACGCAGTCCTGGCGCTGACCGCTCTGGGATTCAAGCTGGCCGATGCGGACAAGTCCGTTCGGGAGGCAGCCCGTCGACTGGGTGCCGACGCCAGCACCGAGCAATTAGTCAAGACAGCCCTGGGCTGATGAGAAGGCTGAGGACCGCCGTCACTTCTGAAACTGGAAGGAGACGGTCTGGTAGGGGCTGCCCGGCCGTCTTTCCGGCCCCCGATAAATCCTCTGTTCACGGGATCCGGTCATTTCGAGACCGTCACCGATTCCGACCGGGGCATTCCATTGTATGCCTCCATAGACGGGCCAGGCCTGGGGCGGTTCTTCCTTGCCGAGTGAAACGGACGGGATCTCGAGGTTTGGTCGCCAGGCCGCCGGAACAAGGGTTCCATCGCCCGCCGGCTCCAGGTTGAAGATCGCGGTATCCGAATT
Organism: Opitutaceae bacterium; assembly: GCA_041395105.1. Lineage (NCBI taxonomy): Bacteria > Pseudomonadati > Verrucomicrobiota > Opitutia > Opitutales > Opitutaceae > Opitutaceae bacterium. The sequence goes on along the minus strand of JAWLBB010000003.1, from coordinate 253,249 downwards.
GAATGACTGGATGACGGACGGCGTGATCGCCACGTAGGTCGAATCCGCCTTGTCGGGCTTGGCCGGTGTCGAGGCAATGGAATCAAGCACGCTCGATTCGGAATTCGTGGGACCAAAGACAATGAGAGAACCGGAAACAAGGGCGATGGCGGCAGCCAGTCCGCCGGCCATCACAGTCAGGCGCCGTATCCGCCGGGTGGCATTGGATCCGGAGAATCCGCGATTCACGGAAAGGGGGAACGGTTCCGGCGGTCCCACCTGCCTGAAACGCTGATGGAGCATCCGGGTGGCCTGGTCGAGGCGACAATACTGCTGATAGATGCGGCGGGCTTCCGGACTGGAGTTGACCAGGCGTTCGAGCCGCTCGAGATCATCGGCCTCGATCTCGCCATCGATATAGAGGTTGAGCCATTCGATGAGTTTCCTCTGGTTCATAGCAACTCGTCCCCCATCTTCTCGCGCAGGCTTTCGCGGGCCCGGGCAATCCGGCTCTTCACGGTGCCCACGCTGATCTCCAGAATGGAAGCAATCTCCTCATAGGAATGATTCTGGATATTGCGAAGGGTAAGAATCTCGCGGTGCTTCTCGGCGAGCATCCCCATGCATTCCGCGACCCGGTCGACGAATTCCTGTGAGACCGTGGCATCCTGCGGGGTTTCGACATCGGATGGAAAAACCTCCGCCAGCGTGGTGTCGCTGTCGGCGGTCAGGGGTTGGTCGAAGGAAATGGAACGATCCCGTTTCCGCCGCCACCAATACCAATAGCGGTTTCGGGCCAGATTGGTGGCAATCTGGTAGAGCCAGGTTGAAAAGGCGGAATCCCCCCTGAAATTCTCGAGACCGCGATGGGCTCGGATGAAGGCGTCCTGGGTGACTTCCTCAGCGTCCTGGGTATTCCTCAGCAACTGGTTGACCATCGCATAGATGCGATCCCAGTAGCGCGAAACCATTTCATTGAACGCACTCTGGTCTCCCGCTTTGAAACGGTCCACCAGAAGCCGGTCAATCGCCACTTCCTGTGCTTTCATCGTCATGCGTTCAGCACTGTTAGGACGTGTGATTTCCTGGATTGTTCCCAATGGTTTTTCCTCTTTTGAGTGGTTTGCCTGTTTATTCGGAATGGGTAAACGGACAGGCGTTCATCGGAGCAAGGCTGGCTGAGAACCAGGCGGTTCCTCTCTCAAATACGCTCGTTTGAGGCGCAAAGTTTCAGAATCCGGGTGGATTGATCGTTGGGCTTGAGTCCGCAACCCGAAGGCCGCAGATCCCTCGGTTGAAAAATATTAGTATAACTATTTGATTAACAATAACTCAGATCTCACGCCGGGTCAATCGGATTCCGATTGCGGATCGACTCGACTCCGGAGGCGGGAGAATCAGAGTCCTTTCTTCGGGAGCCATTCCTTCCAGATCCCTTTGCGCGCTTCCTGGGCATCCATTTGAGCCTTTTCATAGGCAGCCTCGTTTGGTGCCGCCCCAGTCATCCAGACCGCGTAGCCCTCCTTAAGGAGCTCAAGGGCCAGGTCCCGGTTCTCCTTGAAGATGACACGCCCGAGTGTCCGGCCCTCGCTGTCGCGACCGAGGATCGTCAACTTGATTTGCTCGCCCTGGATGAGCCTGGCCGAGAACTTCCGGGCCCTCTGGCCGGTCTGGTTGTTGATCTCCGGGCTGTCGACCCCCCAGATACCGATCGGGAACTCCCGATTGTCGGAAGTCCGCAGCAGGAAATTGTCTCCCGTTGTCACTTCAACAATGATTCCGGTGATAACCTGAGGAGCCGGGGCGTCGGCGGCGGTGGCTGACAATCCAAGGAGACAGGACGTCCCAAGGACGGCTGCGCAGGTTGTGAATAAGGAAATTCGTGTGGCCATATTTCTGGGGATCATCAGATCCGGGGGAAGCGGACAAGCCAATCCACCCGGAATCTACTGAGAGTGTAGGACTGGCGGCAAGGGTGCAAGCGTAAGAGGCTGGCTGAACGGTTGATCGATCGGATCCGCCCTAGAAAGGCGATCCTGAGATTGAACTGAGCGGGCGAATATGAGAAGACCTCGAGCGACCTGATTTGTTCAGGTGGCAGCTGTCCGCAGGTTTTTCCATTCTCAATCGTCAATTCTCGTCAGTCACGCCGATCGAACCAACCCCATGACCATATGCTCGCCAATCTGATCATGACCATCATCGGCCCGGATCGCCCGGGACTCGTCGGCAGCCTTGCCTCAGTGATCGCGTCGCAGGGCGGCAACTGGCTGGAGAGCCGGATGGGACATCTCGAAGGCCAATTCGCCGGGATTCTCCGGGTCCAGGTCCCGGAAGAATCGGTGGACTCCCTGCTCAACGCCCTCCGTGGACTTGAGTCGGAAAAGCTGGAGGTGATCGCGCATCGGGGCGAATCCATCGAGGCGTCCGCATCGCTTCTGCGATCGTTTTCACTCGAAGTGATCGGGCACGACCGGCCCGGGATCGTGCGTGAGATCACCGGCACCCTCGCCCGATTCCGGATCAACGTGGAGGAACTGGAGACCGAACGGTCAAGTGCGCCGATGACCGGCGGAATGCTTTTCCAGGCCAGGGCCCGCATCGTCCTTCCAGCGGATTGTCCGGAATCACTGGTTCGGTCCGAACTCGAGAAGATCGCGTCCGATCTCATGGTCGAGCTGCGCCTCGGGGAGAACGCGGGATAAGAAATTCCGACTTCCCTTCGGGACGGTTTCCAATCACAGAAGTGGAATGAAACACATGAAGTCCATCATTCTTTTGATCGTTGTTGCGGGTTTCGGCGGGATTGGTCTTCAGGCCCAGATGCCTGACCTGAAGAGCATGACAGATGCCGTTGCGAAACCGGCTGAGACCGATAGTTCCCAGTCCGATGCCCTGACAAGCATCCTGTCGGCCATTGAACAGGGCGCAGCCGCCTACCCCGAGCAAACCTCCGCCATCGCCAAGCAACTTGAGGCCATGACGGGTGGGAAGATTCCCTCCCGCGAGTCCCTGACCGGCCTGGCCCGGGCCGTGCAATCTGTCTGGAGCTCCGGCTCATTCAATTCCGCCGATGCGGAGAAGATGGCCTCGACTCTCAATTCGGTGCTCAACAGTGCCGGCATTCCGCTGCCGGCCTGGGCCGGCAACCTGAAAAACATCCAGGACCTTCTGGAAAAGAACGGAGTATCCACGGAGCAGGCGATTGCTTTCGGCAGCCAGTTGAAGGATTACGTCCTGGCCCTCTCCAAGTAGTCTGCGCAAATCCAAGAACTCTCAGAGCAGCAAAAAGGCCCGGAAGAATCCGGGCCTTTTTTTCACTGGAGCTTTCGCCTGAGGCCGGCCTCAGCCTTCTTCGACGGCTTCGCCGGCGTTCTTCCAGCCCTCGATCCCCCCTGAAAAGTGTGCGACGTTGGTGTATCCGAGGGCGACCGCCGCGCTGACCGCGCGCTTGTAGGCCCCACAATGCGTGTTCGCGCAGTAGGCCACCACGAGGGCATCCTTGTCCGCAGGCAGGACTGACGCCAGATCGGCGGATACCTCCTGGAAATCAAGCGCACCCGGGATGTGACCCTTCTGATAGCTCTTGGAACCGTTGACATCGATCAGGGTGATCGATCCCTCGGCGATGGCCTGCTTCAGTGACTCAAGCGAGACATCGGCGACTTTCCCGGAATTCCCCGAACCGGCTTGAGCGGTAAGGGCAAACGCGAAGGCAACAAGCAAAGACAGTATTGTTTTCATAGTGTGTGAGAATGTGTGGTTACGCTTTTGATTCGCATGAGATGGTTTCATGGATGCATCGAACCGTTCGAATCGCGCGATCGAACGGGCCCAGTCATCAATCAGAGCATCCAGACCCGGCCCTATTCCGTTTGTGCCCCGTTTTTTTTCATGGTTTCACTTTTTGGGTGCTTCGGCGCGGCAAACGCAGCCAATTTGATCTCCGGCTTGCCGGGAAGGCCTTCAGGGTCGAAGATCGGGCGTGTTTCTCCCTTGCCGGATTCTGCTAGCGATCGCCTCCCTGGCCTTTTTGACGGCGGCCCACTGGGGTTGGTCGCAGTCTGAAGACGAAATCCTTATCGGAAAGGTCCTCGCGATCGGAGACGGCGATACCTTCTACCTCCGCACCCAGGACGGGAGGGAACTCTGGATCGCGCTCTGGGGAGTGGAATGCCCGGACGTGGGCCAGAAAATCGGTCAGAAAGCCCGCCGCTATGCCGAGCGCTACATCCTCGGCCGCGAGATCGGATTCCAAATGGTTGTTCCACGGGAGGAAACCGAGCGCTCCTACGGCCGTGTGGTCTACCGGGGTTCCCAGGATCTCGCCCTGGATCTCCTGCGGATGGGCTTTGCGGTCTGGGTCAAGTCGGTCGCTCCGGATGCGTTCGACTACGCCGAAGCGGAACAGGCCGCTCAAAGCGAGCGCCTTGGCGTCTGGAAGGAATTGCGTCCGCCCGATGAGGAAGAACCGGAGGCCGAGCCGGCGATTACAGAACCTTCCGACTCTTCAGGTCCTTGATCACGGAATCGACCAGTCCGGTGACGGTCTGGGAATCATTGCCCATATTGATACTGTCAATCATCGCGGTGTAGACCAGGGTCTCGCCCTTGACGGCGTAAATGTTGGTCTCGATCCGAACCCGATTCACCTGCACCACCCGGGTTTTGTCCTGAACCTGGTAGACCTGGGGGGCGTAGTAGGAGTAGAATGAGTAATAGGCCGGAGTCGCGATCACATGAGTCTCTCCGCCTTCAACCACCGGACCGGATTCCACATCGCGGATTTTGCCGAGGATGACCCCGTCGAAACCGAGTTCCCGGATCTTTGCCTTGGCAGCCTCCTCGTTGTCGACACCGTTCTCGGCCAGAAAGGCCTGGTTGAAGATGGTATAGGCGGGAGTCCCCCGCCGTCCGCTCTTCTGCAACTGGGCGACAAAGGCGTCCTCCCAGATTTTGACATTGGCCTCATTCGGGGCAAGACCGACCACCAGCAGATTGCTGAGCCTGTCCCCGGTGTAGTCCCCGTTGATCCAGGAATTGTCGATCTTGATCCCGGAATCGCTCGCGCATCCGGCCAGCAGGGAAAGGGAAGTGAGAGCCAGGAGTGTTCTCAGGGTTTTCATAGCTTCAATCGACGGTTGGAATGGATCAGTTGGCCGGGGCCTGGGAAATGGCGCTGCCCGGGCCGTCATTGGTCGCCACGGGGAAGCGGGCGAGGATCTGCTGGATGGCGCCACGCAGCCGGTCCATATCGGGACCATCGCTGGCCACCCTTCCGGTGGCCCACCCGACCCAGACCAATTCCTTGGTCTTGGTCTCGTAGACGTCAATCGCCAGGGTCCCTTCATTGTATTGGTCCACCTGGACGGTGCTGCCCATCCCGACTCCCATCCCGTAGCCGCCATAACCGCCGTAGGGATACATGCCCGCCCATCCGCCGGCACCGTAGGGATATCCGCCCGCTCCGTAGTAACCGCCGTATCCATATTCAGTGACCTGCATTTTGGGGATGGACTTCCCTCGAATGTTGACGGCCAGATCGGCGTTTTCCAGATCTCCGACCGGAATATAGCCGAGCCGCTGCATATTGTTCTGAATCTCCAGGGCCACCGGTTGACCGACCCTCAGGAGAGCTCCGGGGCTGGCTCCTGACATACTTTCTTCGGTGTAGGGAAGAATGGTGAAGGTCTTGAACGGTCGAAAGTCGATGGCACTGTTGACCTGGCTCTCGATCTTCGGCGGAGGTGTTCCGCAACCGGCGAGAGCAAAGACCGCCAGGGCGGCCAGGATGGCTTGTTTGGTGAGGCGCATGTTACGTTCTGGGTATGATGAAAGGAGTGGAGGTGAATGTCGTTCTCGGAGTCGCGGCGCTGCCGTCTAGGGCGCCGAACGATTTCGTGCGGGAAACTGCTCGATGATCTGGTAAAGGGCGGTTGCGGCGCCTTCGAAGACGTCGTTCGGGCGGCTCTTCATGCTCTTGCTGGATTCCCAGCCCAGCCACGCGATTTTCTCGACTTCGCGGGCATAACAGAAGACCAGAACCGAAGCGGTTGACTCGTTCACGCTCGAAGTCCCCCAGGGAGTTCCCGACATCCACGAGCCGGCGCCGTAGTTGCCGAATTGGGATCCGGCCACCGAATTGGATGCCTTCAACCGTCCGCGCGGAGCAAGAATCATGTCCGCCGTATCCTCGGTCGCTTCGACGTAACCCTTCCGGGTCATGGCCGTGATCACGTATTGGTCGAGACTGGTCAGGAGCGATCGCAAACCCTCGTCCACGCCCGGGCCATCCTTGGGGATCGGGCTCAGGTAGAAGGTCTTGAATGCACTGATGTCAATCGTCGGGTCACCCGAAGATTGGGCCGTGGGCACTGATTGACAGCCGATCAGGAAGAAAGGACTCGTGCAGAGCAGCAGAAAGTGAAGAGCTCGAAGGAACATAGGGATGTCGGCCGTTGTGAGCACCTTTGGCGGTCAGGTCAAGTATCGCCTGCATCTCTTTTCCCCCGAACCCGACAGGGGGAGAGACGGTTCCGCCGGTCGGTCCGTCGGCGCCATCCCATGCCGACCGATGCTTTCGGGATTGCCATGGGCGCGGGATGAACTTGCCTCGAGCAACCCTCCACCATGCGCACCCTGAGGATATTCGAGACCATTCTCTACGCCGCCGACCTTGCGGCCGCCCACCGTTTCTACGGCGGCCTTCTCGGGCTGGAACGAATCCGTGAATCCGAACTGTTTCTGACCTATCGCCTCGCGGGGAGCGTCCTTCTTGTCTTTCAGCCCGATCTCAGCCGCGAGTCCGGTCGATCCGTTCCTTCGCACGGAATGATTGGCCAAGGACACATCGCGTTCGTCGCGACCGATCCTGAAATCGAGGAATGGCGCAAGCGCTTCCTGGCTGCCGGAGTGGAAATTGAGCAGGTTCACCAATGGGCGGAAGGCGGTCGGTCACTCTACGTGAGGGATCCGGATGGAAACAGTGTCGAATTCGCCCCTCCCACCTTGTGGGGCGGCGGATGGGATCTCCCGCCGCACGACGGCTCCCCGTGAAAACCGATTCCCCAGGGAACCCTCCGGTTCTGGTCACCGCGATCCAAACCGTCGTCGCCATGGTCGCGTTTGCGGCCAATTCCTTGCTCTGCCGATCCGCCCTCGACGGAGGGGAGATCGATGCCGCCAGTTTCACCTCCATTCGAATCCTTGCCGGGGCCCTCACCCTTGTCATCGTTCTCCGGCTGAGCGGCGACCGATCGCCGACCTGGTTTGGCGGAGGATGGATTTCTCCCGTCCTGCTGGCGATTTACGCAGGCACCTTCTCGTTCGCCTATCTCAGACTGAGCACCGGCACCGGAGCGCTGATCATGTTTGGATCCGTGCAATTGACCATGATCCTCTGGGCATTGGGCTCGGGCGAAAGGCCTGGTCTGCTTGAATGGTCGGGGCTGATCGTGGCCTTTGCCGGAATGATCTACCTCGTTTCGCCGGGCGTGGAGGCGCCGCCCCTCTCCGGTGCCTTTCTGATGACTCTCTCCGGGATATCGTGGGGATTCTACACCATCCGCGGACGGGGTGGCATCAATCCCATGGCGGCGACGGCGGGAAACTTCATAGTCGCAGTGCCTCTCACCCTGGTGATCAGTGCGGTGGCGTTTCGGTCAATCGAAATCACGGCCACCGGTCTGATTCTGGCGGTCTTCTCGGGCTCGCTCGCCTCCGGCTGCGGGTATGTCGTCTGGTATGCGGCCCTCAGGCACCTGAACTCGACCCGGGCTGCGGTGGTGCAACTCTCGGTCCCGTTGATCGCCGCCGCGGGAGGCATCCTCTTCCTGTCGGAAGCATTCTCTCTGCGTCTGATTATTTCGAGCGGATTGATCCTCGGAGGGGTTGGCATGGCCGTCGGAGGAAGACCCAGGCCGGAGACCGTGCGCGCCTCGGCTGTTTGACCGGGGGCGGCCCCCTCCCATGATCCGGAGGATTTTGGAAACGGATGAATAGAAGAGGCCGAGAGGCTATTTCTTGCCGGATTTGAAGAGCTTCAGGTATTCGCCGTAACCTTCCTCCTCAAGCTTCTCCACCGGAATGAAACGAAGGGCGGCCGAATTCATGCAGTAGCGCAAACCGGTCGGCCGGGGACCGTCCGGAAAGACATGACCGAGATGGGCGTCGCTGGACTCCGAACGGATTTCCGTGACGACCATGCCCATGGAGCGATCCTCAACCTCCACCACGGCATCCTTTTCCAGAGGACGGGTGAAACTTGGCCAGCCCGTCCCGGAGTCGAATTTGTCCAGCGAGGAAAAGAGGGGCTTGCCGGAGATCACGTCCACATAAATGCCGGGTTTCTTGTTGTTCCAATAGGCGTTGTCGAAGGCGCGCTCGGTGCCATTCTGACAGGTCACATAATACTGGATATCCGTCAGTTGGCTCCGCAGCTCCTCGTCTGAGAGCTTGCTGCGATCCGCTGGTCGCTTGGGCGCCGGGACTTCGGTGTCGGTTGCGGCAGCGACAGGATCCTCGCCCGCCTGCAGGACCAGGGTGTGGATCGGCAGCAGCAAGGCGAGCGCAAGAATGAAATGCTTGGATTGAAAACGGACGTTCATGACATTGAGAGAACGATTGACGGTGCTTCTATTCCCCAAATTCGCAAGTCGGGCAGCAAATCGACACGCATGAAGGCGCTCGGAACATCGGGCGGAACCAACACCTCGCCGCTCAGGCGTAGAATGGGCGGCGATGTTCTCCAGATAGAACCCCGTGGCAATGCGGAAGTTCTTGCCACTTGCGCCGGCTCGACTGGACTGGAGAGGTCCATTCCGCCCAACTGCCCCTCCCCCGCCCCGACACCATGATACCTGTCATCAGTACCTGGCTCATCCACAGGGAATTGGCTGCCGGAAAGATCAGCTTTCCCGACGCCGTGAAGTTTCTGGCCAACGACCTCGACGCAATCGCGATTGAGATTCCCAGGACGACCTATCCGGATTGGTCCAGGCAGGGCCTTCGCAACCTGAAGCGCATGCTTCAGGATGGCGGCATCTTCTGCGCCGCCATTGCCGCCCAGAACCACTTCAATGCGATCGATCCGGTCGAGCGGCGGCGGGAAGTCGCCCTGACCAAGGACTTCATCGACTACGCTGAGTTCCTCGGGGCGCGGGTGCTGAACATCTTCCATGCCGGTTGGGGCGACCGGGAACAGGGCCGGCGCCTGAAGAAGGAGATGATGGAATGTCTGCGGGAGGTCACCGCCTACGCTGAGGAGCGGTCGGTCATGCTGGCGCTCGAATCCCACGGTCCCCTGACCGACAATGTGGCGGAATTTCGGCAACTCTTCGAGGAATGCCCCTCCGAATACCTCCGCCTCAACTTTGACACGGGGAACCTCTACGAGGGGCCTGAAGGCAATCTCAAATTGCTCGATCTTGCGTGCCATGCCCACGTCAAGGCGACCTACTGCGACCAGGAGGGCCGGGTGAAGGACGCGGAAGTTGTGCGGGTCCTCAAAGCACTCAAGGCCTCCGGATTTCGCGGCACTGTCACCATGGAGTCGGTCGAGGGGGACCCGCTGGCCAACCTCCCGAAGGCATTCGCCGAATTCAAAGCCATGCTGGCCAAGCTTTAGGAGACCTGAATACCATGAACTCACTCAAGATCGGATGCGCCATCTGGACCCTCGGGCCGACCCCGGATCTCGCCACTCTGCGGCGCCACATGGAAATCGTAGCGGAGATTGGCTGCAGGTCAGTCCAACCGTGGGCGGTCAACGTGGAATACACGCCTTGTATCCTCGATCCTGAGATGGCCACGCCGGCCGTCCGTCGGGAGGCGGTCAGAATCGCCGAAGAACTCGGTATCGGATTCAGCGGCTTCTGCTCCCAACTTATGGGTTCCGTGACCTTCGGCGGGCTCGATGAGGAAGATGGATTGGAGTGGCGCATCCGGAAAACCAATGAGGTTCTCAGCCTCTCCGTCGACCTGGGTGCCCCGCTCGTGACCACGCACGTGGGCGAGATACCCGAGGACACCGGTTCCGGGTCCTACCAGACCCTCCTCCGGTCCGTCGGTGCCATCGCGGCTCACGCCGAAAAGGTCGGAGCGGTCTTTGCTCCGGAAACCGGCCAGGAAACCCCGGAGGCACTCCGGACGTTCCTTGAGAAAATCGGAAGCCCCGCCCTGAAGGTGAACTATGACCCCTGCAACCTGCTTCGCTTTGGATCGGAAGAAGGCACCGTTCGCGGCGTTCACACCCTAAAAGACTACATCGCGCACACCCACGCCAAAGACTGGAACCCCGAAACCAGGCGCGCCACCTGTGGTTTGGGCAACGTGCCTTGGGACGCCTACATTGCCGCGCTTCAATCGATCGGCTATACGGGTGTCTTTGCGATCGAGGATGAATCCGGCAACGCCGACATGGTCGGCTCAATCCGCGAGAGTTTCCAGTTTCTCAACCGTTTCTGAACCATGCCCGCCCCGCTCCGCATCCTCGTTGTCGGCGCGCACCCGGATGATGCCGAATACAAGTGCGGCGGATCCGCCGCCCGCTGGGTGGATGCCGGCCATGTCATCAAGTTTGTCAGCGTGACCGATGGACGCAGCGGCCACCATCTTGTCCCTCCGGAGGAATTGGTGGGCATCCGCTTGGCCGAGACCAGGGCTGCCGCAAACACCCTCGGCATCGAATCAGAGGTTCTCCCTTTTCCCGACGGGTCCCTGGAACCCAGCCTGGAAGCTCGCCGGGCCATCATCCGGTTGGTGCGGGAATGGCACCCGGATCTCGTGCTGACCCACCGGCCCAATGACTACCATCCGGATCACCGCTATACGTCGCAGATTGTCCAGGATGCGGCCTATATGGTGATGGTGCCGCACGTTTGCCCGGAGTTCCCTCCGCTGCAAAGGAATCCCGCCATCTTCTACCTGTCGGACGGATTCACCAGGCCGTATCCGTTTACGCCCGACGCCTTTGTCGTGATCAACCCGACGTTTGACCGGAAGATCAAAGCCATGGCCTGTCATCGAAGCCAGTTCTTCGAGTGGCTCCCACATGTCGAAGGGCAGGCCGAGGTCCCGTCAGATCCGGCCAAACGTGAGGTCTGGCTTTCGAACCGGATGAAGGCCCACGACGGCGATCTTGGCCGGCGCCATCGGGAACGCATTCCGGCACGACTCCGGAAGATCTCGACCGGCGAGCCCCTCCTGCTCGAAGCTTTTGAGGCCTGCGAATATGGCGGCAGGCTGACACCTGGCGAATTCCGGAGCGTTTTCGGGCATGACCCGCTCGAAACCGGATCGCCCACCGGGATCGGGCAGGCGGAACGGGAATAGATGGGTTGGATACGCCGTCATGAATCATCCTCCTTGCCTGGATGATATCCAATCCGCTCTTCGCCGGGCCGGCTTGATGGGGGACGATGAGTGCGCCCGGATCGAGGCGTTGCCCGGTGGTGTTTCATCATCGATTTTCAGAGCCGATCCACCCTCCGGCCCTCCGGTCTGCGTGAAAAAAGCCCTTCCCCGCTTGAAAGTAGCCGACCGTTGGGAAGCGGATCCCAAGCGCAATGCTGCGGAACGGGCGTCGATCCGGATCTACGCCGCAATCGAGCCGCAAGCGTCGAGGTTGATCTTCGAAGATCCCGTGGAGCAGCTCTTGTCATGGAATACCTGACCGACGCGCGGACCTGGAAAATCCGACCTGAACGGGCAATCCGATCGGGCAACCGCAAAACAGGCCGGCCGTAATGTGGACGGGTTCACAGCCGGACCTCACATCGCCCTGAACTGGCGGGACGGTTTGCCCACCACGACCTCTTCGATCAATTGCGGATCGATCCCTACCTCCGGACGGTCGCCCGGCGTCACCCGGACCTCTCATCGCAGATCAACACCGGCATTGACAGTCTGGTTCGGAACAGGGTGTGCCTGATCCATGGCGATTACTCGCCAAAGAACATCATGCTTCAGGTAGACGGGCGCATGGTCATTCTCGATCATGAAGTGGCCGTCTTCGGCGACCCAGCCTTCGACCTGGCTTTCCTGATCAACCATCTGCTGCTCAAAGGGGTGTGCCGACCTGATCGGCTCACCGAAGTGTTTGCGGGCATCACCGAATTTTTCTCCGCCTACTGTTCCGAAATCCAGGAAGCCGCCTTTGCGGACCCCGACGAACGGGTCGGCCGGCTCCTTCCCATGCTCATGCTGGCGCGTATTGACGGCAAATCGCCGGTCGAGTATCTCACCGAACAACAACGCGAAGCCACCCGTGCATTCGCGCGTGACCAGATCCTGGATCCCCCTCCTGCCACCGGTGAACTCATTGAACACTTTGCCAGCCGCTTCCGACCATGTCCGCGATAACTGAAGTGAAGGGAAGGATGGTGCTGGATTCAAGGGGACGACCGACCGTAGAGGTCGACGTCATCCTCGATGATGGAACCCTCGGACGGGCCATCGTGCCTTCGGGAGCCAGCACCGGTTCGCGGGAAGCGTTGGAACTGCGGGATGGTGGCGGCGTTTTCGATGGCCAGGGCGTTGATCGGGCGGTCACCCATGTGGAAACCGAACTGGCCGACGCCGTCATGGGTCTGGATCCCGAAGATCAAGCCCGCGTGGACGCCCGCTTGTGCCGTGCCGATGGGAGCCCTGACAAGTCACGGCTCGGAGCCAACGCCATCCTCGGCGTGAGCATGGCCGCCTGCGTGGCCGCTTCCCGTTCCCGGGGCATTCCCCTCTTTGAACATATCGCTTCCCTTGCGTCGACCAGTGGCGACATCCTGCCGCGGCCCGAGATACAGATTATCGGCGGAGGCGCTCATGCACCCGGTTCGCTCGACATTCAGGACCTGATGGTGGTGGCTCCACATGCCCGGGATTTTCGGGAATGCCTCGAGATCACCGATCGGGTCTTTCGGGAAACCGGACGTCGGCTGAAAGCCAAAGGCAAATTCTGCGGCTGCGCCGATGAGGGGGGATATTGGCCGGCATTCGCATCCTGCGAAGAGGCGCTTGAGTTTCTGGCGGTAAGCGTGGCCTCGGCCGGATTGAAACTCGGACACGACGTCGTGCTCTCCCTTGATATCGCGGCCACCGAATTGAGGACGGAGGATGGCGGTTACCATTTCGCCAGTGAAGGAACCACCCTCGATCCGGCTGCCTGGAGGCAGCGGCTCAATCGGTGGATCGAAGCCTACGGAGTGCGGATGCTCGAGGATCCCTTCGGTGAAGACGACTGGGAGAGCTGGGCTCAATTGACCAGGGAACAGGGCGGCAGGACGATCGTGATCGGAGACGACCTCTTCACCACGAACGCAGCCTCCATCCGCAAAGGAATTCTTGCCGGAGCCGGCAACGCCGTCCTGATCAAGCTCAACCAGATCGGCACCGTCTCAGAGACACTCGACGCCATCACCCTGACCCGGGGAGCCGGTTGGGAGCCGGTGGTTTCGGCACGATCCGGCGAAACGGAAGACGTCTTCATCGCCCACCTGGCAGTCGGAACCAATGCCGGCTGGTTGAAAGTCGGCTCCATCCAACGCAGTGAGCGAACCGCCAAGTGGAACGAGGTCCTTCGTATCGCCGAGACTCTCGGCGACCGGGCACGTCGCGCGCCCTATTCCTTTGACTGTGCTCGCTGAGAGATTGTTCTTGAACCCAACCCGGAATTCCCCGTCCCCCGCCCATGCCCACTTCGATCACGTACAACCCGCGGTGCAGCAAGTGCCGGCAGACTCTTGAGCTGCTTCGGCAACGCGGCATCGAGCCTGAACTCCTTCTCTATCTGGAAGAGCCGCTGACCAAGAGGGAGCTGACCCATACCATACAAAAGTTGAAGGTGGATCCCCGCGTCCTTGTGCGATTCAACGAACCCCTCGCCAGGGAGCTGGGATTATCTCCGGTGGACGAAAGAAGCCGCTCCGCCTGGATCGACCTCCTGACGAAAAATCCCGCCCTGATCGAGCGGCCTATCGTTATACGCGGCGAGCGAGCGGTCCTCGGTCGACCGCCCGAAAACGTCCTCGGGCTCCTCTGACTCGTGAAAGCGCACACTTCCCCAGCTCGCCCGAGCTCTGAACCCGGTTCCAACCAACATCCATGAACGGTCAAATTCTTGCGATGGGAGGAGGCAGCTTCCTGATGGAACCCGAAAATCCCCTGCTCGACCGCTATCTTCTGGGCCTATCGCGGGCGGAGCGGCCGTCGGTTTGTTTTCTGCCGCATGGCACCGACAATGCGGAGCGCCAGACGATTGCCTTTTTCAAGGCCTACGCGAAGTTGCCGTCCAGGCCAACCTACCTGTCCCTCTTTGCGCCCCACACCATCGATCTCGAGGGCTTCCTCATGACCCAGGACATCATCTATGTCGGCGGAGGGAACACCAAGAGCATGCTCGCACTCTGGCGGGAATGGGGGCTTGAACGTATTCTCATCGAGGCCTGCAGCAATGGGACCGTTCTTGCCGGGGTGAGTGCCGGCGCCAATTGCTGGTTCGAGGCCTGTACGACGGATTCATTGCCCGGGACGCTGAGTGCCCTTCCCTGCCTGGGGATTCTCAAGGGCTGCTTTACGCCTCATTATGACGGTGAGATCGGGCGGCGCCCCGCCCTTCACCGGATGATGCGTGACGGAGAGCTTCCGTCGGGTTGGGCGGCGGACGACGGTGCCGCCGTCCATTTTATTGACGGCAAACCTCATCGGATGGTCTCCTCCCGGCCGAACGCCAAGGTCTACCGGGTCGACCGAGTCGATGGACAGGTCCGCGAAGAGGTGCAACCGACGGATTATCTGGGCGCGTGATCCAGCGATTCCGGAGGCGGCTGACCGCCGCCGCCGCAAGAGTTTTTCGTATTCCCGCTGACCGTCGCTCGCCCGGTTCCGGAAAACCGATTTGCCATCCGGTGGATCCGTGCACAACTTTCGTCCCTAGCTCTCTCGTGCCCCATCGCTTTCGATTTCCCGCCCTCTGCCTCGCGGTCCTATCCGGATTCGCGGCCTTCATGCTTTTCTGGGGCTGGGTGATGAAGCCGGAACTGCCGACGGAAATGCCGTATTTCGATCCGGATGAAGTCGCCATGATGGAAGAGGCGCGCGCGGTTGCCATCGATATTGATAACCCGCCGGTCGTTACGGTGGAAGTCGACTACTCCCTCGGACCCGAAGCGGACTGGTGGCCAAGAGGTGAGCCGCCGCTGCTGGCTCCGCTGGTGGAGGAAGGGAAACTCGATCCGGTGATTGATCGAATCGGTCCCGAGCCGATCGTGATGGAGGGGGCGGAGGGCGCGGGGCGCTACGGCGGTACCATGAACGTCCTGACCAACAGCACCAACGGACTTCGCCTGATGGAGTTCTATTATTCGGGGGGGGGGCTCGTCCGGTGGTCGCCTCTCGGTTATCCGATTGTCCCGCATCTGGCCAAGAGTTGGGAAATGTCCGAGGACGGGAAGACCTACACTTTTGAACTGCGGCCCGGCATCCGGTGGTCGGACGGCGAGCCGTTCACATCGGCGGACATCCTCTACTGGTGGGAAGAAGAACAGACGGACACCGAGCTGACTCCCGCCCCGCTTGATGCCATGATGGTCAGGGGGAAACTCGGAACGGTCGAGGCGCTCGGCCCCTATACGGTCCGCTTCACTTTTCCCCACCCGAACGGGATTTTTCTCGAGAGACTGGCCTCCTGGGCCGGACAGGGCATGGTCAATGCCCCGGCCCACTACCTGCGCAAGTACCATCCCCGTCTGGGTAACCCGGAAGACCGTCGCCAGATGCGTTCAGCCCTCCGGGTCAGCACGGACAACGCGGTCTACACACGGATCAAGGAATTCAACAACCCCGAGCACCCCCGCCTCTGGCCCTGGGTTTACCGGACCTTCAAACCGAACCCGCCGCATGGCTGGGTGCGCAATCCCTATTACCCTGCAGTCGATGCCGAAGGCCGTCAGCTCCCTTATATTGACCGGGTCATGGTCGAGGTGAAGACCGATGAAATGATCCAGGTGGCGGCGACCAACGGTGAACTCGACTTTCAACCCAGCGGAGTCGGCATGGGGCAATACACCCTTCTGGTCGACAACCAGGAGGCGAAGGGTTTCCGGGTCCTCCACTGGTACGAGAGCGCAAGATCCCCGTTCGTCATTCAGCCCAACCTGTTGCGCCGCATCGACCCGGAGGATCCGTCCACCGTCTGGAAACGTGAATACCTGAACAAGAAGGAATTTCGACAGGCGCTCTCGCTGGCCATCGACCGGCGACCGATCATCCGATATGAATACAGCAACGTGCCGATCCCGGCCCAGATCGGGCCCGGTCCGGAGTCGGGCGACTATTTTCTTCCCGGCCTGCGGGAAGCATTTATCGAATACGACCCGGAACGGGCGGCCCATTTGCTCGACTCAATCGGCCTTGACCAAAGGGACGCGGAAGGCATGCGCACATTTCCGGACGGCACCAAGGCGCAGTTCTTCCTCTATGCCCAGAACGCCAGCCAGAATGCCTCCGCCCTCTACCATTCGATCACGGAATTCTGGCGGGATATCGGGCTGCGCATCACCTTCCTGAACCGCTCCGACCGCCTGTTTGGGACCGAAACGGCCGCCGAGAGCCACGATATCGGGGTCTGGTTTGGCAACGGGGAGTTCATGCCGATTCTGGAACCACGCTTCTTCGTTCCCCTGAACATCTTCTGCCTTTATGCCCGCTCCTATGCGACCTGGTACCTGCGGGGCGGTCTCTACGACAACCCTCTGGCCGACATCCCGGGCGCCGTGGAACCGCCCGAAGATCATCCGCTGCGCCGGGCAATGGAGCTCTATGAAGGCGTCAAGGAGGCCCTCACGCAAGAGGAACGCGCCGAGATCATGTTGCAGATCCTCGAGATCGCCAGGGAAAACACCTGGACCATCGCTGTTTCGGCAACACCGCCCCGCATCATGACCGCGACCAACGACCTTCACAATGTGCCGGAGATGGCGGTGGTCACCTGGGACGTCCTCAGTCCGCAAAACATCGGCATGGAAACACTCTACTTCCAGAGCCGGAGTGACTCCGAAGGCGCCATGGAACAGATGCGTCGCGAGGTGCTGACGGTGACCCCGCGGCCGAACCAGATTACGGAGGGTTCGGAGATTCAGAGTGACAACGGCGGCATTCCCTTCCTCAAGTTCCTTCTCCTGGGCATCCTGGTCACCTTTCTGATCCTCGTGGCGGTCAGGCATCCTTATATTGGTCGAAGGATTGCCATCATGGTTCCGACCATGATCGTCATCTCCATCATCGTCTTCACGGTGATCCAGGTCCCTCCCGGAGATTTCGCCACGACGAAGATCCTTGAACTGGAGCAGACCGGCGCCTCGACCGACCTGCAGGAAATTGAACGACTGAAGCGCGATTTTCACCTGAACGACCCGCAATTCGTCCAGTATCTCCGGTGGACCGGCCTGCTCTGGTTCACCACGTTTTCAGGCGAGGACCTCGGTCTGCTTCAGGGGTATATGGGCCGCTCCATGTTCAACGGCGATCCGGTCAACTCCATCGTTGGCGACCGGCTCACCCTGACCATCGTCATCTCGCTTTTCACCATACTCTTCACCTGGTGCATAGCCCTGCCCATCGGCATTTTCTCAGCCGTCCGGCAGTATTCCATACTCGACTATGTCGTTTCATTCATCGGCTTCATCGGGATGTCCGTTCCAGGGTTCCTCCTCGCGCTTCTGCTCATGTACTGGAGCAGCGAGTTCCTCGGACTGAATGTCTCCGGGCTCTTTTCACCACAGTTCGCTTCCCAACCGGAATGGGACTGGCCGAAGATTAAGGACTTGCTGCTGCACATCTGGCTTCCCGTCGTGGTCATCGGCATTGCCGGCACCGCTGGAATGATTCGGGTCATGCGCGGCAACCTCCTGGACGAGTTGAGGAAACCGTACGTCACCACCGCCCGCGCCAAGGGCGTCCGGCCGATGAAACTGCTGGTCAAATACCCCGTCCGCCTGGCCCTCAATCCGTTTATCTCCGGGATTGGTGGCCTCTTCCCCGCTCTCGTGTCCGGCGAAGCGATCGTCGCCATGGTCCTCAGCCTGCCCACAGTCGGACCCTTGCTCCTCGAGTCACTTTTTGCCGAGGACATCTACCTGGCCGGCTCCATGCTCATGATGCTCAGCCTGCTCGGCGTAATGGGTACGCTGGTCAGCGATCTTCTTCTGCTGGCCCTGGATCCCCGGATTCGAATGGAAGGAGGCAGCCGATGACCGATGCACGGGCACCTGACGAAACAGTCCTGATCACACCCGAAGGAATCGACCTCGGGGTCCTGACCCAATGGCAGCTGATCCGGCTGCGGTTCGCGCGACACCGACTCGCCCTCGTTTCACTCATCGCCCTGTGCATCATCTATGCCCTGGCGCTCTTCGCCGACTTCATGGCGCCGGTCGGCCAGAACGAGCGAAACATGAACTTCATCTTCGCTCCTCCCCAATTGCCTCATTTCAACTTTGAAGACGGCCTGCACACCTACGCGATTTCCAATCACATCAGTCCAACCAACCTGAAGAACTTCTATGTCGAGCACTCCGACCTGAAAGTTCCGCTCGGATTCTTCGTCCGTTCCGAACCCTATCGCCTGCTCGGTCTCGTGCCGTTCGAGCACAGGTTTTTCGGCGTGGACTACGAACGCCTGGCCGAGTCCGACCATGGTCCCTCTCCGGCGGAGGCAACTTTCTTCCTCTTCGGATCGGATCGCTACGGTCATGACATCTGGAGCCGGATCATCCACGGAGCCCGCATCAGTCTTTCCATCGGCCTGGCCGGAATCTCCGTCACCTTCCTGGTCGGCGTGATTATCGGCGGGATTTCCGGTTACGTGGGCGGATCCATCGACAACCTCATCCAAAGGACGATCGAGATCATCAACGCCTTCCCCCAATTGCCGCTCTGGATTGCCATCGCGGCCATCCTGCCGAAGGACTGGTCGCCCTTGCAGGTTTATTTCGCGATCACCGTTGTACTCAGTGCCCTCAACTGGACCTGGCTGGCCCGGGTGGTCAGGGGAAAGATTCTTTCCCTGCGTGAAGAGGATTATGCGGTGGCCGCCCGGCTTCTCGGGGCGGGGCACGCCCGCGTCATTTTCCGGCATCTCGTGCCCGGTTTCACCAGTCATATCATCGTGACCCTTACCCTCAGCGTACCGGGCATGATACTCGGCGAAACCGCCCTGAGCTTCCTTGGACTCGGCTTGCGGGCCCCGGTGGTCAGTTGGGGCGTCATGCTTCAGGACTGCTTCAACCTCGAAGTGGTCGCCAACTATCCCTGGCTGCTCATGCCGGTGGTTTTCATCGTGATGACCGTCCTCGCCTTCAATTTCCTCGGCGACGGTCTTCGGGATGCGGCTGATCCCTATTCCTAGTGAGGTTCCGGCTGAAGATCTGGGAAAGCCCCCCCTGGCCCGACTTTCGGTGGCCGAGAGGTCCAGAAGCGCAAATACGAAGCCTGACTGCAATAGGCACGACTTCCCGTTCATAGCGGGAGGATCCGGAATGGGGCAATCCATTCCAAGGGCATCAACGGGAGACAGCGGCTCGGACCATACGCAGTCCAGATCGTGCTGGCACCGATTGAATCAACCGACCCAGGCCCGGTTCAGAGTTCGAATCGAACCCCGAGGCGACCTACCCAGGTGTTCTGAAGATGCTGATAAGGCCGGTCCTCATCGCCCTCATAACTGTAGGGTTGCGGACCGCCTTGTGAATAGGACGGAGGCTCGCCCGTCAGATTGTCGATTTCGGCGATCAGGCGGATGCCCTTTGACAGTTGGAAGCTCATTGCCAGATTCACCACATCGGTCGGGTAGCCGCGGTGGTCGAATGCTGCGGTATCCCCGACATATAGCAGCATGTCGCTGACATGCTTGAGCTCGACCTGGCCAAAGAACCATGCGCGTTCATAGACGAGGGTCAGCGAGAATTCTTCCCCGGGTATTCGTGTGATGGAAAGCTTTTCGTCGGGACGTTCGTCGAATTCGATCTCCGAATTCTGCAGAATCAGGTTCGCGTTGAATGAAATCGGCTCGAGGAACTCCGACACTGCGCCCAGCCCCTGCGACCAGGTGACCTGGAGTCCCTGGATGGTTCCATCGGGACCGTTCTCCAGCCTGCGCCGCTCGAATCCGGCGTATGGGCCATCCACCAGGAGAAAGGTCGACGGATACACGACGTTGTGCAGTTTCTTGGAGTAGAGTTCGATGGAGAGGAGTCCATCCGCCGGCAGATTGAAATCGAAGGCGAGGTCGAAATTGTCGTAGAGAGTCGGGTCCAGGCCGGGATTGCCTTCCTCGACAAAGAGGTCTTCGCGGTAGACCAGTCGGTAGGGGACGATCTGCGAATAGGGGGCCCGTTGAATCGACTGGGTGTAGGAGCCGATGACGGTCAACCGGTCACCCCAACGATACCGGGCGTGGAGACCGGGGAAGACGTTGGTATAGCTGCTGCTGCCCGTCTGTTCATTCGTCCCCTCATAATCACCGTCTTCTCCAAAGACCACCTCGCGGCCCAGGTAGTCAATGGAGGTTTTCTCCAGGCGGACGCCGGCGATAAATCGCAGTGGCCCGGTCTCATAACTGCCCATCCCGTATGCCGCCGTGATCAGTTCGGATGCATTGTAGGTGGCGGGATCGGACTCCTCCCTGGATCGGTTTACATTGTAGACAAACCGGTCGGAGTTCTGATCGATAAACGCCCGCGACTGGCTCGGGCCGGCCATCGGACCAAGTCGATAGCGGCCTTCGAATACCTTGTCGTCACCATACGGTGCCACCACGTCCGCCAGTGAAAAATCCCCGTCAAAGCCATCGTAGATCCGGGAGTCCGCCAGTTGATCGACGTCACGTGATCGGGCCTTGGCCCCGACTTTCCAGAATCCGGTCCCCGCTGTGCCCAGACCGTGCTTGACCTTCAGGTTCACCGTCCCGATCAGGTCGCTCTGGGACTGGCGCCAGACCTGGCGCATCATGTCCTCAAAAAGGAAGATGGACGGATCATCGATCTTTTGGTCGCCGGTCGCCGCGAACTCGGGAAACTGGCGGTCATTCCGGTCGTAGCTCAGATCGACTCCGTCCGCCCGGAAGTCGAGCGTGAAGAAGTCCTCCTCGTCAGATCCCGATGTCTCATAGGACAATCTGTAGTCCAGGTCGATGTCCTTCGTCTTGGCGTAGCCTCCTGCCGCCACGGAATAAAGGTGGTACTTCCATTCATCATCCACGATGTCCCGCTTGACCGAGGCATCGCGGACCACCGCGCTGTCCGCGGAAGCAGACTCGACATTACCAGCACCGAAGCGCTGCCGGTAACGGGGCATGAAAAGGTCGCCTGTTGAGTCCTGATAGTTGCCCTTGACGAAGAAGGAAAAGACCTCGTTCAACCGGAAATCCACCGCCCCTGTCAGCTCCAGCGAAACCACCTCCTCCTTCAGCTGACTGAAGTAGGTCTCATCAATGAAGGCAAAGTCTCCGCCCTCAACCGGTGACGGTCCCCATTGATGGAAGAGCCGATCGAATCCGTGGGTATCGTCGCCCCCGTTGACGGTGAAGAGATAACCGAGATTCCGGTTCGCCCCCAATACCTCACCGAAGGTCACGCTCGCGCTCGGATTCCAGGTATCAAACAGGGAGGCGTAGTCGAATGTCACGCTGCCCTGCAGGGTTCGCTCTCCCTGGTCATAGGCGGGTTTCGACCGAACACTGACCGAACCGCCGATTGAATCCGCGTCCACATCGGGAGTGATCGCCTTGAGCACCTCAACGGCTTCCACTCCGGCCGACGACATGGACGAGAGCGAGACCTGGGATTTCTCACCATCGACCGTCACATTGCCAAAGCGCAGGTCCGGCCTGCGTTTCAGGGAGTCGGCCACCGAACCATCCTTCACCAGGTTGACCTCGTCCTTGGTGCTGGTGATGGCCTCGGACGTCTTGGCTGAGTCCTGCGAAGCGACCTGTGGGCTCGCATTCCCACCTGAAGATTCCTGAGCCCGAATCCCGATGGGCTGGAAGATGATGATTGTCGGTATCAGAAACCGCATCGAAGCGCTCGCCATGCGAAATCGAGCCGTCGAAACGTTTGAAAGTGACGATCCGGTTTGCATGCAGTGAGAACTCGCCGTCGGAGCAGAGTGCACAGTAAATACAGCCAATCAACCGACAAGAGTCGGCCTATAGCATCCATTAGCTGCAGCAATCTCATTCCATGGGGCGACGACTTTTTTTGGTTCGCTCCATTGACCGGCGCGGTGTTGTCCCGACACCGTGGACCGAATCCGCAGGGTCCCGCGGATTGCTCCGGGCTGACGACTCGGCGTGACGACTCGGAATCCGGACCCGCCGGACTTCAGGGATAACGGGGGGGAAGCCCTCAGGCTTCGCCCAGAACCTCGTTGAAGACCGATTGGACCGACTTAAGTCCGTTCATGACCCAGGTGAAATCCCCCCCCATGATGACGAAGCGCGCACCCAGTTCCACGATGATCGCCATGTCTTCCTTCGAGCCGACCGGACGGCCCCAGGCCTTCCCGTGGCGGGCGGCAGCCGCGGCGACCCGCTTTTCGGCTTCCAGCATGGTGGGATCTCCGGCTGCGGGGGAACAACCCAGACGAAGGGAAAGATCTCCGGGACCCAGAAAGAGAATGTCGACCCCTTCGATCGCGGCAATGGCATCGGCATTCTCCAGCGCCAGGGGCGTTTCCAACTGCACGGATACCACGGTCTCCCGATTACTGTCCCGGGTCGATTCGAAGGGCTGAAAGTCAAACCCGCAGTCAAGGCCGACTCCGTCAAAGCCCCGGTCGCCGATGGGCGGATAGCGGGTCGCCTCCACGATGGCGGCGGCCTTCTCCGGCGTCGAGACATGGGGGATGATGACTCCGGAAGCCCCGTCCTCCAGCAACCGGTAGAGCCCAGTTTTCTCGAGGGTTGGCGGACGCCAGAGGCAGTCGATGTCGGCCAGATGATGAAAAGCGATCATTGCCTGGACCTCCCGTGGGTTCCAGGCCCGGTGTTCGCCGTCCATCCAGACCCCGTCGAATCCGGCGAGAGCCGCCTGCTTCGGCGCGTAGGGTAGAAAGTGACCGAAATTGCAGATTCGGGCAACTTCGCCCGCCCGGATTTTTGCCAGAACCTTGGAACGCCTCATGTGGACGGGATCTTTCCAGAGAACCCGCCGAGGACAAGGCAATACCCCCGCGTTCCCTCCCAGGCTGAACGATTTCGAGCCGGCAGGGTGGAAAATCCGGGGCATCCTGTTCTTGCCTCCGCCGGCGGCATGAGGAGCATGCGTCCATCAGCCAATGACCACATCCGAATACCTTGAACAGCACCGGGAGAGCCACCTCGAGCAATTGAAGGAACTGATCAGGATCCCCAGCCAGTCCGGTGACAGTCGGAACCGGCAGGATATCCGGAACGCCGCAGCGTGGCTGCGGGATCGATTCGAAGCGATCGGCATGGAGAATGCCACGGTTCTTGAGACGGACCGACATCCGGTCGTTTACGCCGATTGGCTTCACGCCGGCGGACAACCGACCGTGATCTTCTACGCCCATTACGACGTTCAGCCGGTCGATCCGCTCGATCTCTGGCAGTCACCCCCGTTCGAACCGGAAGTGCGGGACGGCCGCCTCTACGGCCGCGGCGCCTCGGACGACAAACTCGGGGTGATTACAGTCCTGGCGGCACTCGAGACGCTGATTGCGGTCGAGGGCAGACTGCCCGTCAACGTGAAGATCTGCTTCGAAGGCGAAGAGGAGATCGGAAGTCCCTCACTCGGGGCCTGCCTCCTGAAGGAGCGGAAGCGATTTGCCGGTGACCTGGTGGTCAGTGCCGACGGAGGCCAATGGTCGCTCGACACCCCCAACCTGATTCTCGGACTCCGGGGGGCGACCAGTCTTGAACTCCATGTATCCGGACCCTCCGGTGATCTGCATTCCGGGATGCACGGAGGAGCCGTCCTCAATCCGCTGGAGGCGATCGCCCGGATCCTGGCTTCCATGCGGCTTCCGGACGGCACGATTGCGGTCGACGGATTCTACGACGATGTCGATCCGATCGACCCCCAGGCGGAAGCGTTGGCCGCCCGGGTGCCTTTCGATGAAACCGGATACACGGAAAGGCTCGGAGTGCCGGCACTGCACGGCGAACCCGGATTTTCCACCCAACAGCGGCGGACATCCCGCCCCACCCTTGAGATCAACGGAATCTGGGGAGGTTTCCAGGGCGAAGGCATGAAGACGGTTATCCCTTCCGAAGCCCACGCCAAGATCACCTGCCGCCTTGTTGCCTCCCAGAACCCCGACCGCATCTTTCACCTGATCAGGGAGCATGTGGAGCGTGAGACTCCGGTCGGGGTCCGGGCCGAAGTTCATTTCGGCGGAGTGAGGGCGGATGCCTATTCCATGTCGCTGGATCATCCGGCCATCCGAATTGCGCGCTCTGTGCTTCAGGATCTGTATGGGAAGGATCCCTACGCGTGCCGGATCGGGGGAGCATTCCCGTCCTGCCCGTCTTCAGGGAAGTCCTCGGCGTGGACACGCTGGTCTGTGGTTGGGGAACGCCGGATACCAATATCCACGCCCCCAACGAGTACATCCACCTGGAGAGTCTTGAACGCGGCCGGATCGGATACGTGAAGCTGCTCCACGCTTTCGCCGGCAAGGTCCTGACCGTGAATTCCTGAGCCCCGGAGGTCGTTTCCATCGTGCCGGCGACTTCTCCTTCCTTCTACCGGGCCCCCTGGTGGTTGCCCGGCGGCCACCTTCAGACCCTCGAGCCGGCCCTGGCCGGAAGTCGGCGGGATCCCGGCTACCGCCGGGAACGTCTCGAATTGCCCGACGGCGATTTTGTCGACCTGGATTGGCTCGCGTCCGGATCAGCGAACCTCGGCCTGCTCATTCATGGGCTCGAGGGTTCCGCCCGTTCCCCCTATATCATTGCCATGGCCCGGGCGCTTTGGACGGCTGATCCGGGGCGCGATGTGCTTGCCCTCAACCTGCGGGGCTGCAGCGGTGAGCCGAATCGAACCCGGCGGTTCTACCACAGCGGTGAAACGGAAGACCTCCGTTCGGTCATCGCCCATGTGGCGGAACGCTACGACAAGATCGCCCTCGTCGGCTTCAGTCTGGGAGGCAATATCACGCTGAAGTACCTTGGTGAAGCGCCCGATCAGGTCCATCAGAGGATCAAGGCGGCTGTTGCCTTCTCGGTCCCCTGCCACCTCGCTTCCAGCGCGTCCGTCCTCGCCCGGCCCCTCAACCGCATCTACATGAAGCGGTTTCTGCGCACTCTCGTCGCCAAGATCCGCCACTATGCCCGGGAGCACCCCGGTTCAATCGATCTATCCGGTATCGATTCCATGCGGACCTTTCGCGAATTCGACGGATGCTATACCGGCCCCCTGCACGGATTTCGGGATGCCGACGACTACTGGACCCGGTGCAGCTCCCGCCAGTTCCTGCCCGCGATCCGGGTGCCGACCCTTCTCGTGAATGCGCGCAACGACCCGTTTCTCAGTCCGGAGTGTTTTCCTGAAGGGGAGGACGCGGTTAACCCCGCACTCCGTCTCGAGTTCCCGGACACGGGTGGACACGTCGGGTTTCCTGGAAAAGAACCGGACGACCGGGGCTGGAAAGAGAATCGGGCGATCCAGTTCCTGGAGACACTCGACTAGGTATTCCGATTACTCTTCCCCGCAACCAGGCTGCCGGATGCCCTGAATCCGGAGAAACCACCCGCGGGTGCGGCTTCTGCGCGAATGTAGATCCACTTACTCCGCCTTCCAGCGGACAACGCCCATGTGGTACCGCTGATGTGTCTCGATCCCGCCGCAATAATAGGCCGTCACAATTGTCCCGTCCTCCACCTGGACGCTTGAGGGGTAGCCCCCGTCCGTCTCGGCATGGTAGTTGACGATCACCCGCGGGGCACCCCAGGTCTCTCCGGAATCGCTGCTCAGGCGTACCCCCACTCCGTGCATCCCTTTGTTGCGCATGCCGAAGGAAAGCAGGATCCGACCGTCGGCCAGGCGGAGCAGATGCCCCGGGATCTGACCGGCCAGAGTCAACGCTCCCAGCGCCTCCCATGAGCACCCCTGGTCCCGGGATCGGTGGAGTTCGAGACGTGAGTCCGTCCGGGTGCGCGCGGCCGCCAGGAGGGTGCCGTCGGGCAGGACCAGCGGTGCGGTCTCATTGCTGGAATCCCCTTCGATCACACTCTTCCGCCTCCAGTTCAGGCCGTCATCGTCGCTCGTGAAGTATTCGGAATGGTTTCCGTTCTTGTCCCCGCCGTAAATGCAGACACCAAGGGCTCCGTCCGCATGCCTTACGACGTCCCCGAAAGGAACACCACGGTAGAGCTCAATCCTCGGCAGTTTGACGGAACCGGTACGTTTCCAGGTGATTCCGCCATCCTCCGAACGGCAGACCCAGGGGGTGAGCACCTCACCCTCATGGGCACTCGAATAATTGCCCGGTTTGTTCCGCCGACTCCATCCCGAGGCGATGACCACGAGGGCACCATCCCCAGCCAGGCCGGCCGCCACATTCATGCGGTTGGTTCCGGGTTCATGCGGCGCGGGGACTCCGCGCAGCTTCCAGGTGCGACCTTCGTCGCGACTGGCCCAGCATTCCACATCGCCCTCCCAACCGCCGTGCGTGGGTTGATTGAAGATCGTGGCGATGAGTGTGCCGTCGGCCATTCGGGTCAGGTTGGGCCAGGCACAGACGTTGTCGATGGCGATGAAGCGTTCCATGGGGGGTTCCATTGGAACCGGAGTCTGCCCGGTTCTTCCGCGCGGGCCAACCCAATCCCGGCAAAATCGAACGATGGCGCGGAATTCCGCCGGATGTGAGTCGCCGGCTCATTTTCAGGCTAGCCGATCCGCCGGCTTCTGCTCAACTTCCGAAATGGTCAGCCACCTGGGAGAAATCTATTCCGTCACCTGCGCATTGCTCTGGGCGATCGCCGTGATCTTCCTGCGCACGGCCTCGGCCAGCGTTCCTGCCGTCGAACTGAATGTCCTCAAGAACGTGGTCGGCCTTTTTCTGTTCGCGGGTTCCTTTGTGGTGGTCGGGTGGGATGAATTTCACAACCTCACGGCGGAGAAGCTGGGGCTGCTCAGCCTGTCAGCCCTGCTTGGCATCACCGTCGCGGACACTTTTTTTCTCAAAGCGCTGAACCTCCTGGGCGCCAGTCGGACTGCGGTTGTCGACTGCCTCTACAGTCCGTTCGTCATCGTCCTCTCGGTGTTCTTCCTGGACGAATCGTTGCGATGGGGCCATCTGGCCGGCTTCATCCTGATCATCGGTGGCGTTCTGCTTGCGACGGCCAGCACCCATTTCGACCGGCTGCCCACCGGTGTTCTCTGGAAGGGATTGGGGTATGGTGCCCTGGCCATGTTCCTGATGGCCTCGGGAGTCATTCTCTCCAAACCGATTCTTGCGGATACCTCTCCCCTCGCCGTTTCGGCCTGGCGCCTGATGGTCGGATTCCTGGGATGCGTGGCCTGGATTCTCGTATCCGGCCGGACAAAACAATCCATCCGGGTCTTTCGGGGTCCCTTGCCCTGGGTCAGCATCTTCCTGGGAGCCTCGCTCGGCTCCTGGCTTTCCCTCCTTGTCTGGATGGCGGGATTCAAGTACACGGAAGCCTCGACGGCCTCGATCCTCAATCAGACATCGATCATCTTCATCATCATCCTTGCGGCGCTTTTTCTCCGCGAACCGATTGGATGGAGAAGAGCGACGGGTGTGTTCCTCGGATTTGCCGGGGTGGCGGCGATTTTCCTCCTGCCCTGAGTCAGCAGCGGTAGAGCTGCCCGTGCGACTCACCCCTGCAAGTTGCCATGCACCTTTCCGGTTCTCGTGCCCAGCTGGCGGACCGGCGGCTCGACGGTGGAGGCGTGGCCTGTCCGCGGCTTGTCGCGCAACGCGGCTTATCGGGCGCGCACCTGGTGTGCCTCCACGACGTAGGTCTCGGAAAGCAGCCTGCGGGTGCCTGATGCCACACTAGTGGACTGACGCTGATCAACTGATGGGTATCAGGTATCCACGAGAGTGTGTAGGAGAGGCTTTACGCCTCGATCCAGAGCCGGTCTGGACAAGAATCGAGGCGTAAGCCTCTCCTGCCCAACCCGTCAGATCATGCGTGTCTGATCGCTAGAGTTCCGGATAGTCCGCGAGTGGATCGAAGGTCTCTCCGACCACGTCCCGGTCGGACCCCGAACGTCGGGCCAGGTCCGGATCCTCCGAGATGACGATGCTCAGGCGTGTGTAGACGTGAACCGGCTTTCCGCGATACATCACGGGCTTGAATCGGTACCGACTGGCCGCCACCACCGCGACGAACGCGAAGCCTTTGGGCGGATACCCCTCAATCTCCATATTGTATCCGCGCCCGTCGGGACCGACCACCATTGTGAGGTTGACGATTTCAGTCCGGCCGCTTCCCAGCATCGCTTTCGGGTAAGGAGGCATGGGCTGATAGGTGATCTCCGGGAGACCGCCCACTTCAACCGGACTGTAGATGATGTCGTCAATATCCGTATAGACGACCCGGCCGAGAACCGCATTCGCCTTCCGGGCCGGACCGGCGTAAAACACAAATGGAAGGGCTACCCTCATTGCCTGAATCCTGCCGTCTCGCAGACCCGGCTTGAAACGCCACCCTTCGATCACCTCCAGGGCTGCCTGGGCAAAGGCCGGATGCGAAGCTTCACGAACACTCGGATTCTCGACCGAACCATCTTCGAGCACGGTGAAGATGAGCTCGGCCCGCCCGTCGAGACCCGATCCCTCCATCTCATCCGGATAGCTTGGGGATGGGTATTTCTCGGGTATCGGAGCCCGAAATGCACGCGCATGACCGTTCCCGGCAAGCAATGCGAGCATTGACAGGAGAACCACCGCCATCCGCGTCATGGCTCGAATTTAGCGGATGGCGGGCCGCAAATCAATCCCGGGAGAGAATATCAGCGCCGGTTATCCTCCGGCGTGGCAGCATCAGTTCAGCCGCTGTTCCCGATCAATTCGATGGTGGCGGTGTCTTGCGGCCGGTCTCTCCACGACCGGCAGGCATGTCGCCTTCCATTACCCAGATGGTCAAATCGAACTGGGCATAGGTCGGCTTGCCGTCCTTCATCGGCGGCTCAAACGTCCACTGGGCCGCCGTGACCAGAGCGGGAATATAGAATTCCTTCACCGTGTACTTGATGATCTCGGGATTGTAGATCAGACCATCCGGCCCGATCACTACCGCCAGAGTGATTCGCTCCTCCGTTCCCGATCCCTTGAGGGCCGCCGGATATGGAACCCGCTTGCGGGTGGCCACGACCGGTCGCGAATCAAGGTCTTTCGCCGGCACAATGGTCTCGTCAATCACTTTGAAGACCTTTCGGTGCAGGGCCGCATTGATCTTGTTCTCCGGAGAAGCGGTGAACTGGAAAGGCAGGGACACCTTCATCGAGATCGCGACATCATCCTCGGTTCCCGGTCGGAAACGCCACTCACGAACCGCCGCCAGCGCCGACTCGCCAAATTCCGGTTCCGAGGCCTCCGCGACGACAGGATCCTCGACCAGGCCACGTTCGTTGACGGTGAAAGTGATCTTGGCCATGCCGTCTTTGCCGCTGTCCAGCAGGGCCTCCGGATAGACCGGCGCCTGGTAATCCATGGGCGAAGGTGGCGTCTTCGCCCCCATCAGGACGGTTGGCAAAACGGCGAAAATCGCCGCGATAAAACAAGTGTCGACTTTCATCCCCGGAATTCAGGCACAAATCCGGCCTTTCAACAATCCTGCAAATCGCAGACCCGGTCATTCCCTGCTCAGATGCAGAGTGAAGGTGTCTCCTTCGCGTTCAAACGGCAGGGTGACCACCAATCGGCCTTCATTCCATGCGGCCTTCCCGTCGCCGGTATAGGGATTGTGCGGAAGAACCGGCCATGAGATCCGCGCGGCCGACGGCAGGGTCAGCCTCCAGCCATGATGGCCGATCCACTCCAGTCCGGAACGGGACCACCCGTCCATCCCGAGATCGGCGGAACTCCTGTCCGAAAATATCACCGGGCTTTCCGGGTAACGGATGAAGGTGAGGTGATTTGCGACCTCACTACCGTCGGGAGCGGCCTTTTCCAGGCAGACTTTCCATTCCAGGGCGTTGTCCGAAATGACCCGCAGGCCGATTCTCAGCAGGGCACCCCCGGTTCCGATGGTCAGTCCGACTCCTCTTCCCCCTTCCCCGACAATCACCGCCGTGTAGGGTACATACGAAAGGGCGGTTTCCGGAGCCAGATCGGTCTCACGGGTCGACCCTGCAGGAGACACGAGGCGGGTGTCTCCCACCGTCATCGTACTCCAGAGCGGTTGGATCTTGGTATTGCCGCCTCCCAGGATGATACCCAGGTCCCGGTGAAAAACACTGACCAGGTTCTGGCGATCCTGGATGAATCGATTGGGCGTGCGGGTTGCGCAATAGGCGGAGAGACAGAGCGTCCACGGGCCTTCATTGACCACGAGGGCCTTGTCGCCCATGGCGTATTGCGACGCCGGGGCGCCGGCCGCTCCTTCCGGTAATCCGCCATCCGGGAGACAGAGAAAGAGATATTCCGCGTTGTCCAGGTCCCTTGCCCCCCTCGCTTCAAGGGCATCGAGCAGGCGCTTGAGCAGGACGACTCCATCCGCCGAGGCATAAAGGCCCGGATGGGGAAACATCAGGCGGGGCAGCCACCTCGGCGATCCGTCCGCCTCGGTTTTGTATTCGATAGGTGGATACGGATTGCGCTCGTCGATCGTCTCGATGCTCGAACCGTCGGGATAAGTGAAGTGCAGGTGAAAGGTGTTGCCGCGCCTGAGGGCATCCCCGACCACCGGGTCGCCACTGTATTGGAAATAGATGGCAAGGGCTTCCAGATAGACGCGGTTGTAGAGCACGACCGGGCCGCTGTGCTCGGTCCACCAGCCATGGGGGGATTGGGCCGCCACGACCTGGTGCTGGTAGCTCCGGGCCTGCGACATCCAATCCTCCCGCCCGAAGCGCTTTCCGGCCAGATACAATCCGGCAGCGTGATGACAGGGTATATTGTGAATCCACGGGATGAATTCCCCTTTCGGAGGAGGGGCCTGACCGGGCAGCGGCCCCGGATAGATGTTGCTGGAGGAGGAAAGTTCGGTCTCGGAAATGCCGGCATAGCCGAGGCGGAGACCCTCTTCCCAGGTCTGCCGGTCCTCCTCGGCAAGATCATCCGCCAGCAGGTCATAGGTGATCATCCACCGCAGGTAGGTCCAGGGCATGAAGATCATGCCCCATTCCGATCCGTCCTTCTTGTTGAAGAGATACATACCCCTGGCGTCCTGACGTTCCCGCAGGTAACATCCGGCGGCGGCAATCGTCCCGAGCAACTCGGGGTTTCCCTTCCGGTGCTCCGGCCCGAATTTGTAGAGGAGAGCCAGCGGCAGGATCACATCCTGATCCCGGACAATCCAGGGCTCGGTCCCAAACCGCCCGCCGGGGTGGCCTGACGCCAGGATGGCCTCCGCCCTCGACTCGAGGGCGTCAATGTATAGCCGGCGAAGTCTCTCCGGCTGCAGTATCGGTGAATGGGATCCAGGAGGCATGGGGCGTGTCGGGACGAAGACTTGGCTGGGGATCGGTGACGACTGATCAGGCTGAATAATGGAAGGGTTGGGACTTCGGCGGAATCGACGAGCCGGCGCCAGCCCGGCCGGTCACTTCAGCCATTTTTTCCGGCGCATCGCCTTGGAGGAAAATTCACCGGATTTCTCCTTCATCAGGAAGGAACCAACGGTAAGGCCGGCCAGGGTCAGGTAGCATAGGGCAAACAATACCCAGAACACCCCCTTCGGCATCGGCTGGTTGTTGGAAAGAGCGGCGATGAACGTCGGGAAACTGTGGGCATCCGGGAAATCCAGCCAGATCTTGATGAACCAGGCTCCGGCGATGATCAGGAAAATCCAGACATAATTGCGTCGGTAACGTTTCAGGGTGGCGTTGAGCCGGCTCATTTTGAAACTGGGGATGATCAGGTCTTCCGCCATGATTTTTTTCCAGTCTCCCTGAAGAAGACGCGCCTCCCGCATCATGACCGGCATGATGAAATGTGCTTCGAGCATACGTACCCTGGCGCGGAAGGCATCGTAGAACCGATAGCGTCGGGCTTCGATCGTCAGCATCAGGAAGATCAGGAAATTGGCGAAGAGGAATATCAGGTGGGTATGGGTCTGCGACCCGAGACCGAACGTGATCATGCCGACCGAACCGACGATCGCCCAATTCGTGGTGATATCGAGCCGTTGTCTCCAGATCATGATCCGCCCGAGTTCTCCCCGGTAAAAATGGATCATCACCGTATAGTAATCCTTGGCGTCAATTGACTCGGGTGGATTTTCGAATTCAGGTGTCATCGCTGACGGACATGGTGACCCCCGGTGGCCGGGTGCGGCGAGTCATTTTTTGCCGGGTATCGGCATATCGCGGAGCATCTCCTGGTGAATGGCCGGGGACGCTGCCAGATACGGCGTGGGTCGCATCCGGACATCAAACCGCCGAACCGGAAACGGGTTGTTCTGAAAAAACGTGATCGCCGTCCCGGATTCCCGGCAGAAGGCGACCGCCGCTGCAATATCCCAGACCTTGATCGTGAAATCGAGACACGCATCGATCCGGCCATAGGCCACGTGCGTCAGATGCAGGGCGCCGCTCCCGTAGGCCCGGATCTTGAATTTCCTCAGAATCGCCTTCAGGAGCGGTAGGTGGCGACCGTCGATCGGGCTGTGCAATGCGACGATCCGGGCATCGCGCTCCTCGGGAATTCCGGGTTCGATGCGTTGATCATCCACCCAGAGCCCCCGACCGGGCCCTCCGTGGTGCAGTCGCCGTCCACCCAGATCGTAGACAAATCCATAAACCGGCTCGCCATCTTCGAGGAGAGCCAGGGAGATGGCGACCATCGGGATCCCGATGGCAAAATTGTTGGTTCCGTCGACCGGATCGAGGATCCAGCAGTAGCGGCTCTCCAGGGACCGCGGACCCGCTGCAGGGTCTCCTTCCTCACTGCAGAGATCGTCGTCGGGGAAGGCGGCTCCGAGAGCGGCGAAAACCCGCTCCGAGATCCGCAGGTCGATTTCCGTAACCCGGGTGCCGTCGTGCTTCCAATGACTGACCGATTCTCCGAACCCTTCCAACAGCAGCTCGATCTGGGCCGTGACTACGGCGCGCCCCGTCCTTATCCGTTCGGTCAAATCCATATCCACTCGGCCACCCTGAAAGACCCGGGATCCGTGGCAACCGGAAACGGAGGGCCGATCGGGTTCGCCCTAGTAATCGTAAAGGGTCGGATCCCGCATCGGGGGACCGCCCATTCCACCCATTCCGCCGTATCCCCCGCCCTCTTCGTCATCCGGGTCGCCGAGCACATCGCCCATTTCTTCCTCGATCTTCTCCGGGTCCTGGCCCTCCTCGAGTTTCCGGACAACCTCTTCCATCTCCCCGTCCAACCGCTCACCGGTCAATTCCGCCATCCGACGCATCATCCGCCCCATCGCCTTGGGGTCGTTTTCATCGATATTCTCCATCTCCTTCTCGAGCTGGCCGAGGGCGGATTCCATTCGCGAGTCATCAATGCCGTCCGGCACGTCCATCCCCTCTCCACCAGGCTCCCCGCCGGCCGACCCTTCGGACCCCTCAGAGGTCTTCTTCCGGGTTCCGCCGATGGCAAATTCCGATATCATTTTGACCATCCGAAACTTCGGATTGTCGGGACACTTCGGGATCGTCTCGCCCTGCGCGATCGTCTTCGCGTAGAACTGGTAGATCTTGTTGTTGTCGGGACA
This sequence comes from Opitutaceae bacterium, assembly GCA_041395105.1. Taxonomy (NCBI): domain Bacteria; kingdom Pseudomonadati; phylum Verrucomicrobiota; class Opitutia; order Opitutales; family Opitutaceae; species Opitutaceae bacterium. The sequence continues at coordinate 219,396 of JAWLBB010000003.1, read as the reverse complement.
GTAGTATTCGTACAACGGCATACCTGCTGACTGATTCGACCATTCGATCTACAAATTAAGACTCCGTCCGCAAGGCCCAAATCTTGCGCGCCTTTTCGATGATCCGCCGGAGTGCCTCAGGGGTTACGGCCTGCTTCGGGTCGTCGCCCATGCCCTTTGCCGGCCGGATGTGGGCCTCGATGCAGAGTCCGTCGGCACCGTAGGCTACCGCCGCCATCGCGCAAGCTTCCACATAGACCGATTTCCCGACCGAATGCGATGGGTCGACGATGACCGGCGCCCAGGTTCTCTCTTTCAGTAGGGGTGTGATCGACTCATCCGGGTGGTTCCGGTAGCCTTCAAGCGTCGGCATGGTGCCACGGGGGCAGAGCATGACGTTGGGGTTGCCGAAATTGGCGATGTACTCAGCTGCCGCGATGAATTCATCGAGCGGACCCATGTGGCGGCTGCGTTTCAGCAAGACGACCGTCTCGCGCCCGGCGATGGCTTTGCCGATACTCCGCAGGAGTGAATAGTTGAGGGCGTTTCGCGTGCCGACCTGAAGCATCTGTACGCCCGCCTCGAGGGCCATTTCGAGGTGAAACTCGTCCATGACTTCGGTATTGACCGGCAGGCCCGTGCGGGCGGATGCCTCCATCAGGATCTCCATGGACCTGGCATCGCCCTGAAACGAATAGGGGTTGGTCCGCGGCTTCCAGACCCCTCCCCGCAGGACATGACCACCAGCTTCCTTGACCGCCTGGGCGGTTTCATAGAACAGCTCCGGGTTCTTCGGGTCGATCGTGCAGTGCCCCGCTATGATCAACAGTTCCTTTCCGGCCGTGATGCCACCAATCTGTACCCTGTGGGTGGCCAGATCGGACCGGATATCCATCAGCTTGTGGGGCGACTGGATATTGTCCACCCGGTCGATGTAGGCGAGACCCTCGATCCGCTTGATCATGAGGTCGTGGCGCTCATCACCGATGATGGCGTAGATCGTGCGGACCGCCCCGACAATGACCATGATGTCGCAGCCGAATTCCTTCACGATGGAGGTGACTTCGGTCAACTGCTCGTCGGTCAAGCGGTTCTGTTTGGGAAGAATCATGAAAACTCCTTGGGAAAACCTCCAGATTGTGGGGAAACCCCGGGATCCGGCCAGTCGAAACTTGGGCTCTCCGGATCGCACGGCGTTCAGTCGATTCTTCGGCTCAGACCTGGCATTTCCTGTTCGCCGAATCCTGTGGTTCAGTTGCCCCGGTCCCTTGGGGTGGATCAACGCAGGTTTGCGGGTTGAGACTGCCGCCGCTGCAACTCATCAGCCTTCCGGCCTTCGCTCAGGCGAGAGTCACCAAGGAGTGCCCGCAGGCTGCCAGGCTCTTGGAGTTGTCATTCGAAGCCCCATGTCGGGACAGTCGCGGGGAGGCGCGGACCGTCTCCGCCTGGCTGCGGCGAAGCAGGTAAGCCACTCCCCCACACTCAAGCCGCCCGAACCGCTACCAGGCTTGGTCACGGACAAGCAACTGTCTGATGCCGGGTTTACCTTTGATCCCCCGTGACTTTCTCACGGGGGCGGGCGATCAGATCCACGCTGCGGCGCCCCGACCGCGGGGCGTCACGACACATTGGATACATCCTGGCTGTCGCCCGCTGGAGCGGCCAGCTGCTCTGGCCGCTCAGGCTGTGGAATACGTAATTCTGTGGAAAGAGGTCAAAACACGCCCGGATCGAGTCACTTGTCTTCATGACCGCCTTTGAAGCCTCGAAGATGACGGTGGGGCGATTGCTCTCCAGGGTTCCGGCCAGCCCACGGATGACTTCGAGTTCATGGCCTTCAACGTCGACCTTGACGAAATCGATGCGCGAGTGGATCTCGGCGCGGACAAAGTCATCGCCGCGCAGAGCCTCGACCCTCATGCCTCCGCCTTCGGCAATCCGCCCGATCCCAAGGTTGTCCGTCCGGGGCTCCTGAAAGGAGAGCGAGCCGCTTCGGTCGCTCAAAGCGACCCGGTAAGGGTGGATCCGGTCCGTAATCTCCCGACGGGCGGCCAACCGTTCATAGACCGGAGGATACGGCTCGACGGCGTGGATTTCATCGAAAATCGCGGAAAATGCCAGGGCGTGATTGCCGAGGTTGGCTCCGATATCCAGGGCCACCCCGCCCTTGTGCAACCGCCTGACCAGATTGATGTAGGGAAACTCGAAAAACTGACCGGTCACATAGACAACCCACTCGATATAGTTGTCCAGACGACCGTGGAAGACCGGCTCGAGGTCGAGTGTGAACGTCCGGCCCGACATGGGAACAAACCACCCGCCGACCAGGCGCCGGAGGTTGAGGGGGAGACGCTGGTTGCGGGTGAAAGCCAGGGCCGGGTGCATGCTCAGTCCGGCCTCGGGCCGGGCATTTCCTTGATGTAGAGATCCCGCTGCGGATACGGGATCTCAATCTGGTACTTCTTCAGTTTGTCCCAGATCAGGTAATTGACCTGGCTCTTGAGGTTGTTCGGACGGTCGAAGAAGGAGTCGGTCCAGACCCAGAGCTGAAAGTTGAGCGAGGAATCTCCGAACTCGATGAAGCGCACGCCCGGCTCGGGATTCTTCAGGATGATATCGCATTCATCGGCGGCCTCCAGAAGGGCCTTGGTCACGACATGGACATCGCTCTTGTAATGCACGCCCACCGGAATACGGAATCGCACAAGGTTGTCGCTGTGGCTGACATTGGTCACTTGCGACGCGATGAATTGCGAGTTCGGCACGACGATCGAAATGTTGTCGTTGGTGACCACCGTGGTGCTTCGGGCCCGGATTTCCCTGACCGTGCCGAAAACACCCTCCACCGAGATCCGGTCGCCGATCTTGATCGGCCGTTCGATCAGGAGAATCAGGCCGCTTACAAAATTGTCCGCGATATTCCTCAGTCCAAAACCGATGCCGAAGGAAACCGCACCGAGCAGCACCGACAGGGTGCCCATATTGAACCCCTGGATGGAAATCGGCAGGATGACCAGGATGCCGACCACGAGGACGATGTATCCAATCAGGGTGGAGATCGCGGCGCTGACTCCCGGAGCCAGGCCCGCCTTGGGAAGCACCCGGTGGCGCAACACCCGCTTGAGCATTGAATTGAAGACGATCAGGGTGGCAAGCAGTCCGAGACCGATGAGCAGCGAAAGCGGGGTGAAGCTCAGATTGCCGACCTGAAAATCCCGGAAGAGAAAACCCAGGATCACATCAAGGACATCGTGGTTTTCCTGCAGCGGAGGAACCGCCGGGACGGACATATCCGGTGGAGATGCAGTTTCGTTCATGGCTGGATCAGACGGCTTCCGGTGCGGGAATGTCCCGCAGGCTTCGATCGATGGAGATGAGAAGGATGATGACCAGACCGAGGAAGACGGCGGCGACCGGTCCGGTATAAATCGGCGCGTCTCCCCGGATGGAGTTCGTGATATGCGCCAGCGCATTGCACAGACTGCCGACCATGATCAGCTTGAGAATCACCCGCCGGGCGCGGAGCGATTCGACGAAGGCACTGCCGATGAGAGCCAGACCCGTAAAGATGCTCAGGACGGCGATCAGAACGGCCGGTCCGGCACCCGGAAGCGGATCGACGATCAGATCAAAAAAATCCGGCGTGACCAGAAGGACCAGGCCGCCAGCCACATGGAGGATCCCGTAGACAATAAAGAAGGGCTTGTAGAGTCGCTGCATGAAGGAAGTCGGGGCAGATGATTGCATTCAGTCATGCCCGGAACCGCGAAGACTGCAAGGTCTCAGTGATTCACGGTCGTTCCGGCTCGGAGTCTGCGGCCCGGATCATCGCCTCCAGACTCATCTCGACGTCCGCGTCCGTGGTCATCCAGGAGCAGATGCTGATGCGCATGGCATGCCGTCCCTGCCAATCCGTTCCGCCGCACCAGCAGGTGCCGTCCTTCTGGATACGCTCGATGATCCGGTCGGTCCGTTCCGGGCTTCCGAAAGAAACCAGCACCTGGTTCAGGACGACGTCGTTGAGTATCTCGAAACCGGCCTCGGACAGACCTTCGGCAAACCGAGTGGCATGACGGCAGCAACGCTCGATCATCTCAGCCACTCCTTTGCGGCCCAGGTGGCGGATGGCCGCCCAGGCATCGACCCCGCGGGCCCGTCTCGAGAGTTCGGGAGTGAAGTTGGCGGGAAACCGCTTCTCGCCGGGCGGAGGAAGGTATTCGGCCGTGATGGCGAGGGCTGTCCCCATCGCCTCGGCGTCCCGGACGAAGGCGAATCCGCTGTCGAAGGGAAGATTCAGCCACTTGTGGCCGTCGGTCGCCCAGGAGTCCGCCCTCTCCATGCCTGCGGTCAGGTGGCTTCGCGTCGGGGTGGCCGCCGCCCAGAGGCCGAAGGCTCCGTCCACATGCACCCAGCCGCCCGACCGGTGGACGCGATCGGCAATCTCGCCGATCGGATCAAAGGCCCCCGTGTTGATATTGCCGGCCTGAGTGCAGACAATGGCCGGGCCGTCCAGGTTGGGCAACCGGTCGGGAATCATCCGGCCCTGACCGTCGACCGGGCAGCGGATCAGGCGATTGCGCCCGAAACCCAGCATGGTGAGCGACTTCATCACGGATGGATGGAATTCCCTGCCCACCACCACCTTGATCTCCGGAGCACCACAGAGTCCTTCCTCCTCCACGTTCCAGCCCGCCCGTTTCAGTACGGAATGTCGGGCCGCGGCCAATGCGGTGAAGTTTGCCACGGTCGCGCCCGTGACGAAACCAACGGCAGACTCCATGGGCAGATGCAGGAGTTCAAGCAGCCACTTGAGCGCCACCTGCTCGGGAACCGACGTCGCGGCCGTCAGGTAACTGCCGGTATTCTGATCCCAGGCGGTGGCCAGCCAGTTGGCGGCCACCGAGACCGGCAGGGCTCCTCCAATCACAAATCCGAAGAACCGCGGACCCGCCATGGCAATGGTGGCCGGTGTTCCCAGGGCGTGCAATGTCCGGATGACTTCCTCCGGATCGGTGCCGTCCTCCGGCAGAGGTCCGTCGAAAGCCGTTGTCGCGGCGACGGCCTGCTCGGAGGGTGCCACCGGCCGGCTGGTGAGTGATTCCATATAGCCGGTGGCCATCTCGGCCGTCATTCTAAAGAGGTCGTTCATGGATTCGGATCAGCTGATTGAGTGCCGCCATCGTCTGGCGGGATTCCCTAAAGCGCAAGCCGGAGAAACCGAGGTTCAGGATGTGAACGCGCCGGTTCAAGGAATCGCGGATTCGAGGATCTCCCAAGCCCGCTTCAGGTAGTAGCGATAGGCTTCCAGCGGCGTCCCGTTCGGTATCCGGTGATCGAGACCCAGCACGCACCCACCCGACCGGATCATCGGGGGAAGCTTGTAGTTGAGCTCGGCGTCAATGGCTGCATGGCCCTTGCGGATGACATGCTTGTCCAGCCCTCCGTAGAATGACAGGCGGTTGCCGAATTTCTCCCGGACTTTCACGATGTCCATGTTCGCCGCCGGTTCCATCGGGTGCATGCAGTTCACCCCGGCCTCCAGGAAGACCTCGATGACCGGATTCATGTCGCCGTCGCTGTCTTGATCGAAGAGACGGGTTCCGCGCTCGCTGAGCATGCTCCAGATCCTGCGGTAATAGGGCAGGATGAATTCCCTCACCTGAACCGGCCCGGCCAACGGACCGGATTTTCCCGCCATATCCTCGTGCACATGAAGCACGTCGATGGTCACCTTCGAAGAGATCCGGTCGAGGACCCGCCGGGCACAATCCCCGATTGTATCCAGGATGTCATGGATCAGCTCGGGCTGCTCGTAATAGGCCAGGCAGAGTTCCTCTTCGCCCATCAGCTCCCGGATCTCGTCAAACCCTCCCGGGATGCCCGCCGAGACCACGGCATCCTCCGCCCGGGCGGCCCGGGCCACCGCCTCCCAGTTTGTCTGCATGCGGTCTTCAGAAAACTGATACCAGGGTTTGATCCTGAGCCAGTCGTCCATCGTCTTGACCGGGAAATCCAACGGCAGCGCCAGAGTGGCCGTGGCTTTCGGCAATTGCATGGTCCGGCCCAGGTCGTCGCGATAAAGTCGATACTCGTCATTGTCCTCAAGTACTTCGACCGGATGTCCGCCCATGCGCCCGGTCATGTGGGGGAGAAAGACCTGCTTCTCACAGCGATAGGCAAAGGCGGAAAAGTCGAGTTCCTCCGGCGTCGCCCCCTGTTCCTCCCACTCTTCCTTCAGACCGATGAGGGGGCCGAAGGGCTCGGTGAAGAGCGGACGCTTGTTCGACACAAAGGTCATGTGATCGAGGTATTCCTGCCGTCCGACACAGGGCCGGCGGTTGATCGCCAGGTCTTCGTGGCGCGTCCATTTCAGTTTGCGGGTCATGATGAGGGGTCTGAGGTTTGGCTTTCGCGAGAATACGCGGACGTTTATGTGGGTTCCGGTTGATGCTTTCGGAAGGATATCCTCACAGAGACACGGAGGCACAAAGGAAAAGAATGAAGAAGCTGAGACTCAGGATCCAGCTCACGATCATGGCCCTTCGTCACCTCTTTTACCTTGGCAGTGAGACTCATCCCAGGGAATTGATCAGGATTACAATCCTCTTTCTGCCTCTGTGCCTCCCTGAGACAACCCTCCAGAACACCCGCCCCATAGTGCCTCTCTCTTTACCCCGCGTCTCTGCGTCTCTGCGCGAGAATCCTCATCTTCCGTCCTCCACCTTCGGGAAGCACCGCTTCACTCAGTAAACACATTCGGCGCAGGCCTCGGCGAAAGCCTGAAGATTCGCGGGGGCACCGTGAAAGAAATGATCGGAGGGACAGCAGATATAGCCGGCGTGATCCCGGGTGGCCTCGAAGAGTTCCCTGACCTGCCGCCGGGCCACCGCCGGAGTTCCGTGTTCGAAACCGGTATTCTGGTCGAAACCGCCGATGAAAAACAGTCTGTCGCCCACCTGCTGAGAGGCTTTGCGCAAGTCGCAGTTTCCGCCCATCGAGGGCGGAGTCATCGTCTCCAGTCCATCCGCCCCGGTCTCCACCACCAGATCCAGCATCTCCATCAGGCCGCCGCAGAGATGGTAGACCACCTTGACCCCGATCTCATGGAATACCTTGATCTGTCTCTGGTCGTAGGGCAGGCAGAATTCCCTGAAGAAATTGGGGCTGATCACCGTGCTGGATCCGGCCCCGCCACCCAACTCGACCATGTCGGCACGCGTCCCCGCCCACAGGCGCGTCACCCGCAGCGTCCGCTCAAGGATCGACTCCAGCGCATGATGGAGAAAATCGGGTTCATCCATACCCAGCAGGATGGCTTCTTCGGTTCCGTAGAGCGTACAAAAACTCTGCCACGGGCTGCCCTGCCCCGGGCTGTAGGGATGGGAACGAATAATGCCGCGATCCCCCATCCGCTCGCTGGCGGCATTGACCGCGGATAGATCGACTCCGCCGGGTTCCGGATGGTGCTTTTCCCAGATGGAGAAATCTGCGGGCGATTTGATCAGGTACTCGGTCGTCCAGGGGGTGATCGGATTGCTTGCGCCGGCATGATGCAGGTCGCCGTCGGGCGTATGGATGGTCTCCTCCCAACATGAATTGCCATCGCGATCCAAACCGAGATCTCGGTGCTCGATCCGCCAATTTTCATGCGGTTCATAGACATAGGTGGGGGACACATAAACGGCCCCATCCAGACCGAAGCGGTCATTGGCCTCCCACCAGTCCATCCCCCCCAGGTAGGTGTCCAGGTAATACTGCATCCAGCCGTGAACCTGGCAGGGGAGCCGGTCCGGACGCCCGTTGGAAAGAGCGGTGAGCATGCGTTCGCGGGAAGTCATGGTGATCCTGTTCACCACCGATCATGAGCCGCCCCGATACCTGACGCAATCACCACGTCGGATTGAAGATCGAAATCGTCGTTCCGACCCCCTCCCCCGCGCCGGCCGGCTGCCGACTAAAAAAGACAACGGACAAAAAGAGACGGACCCCAATAGCCGTATTCGGCCTTCCCGGTGAATCTCTCTTTCTTCGCCTTGAGCGATAGATTGTGTTAGTTCATGCCCGCGCCGAACCCCCAATGCTCGGCGAACTCGTAAACGATGTCGGCGCGGGTCGAGATCAGGCTGCCCGAGTAATTGTCATAGGTCAGGGCAAAATAATCACCCCGCAGGCGCAGGGCCCACTTCTCGCTCATTCGGATGCCCCAATAGAGTCCCAACGTTGGCAGGGGAACAAGGGGAAGTTCCACATCCGCCGCCACGGAGCCCTCCTGGCCGCCGCCCGAAACCGCCAGGCCAATACCTGAGGAGAATCGTGTCAGGTGAAATCCGAGCGATACGGCCAGCTCGGATTCCTTGCTCGTCCTCACGACGTAAGCTGCCGAAATCCGCGATGCCTCGAAATTCAGGAATGAATTGACCCGGACACCCACCGGGAAGGTCTCCCCGTCCTCGCCCGGGGGCCAGTGGATCTCCTTCTCGAGGATTTTCGAATTGCTGCGGTCCAAGTTGATGTAGTCGATCTGAAACAGCCAGCTCTTCGAGGCCCGCCATGACCCCTGGATCATCGGGAGTGCCTTCCGGTCGGAATAATCCAGGTCATTTTCAAAGTCGACGCCGGTTCCCGTCTGGCCATCATTGGAATCGAGGCGAATCTCCGTCGAGAGTGCCGGCCAGAACCCACCCAGTTCGATCTCGCTGCCGAAGATGTACTCGGAGGTGGAAACGGTGACCTGCCCCGAAGCCGGTCCGCTGAGGACCAGGAGCAGGCCCATGAGTGCCGGAGCGGGACGAGTGAGGCTGGATTTCATGGTTCTGGTAAAAATGACGTGAGCATCGGCAGATAACAATCCGATACCCGGGATGTCGCCCTTGGATCTTCAGCAAGGGCAAAGGCCGGGAAATCGTTCCTTCAAGTTGCCTCCCGGGTCCCTTTGGATCCGATTCCCGGTCTGCTCGGACTATCAGGTCGCCGGGTTCTTGTTCCGCCGACCGACAAACCTGAGGATGGCAAAGGTCAGACCGGCCAGGTAGATCCCCATCAGCAGCAGGACCACCAGCACCTTGTTGAAGGCATCCGCAATCAGACGTTCCCGAAGATCCTCGGTTCCCTCAAGGACGGTCTTGCGCTCGCGGGCGAACATCGCCTCGATTGCCATCAGCTCCCTGCGGAGATCCATGGTCACGGCGAGCCGCTGAGCTTCCACCTCGGCCAGGATGAGGGCACGCTCACGGGAAAGTTGATCCATGACGGCAATCCGCTCTTCCCGGAGCGTCGTCAATGCCCTCGCCATTTCATCCTGCACGGTCTCGAGGACAATTGCCCGCTCGGATGCGACCACCTCCGGAATGCTCTCGACGACCTCCAGGGTGGCAACGGATTGGTCCAGCAGCGCGGGAACCCGCTGGAGGCTTTCCTCGAAACGATAGGCATCAACCAAGTTCATGGTAAAAAGCTCGGCCTCCCAGCGCGCCTGCTTGGGCAGTTGATCGCTGAAGGTATCCAATTTCCGGTTCAGGTCGTCCACCGAAGTCACCATGTTGTCCACCACCTCGCTCAGGGAAAGACCGATGGCCAGGCTGATCTCGGTGACCTGGTTGGTGACCGATTCCCGTGAGGCGATTGAAACCGTAATCGGGTTGTCGGTCGCCCATTGCCGCAGAACGCCCACAGATTTTTGATCAACCTCACCGGAGGCCAGGTTCTCCACCAGGTCCTCGATGGTCGTGTTCATCTCCGCAGCAGCGGCGAAAGCGATCGGCGAAAGATCTCCGAAAACCTCGGCTCCCGGACCGGTCCGGAAGTAATCCATCAGCTGAAAGCTGAGCGCCCAGGTATCGAGCAGGGCAATTGCCGGTGCCGGCCTGTAGAGAGTCTCCCGGATGGCGGGCACCACCTCGGTCTTCATCCGGACGGCCGCGCGCCGGACTTCCGGGTCATCCGTTGCGTCGTAGATGGTGTCTGCAGCCTCGATCATCACTCCGGTCAGGGGCTTGACCATCACCCGCATCCGGACCCGCAACTGCTCGGCATTGACCCGCAGGCCAGGGACGTTTTCAGCCTTCTTGTTGGGTCCGAGCAGCACCGTACTGCAGCCGGCCAGAAGGGCCGTCAGGCAGAGGGCAACCCCGGGGATGACCAGATCCAACCGTCTCTTCATGTCAGGCGAGTCAGGAATTGTCCGCCACCGGGGAGTCTTCTTCAGCCACCGGTCTCGTCGCCTTGCTTGATCCCGACATCTTCTCCACCAGAAGCTGCACCACATAATAGAGCATGGGCACCGCCACCAGGCTGACTACGGTAGCCACCATCATGCCGGCAAAGACGGTCGTTCCGATGATCTTGCGGGACTCCGCGCCCGCACCGGAAGCGATGAGCAACGGGATGACACCAAGAATGAAGGAGAGCGCGGTCATGAGGACCGCCCGAAAACGAAGCTTTGCCGCGCTCAGTGCGGCCTCGAAGGTCGACATTCCGGATTCCCGCTCCGCCTTGGCGAATTCGGAGATGAGAATGGCGCTCTTGGTCGACAACCCGATCAAAAGAACAATGCCGACCTGGGCGTAAACATCGTTGGCGTAGCCGCGCGCCACCAGTCCGATAACCGCACCCAACAGGGCGGTTGGCACGGCCAGGCAGACCGAGATGGGAATGCTCCAACTTTCATACTGAGCGGCCAGCACCAGGTAAACCAAGACCACGGCGATGAGGAAAATCACGGTGGTTCCGCCGCTGGCGGCCGCTTCCTGATAGGACAGCTCCGTCCAGGCCAGCCCCATGCTGGAGGGCAGCTTTTGACGCCCCATGTCCTCGACGATCTCCATGGCCTGACCCGAACTGTAGCCGGGCGCTGCGTTGCCCATGATCTTGGCGGAGGGATAGAGGTTGAATCGCTTGACCACCTGCGGGCCGAGGATCTCATCGACCTTGACCACGGCACCCAGCGGGACCATGTCACCCGCCCTGTTTTTCAGTTCGTACTGGAGGATCTGGTCGGTTTCGCCACGGAATCGAGGGTCCGCCTGTGCCTTGACCTTGTAGACTCGGTTGAAGAGGGTGACGTCATTGATGTAGGCCGATCCCAGAAATGTCTGCATGGCCCCGAAGACGCTCGACATGGGGATGTTCTTGGCCAGGACCTGATCCCGGTCTATATCGACGAATAGCTGCGGTGCCCGTGCGCTGAAGGTCGTGTTGAGTCCGGTCAATCCCGCCTGGGCATTGCCGTCCACGACGAATTCGTCGGCCACCTGTTGCAGGTTGTTGAGATCCCCGCCGCCACGCTGTTGGAGTTGCGCGGAAAAACCGCCGGACAGGCCCAAGCCGGGCAGCGACGGAGAGGCAAAGGCGAAGGACAGCCCCTCCTGTAGTTTCCTGAGTTCCCTGTTCAGATTGGCAATGATGGCTGACTGGCTGGCGTTCGCCCCGCGTTCGCTCCAATCCTCGAAGATGACATAGCAGAACCCCGCGTTGGGAACAACGGCTCCATCGAGGAGCGAATACCCGGTGATCGCCAGATTGTAACGCACCCCTTCGGTCTTCGCCACAACCGCTTCGACCTGCTCAACAAAGGCACGGGTCCGTTCCTGGGATGAAGCGTCGGGCAACTGAACCGCCACGATACAGTAGCCTTCGTCCTCCTGCGGGACAAACCCGCCCGGAAGCCGCACGAACCCCCAGCCGGCCGCGATGACCAGCGCAACAAAGACAACGACACCAAGGGAAAAACGTTTGAGCACCGTGGTGACGGCCGCACCGAGAACTCCCGTCCCCGCGTCCATCATCCGGTTGAATCCCCTGGCCCAGGCAGGAAGTGGCTTGCCCGACGAGGGACGCAGAAGCACGCCGCAAAGAGCCGGACTGAGAGTCAGCGCGTTGATGGAACTGAAGACGGTGGCCACCGCGATCGTCACGGCAAACTGTTGAAAGAGGATACCGGTGATGCCACCCATGAAGGCGGTCGGAACGAAGACCGCCAGAAGCACCAGGGTCGTGGCGATGACAGGCCCGGTCACTTCATTCATGGCGCGCCGTGCCGCTTCCTTGGAATCCTTGGCTCCCTTGGCCAGATGGGTGGTGCAGTTCTCCACCACGACGATGGCATCATCGACCACGATGCCGATGACGAGAATCAGGCCGAAAAGAGTGAACTGATTGAGCGAAAAGCCGAGCGCCGCAAGAACCGCGAAGGTTCCAATGAGCGAGACAGGAATGGTCATGGCCGGGATCAAGGTCGCCCGGAAATTCTGCAGGAAGAGGAACACCGTGAGAACGACCAGAACCAGGGTGATCATCAACGTGACCAGCATCTCGTCCAGCGATGCCTCAATCACGATGGTGTTGTCGAATGCGATGTCGTAAGTGATTCCGGCGGGGAAGGCCTCGCTCAACTCGGCCAGCTTCGCCTTGACGCCGTCCGCCACGGCAAGGGCATTGGCCCCGGGTATCTGGTAGACGGACAGGGCCGCGCAGGGCCGGCCGTTGAATCTGGCCGAGAACAGGTAGGTGTCCGAACCCAATTGGACAGTGGCAACGTCCCGCAGACGGATCATTTGCCCGTCTTCGCCGGTGCGAATGACGATCCGTCCGAATTCGTCGGTATCCTGCAAGCGACCCTTGACGTTGATCACATACTGGTAGGCCTGACCTGCGGGAACCGGTGGTTCGCCGATCTGCCCGGCTGCGACCTGCTGGTTCTGTTCCCGGACGGCGTTCATCACTTCGTCGGTTGAGACCGAAGCCGCCTGCATGCGCTGGGGGTCCAGCCAGATGCGGATGGAAAACTCGCCCACTCCGAATGCCGACACCTTGCCCACGCCATTGACCCGGGCGATCTCGTCCTTGACCGACTGATTCAGGTAGTTGGAGAGAAAGAAATCGTCCCGCGTGCCATCGGGACTCGAGAAGGCAATGAAGAGATTGGCGCTGGACATCTGCTTCTCGACCTTCACCCCCATACGGCGGGCTTCCTCCGGCAACTTGGGCGTGGCCGCCGAGACGCGGTTCTGGACGAGCACATTGGCCATATCGAGGTCCGTTCCGGTCTCGAAGGTGACGGTAAGGGACATGGAACCGTCATTCGCGCTGACGCTTTCCATGTAAATCATGCCCTCGACCCCGTTGACCTCCTGTTCGATCGGGGTGGCCACCGTCTGCGCCACCGTCTGCGCGTCCGCCCCGGGGTAAACCGTATTGACCACCACTGTCGGCGGCGCAATGTCCGGATACCGGTCGATCGGCAGCGAGAAAATGGAGAAACCGCCGACGAGTAGAATCACCAGCGAAATGACGCCGGCGAAGATGGGTCGCTTGATGAAGAAGTGAGTGAACATTGTCCGGCTCAGTTCTCCACTCTATCCGGTGCCCGGGTCGTGGCGGACACGGTTATGCCGGGACGGGCCCGCTGCAGTCCGTTGACCACCACCCTCTCGTCCCCGTTCAGACCCGATTTGATGACGCGGTCGTATCCAACCTTCGGGCCCAGTTCGACATAACGCGCCTCCACCGTGCCTTGATGGTCGACGACCAGGACATAGGATCCCCCGATGTCGCGCTGTATTGATAAATCCGGTACAAGGAGGGCGTCTTCGACCGTCTCGGGGATGAGCACCTTGCCATAAAGTCCGGGCAGGAGCGCACCGTGCGGATTGGGGAAAACGGCCCGGATGGCCACGGTCCCGGTGGCCGCATCCGCCCGGTTGTCCACATAATCGATTCGCCCGGATTCGCCGTAACGCGAGCCGTCGGCCAGCTCCAGATCAACCGGGGGCGCGTTCCGCAGGTCGGTCCGATCGATCAGGGCGAGCTTCTCAAGCGCGGGGACGAGCACCCGCTCACTCAAATTGAAATAGACGTAGATGGGATCCTGCACCACGAGCGTGGCCAGAAGGGTGGCTTGGCCTCCGCCGACCAGATTGCCCTCGCTGACCAGCCTGCGGCCGATGCGCCCCGTGGCCGGGGCAAAGTTCTCGGTATAGGAAAGATTGATACGGGCCCGCGTGAGGTCGGCTTCTGCGCCCAGCATGGCGGCCTCGGCCGAATCCAGGTTTGCCTTGGCCGTGAGGACATCGATCTCGGAAACCGCCTTGGTTTCAAACGCCTGGACCCGGCGATCGTAATTGGTCTGGGCAATATCCCGGGCCGCTATGGCCGAAGAGAGATTCGCCTCGCCTGCTTTCACCGCCGCCTCATAGGGTTCCGGTTCGATGAGGAACAACCGGTCACCCTCCCTGACAATCTGTCCGTCCACGAAATCAACCGAACGCAGGTAGCCGGAAACGCGGGCCCGGATCTCGATCGTGTCCCTGGCTTCAGCCCGACCCGGAACCTCGGAATAGACGGTGACGTCACGTTGGTCCGGCAGAGCGACCGTGACTTCGGGTGGCGGCGGTTGCACGAAGGTGTTTTTGGGGCTGCAGCCTGCCAGCCCCAGGAGGCAGGTGGTGAGGATCAGTGGTCGGGTTGCGATGCTTTTCACGGTCTGAAATCCGGGGTTGGAGCGGTTGTTCACGGCTGAATGGTGGGCTGAGGCGCATCCTGCCAACCGCCGCCCACGGCGCGGAAGATGTCGATCATGCGGAGGGCTATCTCACCTTCGCTGGAAGCCTGGGCATTCTGTTGCTGAAACAGATCCCGCTCCATGTTGAGGACGTTCTGGAAATCGGTGAGACCCGATTTGTAGAGGGTCTGGGTCTGGTCGACCGAAACCGCGGCCGCTTCGACCGCCCGTTTCAGGATCGCATGGCGCTCCTTTTCCTGGACATAAGCGGCCATGGCGGTCTCGGTCTCTCCCACCGCCTGCAGGACGGTCCGCTCATAGGCGACCAGTGCAAGCCGGGTGCGGGCCTCCTCCGCCCGGACCTGATTCCGAATGCGCCCTCCACTGAAGATGTTCCACCGGATCTGGGGGCCGAAACCGTAGGCCTGACTGGCCCCGTCGAACAGATTGTCATAATCGAACGACTCAAGGCGAAGGTCACCGACCAGGAGAAACCGGGGATACCATTCCGAAGTGGCCACGCCGATCTGCGCATTCTGGGCGGCCACCCGCCGCTCGGCTCTTCGGATATCCGGCCTCTGCCGCAGGAGATCGGCCGGAATCCCCGTGAAGACCGGTGCTTCAGCCATTGGGATTGTCGCTGACGAACCGACCTGCTGCCGGATTCCGCCGGGCATCTCTCCGACCAGCACGGAAAGCGAATTGAGCAATTCTTCCTGTCTGGAATAGAGCGCCGGAAGGGTGGCCTCAGTGATGGCAAGATTCAACTCGGCCCGTCGTACATCCAGGTCGGCCGCCAGACCCGAGTTGAAGCGATCGATGGTCAATTGATAGGTCGAACGCTGCGAACGGACGTTGTTTTCTGTCAGAAGGATCTGCTTCTGCGTGGTGCGCAGCCCCACGTAGGAACCCGCCACCCGCGACTGGATCAGTACGAGAATGTCACGATAGTCCTCAAGAGACGCGTCGAGAGATGCCGAAGCGGATTCCACGCTGCGACGAACCCGACCCCAGACGTCCGCTTCCCAGACGGCATTGGCGCCGATCGTGTAATAGTCGTACTCGGGGTCCGTCCCGGGCGGCAATGGAGTCGTCGACTCACTTGCCCGCGACGCCAGTGCCGAGGCGTCGGCGGCAACGCTCCCATAATAGGCCGACGCCGCCACTCCCCGCAGGGCCAACGCTTCCTCAAGCCGCAGGGCAGCCGACCTCAGATCCGGATTGTTCTGTCGGGCCTGTTCGATCAGACCGGTGAGGATCGGGTCGTTGAACCGCTCCCACCAGCGGTCGATATTGGTGGGTCCTGGCTCAAGTCCCTTTGAGACTTCCTGCTGCCAGGCATCCGGCATGGCCACCACGGGTGCCTCAAAATCCGGACCCACCGAAAGGCATCCCCCGGCCGTCAGGATCACCGCAGTCGCACCGAGGCGCAATAATCGGCCAAGGATCCACCGGGCCGGGATTTGCAGATGGTAAGTCGAGGTCACGTTGCGTTTAGGGCCACGGGGTTCAACTGAACCTATCCCGTTGAACGAAAACTCGATGGGTCTCCGCCGTCAACTTTATCTTGCCAGGTCCCCAGCCGATCAACGGCCCCGCCTTTTCATCGCCCACCCGACCCCGCTATTTCACCAATCCGTATTCCCGCAGGCGTTTTTTCAGAGTTGTCCGGGTGATTCCCAAAACCTTGGCCGCTTTGGCCTGGTTCTGGCCGCTGTCCGCAAAGACCCGCGTAATCAATTCCCTTTCCACTTTCTGAAGCAGGCCATCCGCACCATCATCTTTCAACCGACTAAAGACCGCATCCATCAGGGAGGCCAGGTCCATCGTATCGGAAAGGGATTCGGGAGCTTCCTCGGTTGGGGTTGCCGGCACAGGGGCCGCTTCCGTGGCGGCTTCCGCGGGCGCCCCCGACTCGACCGGCACCGGTCTGGGCGCCGGATTCCTGGCCTGGGCCTGCGATGCGGACAGGACCACTTCTTCCGGCAGATCCTTGATCAGGATGGCATCGCCCTGGGCAATGACCGCACTGCGATAAATGACATTCTCCAGCTCGCGGACATTTCCCGGCCAACGGTGACCGCAAAGAATACCCAGGGCCTCCGGCGAGACCTTCCGCACCTTGGTCTTTCGACTCTTTTCCAGCATCTGGAGCATGTAGTCGACGATGGCCGGGATGTCCTCGGTCCGCTCCCTCAGGGCCGGAACCCGCACCCGGACGACGTTGAGACGGTAGTAAAGGTCTTCCCGGAAGGTCTTGGCTTCGACCATCTCTTCCAGGTTCTTGTTCGTCGCCGCGATGATGCGCACATCCACCTTGATCGTCTGGGTGCCTCCGACCCGCTGAATCTCGCCTTCCTGGAGGACCCTCAGGATCTTCGTCTGGGTGGCAAGGGCCATGTCGCCGATCTCATCCAGGAAGATGGTGCCCCGGTCGCATTGCTCGAACTTGCCGATCCGCTGGTTGGTCGCCCCGGTGAAGGAGCCCTTTTCATGTCCGAAGAGCTCGCTCTCGATCAGGTTGTCCGGAATGGCCGCACAGTTGACCGCCACAAACTCGGATCGGTTGCGGTGACTGTGCTGCCAGACGCAGCGGGCAATCAGCTCCTTGCCCGTCCCGCTTTCGCCCGAAATCAGGACAGTGACGTCGCTTGCCGCCACCTGACCGATGACCTTGAAGACTTCCTGCATCGCAGGCGAGTTTCCGACCAGTCCTTCCTTGTAGTCGTCGCTGTTGACCCGGCTTTCGTAGTCCCGGGCACTGTGCATGTCCTCGACCGCCCGGATGGCGCTCTCGGCCAGGGCGATGACCCGCTCCGGGTCAAAGGGCTTCATGATATAGTCGAACGCCCCATACTTCATCGCTTCGATCGCCGTCTGCGCCGTGCCATAGGCCGTCATCAGGATGACCGGAAGTTTCGGGGCGATCGTCCGGAGGTGCTGGAGGGTCTCGATCCCACTCATCCCGCCCATCCGGATATCCAGAAAGGCAATGGTCGGGGGATCATGTTTGACGCTCTCAAGTCCCTCTTCGCCGCTGGCCGCAGTGACGACGGTGAACCCCCGTGAAGTCAGGACACGATCTAGGGAATAGCGGATCTCCGAATCATCGTCGATGACGAGAATCAAAGCAGTCTTGATTTCTAAAGGCATTTTCAGGTCGCAAACAACCGGGAACGGGTTGAGGAATGCCACACTTGGATCGATATGCTGGACTGGTCAATTAAGTTGTTCCGGGTTTGGGGGATCCGTCTCGAGGTTCACTTCACCTTCCTCATCCTGCTCGCCTACTTCGGCCGGCAGGGCTGGGAGTACGCGGGCCGCACCGGTCTCCTCTGGGGTTGCCTGCTCCTTCTGTCGATATTCACCTGCGTCATCCTGCACGAGCTCGGTCATTCCCTGACCGCCATGCGCTACGGCGTCCGGGTGCACCGTATCCTGCTGCTTCCGATCGGGGGCATGGCCCAGTTTGACCGGATTCCACGGGAACCGGCCAGGGAACTGGCGATCACGGTGGCCGGGCCCGCTGTCAATTTCATCCTCTTCGGCCTGCTCGCCCTCATCCTCGGCGGATTCTCCATCGAACAGGTTTCGGCCTTCCCCCTTTCCCTGCGCCAGCTGGCCTACTCACTCGCCGCCATCAATCTGATCATGGGGGTCTTCAATCTCATCCCGGTCTTCCCAATGGACGGAGGGCGGATCTTTCGGGCCCTCCTCGCGATGAAGACCGATTACCTGTCCGCCACCCGCTGGGCCGGCGCCGTCGGCAAGATCCTCGCCACCGCCGGTGCGGCCGTCGCCCTGCTGGCCTTTGGCAATTTCCTCACCGCCGCCCTGTTCGCCTTCATCTACCTCGGCGGCGATCTGGAATACCGGCACGTGCGCCGCGAGGAGTTCCTGAAGAACGTGCGCATCGGGGACCTCGTCGAACATCCGGCCCTCGTGTTTCCCGCTTCCTCCCCCTATTCGGAAGTCCTGCAGCTCGCCGTTTCCGCCCCCGATGCCGATCTGGTCGCGGTAAGCGGAAACGAGATTGTCGCCGCCATCCGATCATCCGACCGGCCGAAGAATCCGCAATCGTGGACCCAGCAGCGGACCTTCGGACGGTGCGCCCACCGGGTTGCCTTGCCGCTGCAGGCGGATTGGCCTCTCGTCCTGATGGTCCATCAGATCCAGAACGGCTGTGACCGCCTCTTTCCGGTCTACAGGCGGGAACGTTTTCTTGGCCTCCTCGATGCCGACACGGTCGACCGTCAACTGGCCGCACGCTACTTCGCCCGGAGGGACTCTGCGGACCGGGATCCGAAAACCGTCTGAATGCGTATCACAAGCATGTCGACCCAACCCGAGCCGCCCATCATCGAAGCGACTGGTGTGGCCAAATCCTACGGCGACCGGGCGATTCTCCGGGGCATCGACCTGAGCCTGGCCCACGGTGAGCGCCTCGCCCTGACCGGTCCCTCGGGCAGCGGCAAGACCACCCTGCTCAATTGTCTCGGCGGGGTGGACCGGCACGACGGGGGCTCCATCCGCCTCGGAGGCACCGTCCTCGAAAGCCTGACCAATGATCAGCTCGCCGATCTTCGCCGCCGTCGGATCGGTACCGTTTTCCAGTTCTTCCATCTTCTGCCCACCCTGAACGCATTCGAGAATATCGAACTTCCCCTCCAGTTGATCGGAATTGCGGCCGGCGAAAGACGGGAACGGGTCGCCGCCATGATCGAGCGGGTCGGGATCGCCCACCGGTCCGAGGCCACTCCCGACCAGATGAGCGGCGGCGAGATGCAGCGGGTCGCCATCGCCCGGGCTCTCGTCCATCGTCCGACACTGATCCTCGCCGATGAACCGACCGGCAACCTGGACAGCCGCAACGGGGCAATCGTCCTGCGCATGCTTCAGGATCTGACCGAGGAGACCGGGACCGGCCTCCTCCTCGTCACCCACAGTGAGGAAGCTGCCCGGATCTGCCACCGCACCCTCCACCTCGTCGACGGCGCCATCAGCGAGGTCATCCATGGCTGAGGGACGCGGATCTCCGGCCCTGGCCGGCCTGCTCTGGTGGCGTTTCACCTGCCGGCACTGGATCCGGTCGCCCGGGCAGACCGTCCTGCTCGTCCTTATCGTTGCCCTGGGCGTCGCCGTCTATTCCAGCGTCCGCCTCGCCAACCGGGCTGCCGTATCCAGTTTTCAGAACTTCACGGAAACCGTCACCGGCCAGAGCGACTGGATCCTTGAACCCAGGGCGGGCGACCTTGACGAAAATGTTCTTGTGCGGATCCGGACCGCCCTCGGGCCGCTCGCGGTTGACATTATTCCCGTGGTGGAATCCACCGCCGCCTTTCCCCGTTCGCAAAGCGACGGATTTCTTGGTCGAACCTCCCTTCAACTGGTCGGCCTTGATCTG
Source organism: Opitutaceae bacterium (assembly GCA_041395105.1). NCBI lineage: Bacteria > Pseudomonadati > Verrucomicrobiota > Opitutia > Opitutales > Opitutaceae > Opitutaceae bacterium. Next base: position 199,516 of record JAWLBB010000003.1, on the reverse strand, counting down.
ATTGCCGCCGGCAACCTGTTCGACGGCCGGAACCGCCCGCCGCGCTTTTTCGCCCCGGCGGAAGCCCGCCTGCCGGAGCCGGAACAGGCCGGCACAGCCCCCGGGACCGAATCCCCCTCTCCCGATTTCTGGAGTCTCTTCCGGGAATCCGGGCGGGCCTGGCTCAGTCCGGCCCTCGCCCGGCGGGAAAACCTCGCCCCCGGTGATCGATTCGAGCTGGTCATCGCCGACTCGATCCGGTCTGTCACCATGGCAGCCGTCATCCCCGTGGCCGAAGGGTATCCAAAGCCCGATGACAACCTCATCCTCTTTGATCTGCCCGATCTCCAGACCCTGACCGGACGGACCGGCCGCATCGACCGGGTCGAATTCCGGGTCGCTTCCGGCCCCGGACTGGAGGTTCGGCGCGAAACTGTTCGCAAGGCCCTCGTCGATCTGGGCGAGGGACTCTGGAGTGTGGAATCCCCCGCCAATCGCCGCGAGACCGGCGAAATCATGACGCGGGCTTTCCGGATGAACCTTACCGTCCTGTCGCTCATCGCGCTCGCCGTTGGTCTGCTCCTCATCCTCCAGTCCCTCGACGGTGCCGTCGTCCGGCGCCGTCAGGAGATCGCCATCCTGCGATCCCTCGGGGTCACCGGTTCGGCCATCCGCCGTGCCTGGCTGCTCGAGGCACTTTCCATCGGCGCCGTCGGCGGTGTGCTCGGTGCCCTCCTCGGCTGGGCGGGTGCCCAGCTCACCGTCCGCCTCGTCGGTCGCACCGTCGACGCCCTCTACTACGCCACCTCGGTCGATGCCGCCCGCCCGGTTTTCTCCGACCACTTTGTCTCCATCCTCCTGGGTGTGATGGCCGGACTGGTGGCCGGATGGCTTCCCGCAAATGAAGCCACCCGGGTGCCTCCCGCCCAGAGTCTGGGCCGGGGCCACATTCCCTCCGGGCTGCGCTTCTTCAGCCGGACGCCTCTCGGTGGCATCCTTCTCGCGATCGGATTTCTCCTGCTGTGGGTTCCTCCTCTTTCGGACGGCGCCGGCAACCGGTTTCCGCTCGCCGGCTATGCGGCGGCATTTTTCTGGATCCTCGGGGCCGCCATCCTGTCCGGCGCCTTCATCCGGCCGGTCGCCCGGCTCCTGACCCCTCTGGTCCGCGAGAACCTCCGTGCCCGACTCGCCCTCAGTCACCTGACCCGACCCTCCAGCCGGCATCGCCTGGCCACGGCCGGTCTGGTTGTGGCCGTCGGCATGACGGCCGGCATGATCATCCTGATCGGCAGTTTCGAAAAAACCGTGGTGGGCTGGATAGGCCGTAGCCTTCAGGCCGATCTTTACCTGGCCAGTGACGGCGCCCAGAACACCTCGACCAAGAACCGCATCGCTGCCTCCACCTGGCAGGCCATCCTGAATGATCCCGCAGTCGCCGACGGCGATGTCTTCCTCGCCCATCCGATCGTCCTCGAAAACCGGCCCACGCTGCTCGGCGGCTTTGGCTTCGACTTCCTCGATCGCCATCAGGTGCTCCCCTGGATTGTCAGCCCGCGTCGTCCGCGCGATGCGTCCGCCGTTCCCGGCCTCATCAGCGAGAGTTTCAGCGTTCGGTTCGAGGTGGGCGTGGGGGATTTTCTCGAGGTTCCCGGCGGACTCTCCTTTCACCGGGTCGAGGTCGTGGGCCTCTATGCCGACTACGGCAATGAACGAGGAACCGTCCTCGTGGATCGACACATCCTCGCGGAATGGCTGGATGACGACCGCGCCGCCAATATCACGGTCTTTCTGAAGCCCGGAGAGGACCCCGCCGCCGTCCGCGACCGCTGGAGCGGACTCCATCCGGGATTGCGCATCCTCACCCACGGAAATCTCAGGGAGGAGATCCTGCGCATCTTCCGGCAGACCTTCTCCATCACCTACGCGCTTGAATTGATCGGTCTGGTGGTCGCCGTGGCCGGGCTCGGCCTGACCCTCGCCAGCATCCTCATTGATCGACGCGAATCCCTCACCACCCTGCGCGCACTCGGCATGAACCACCGCGAAATCGCCCGCTCCAGCGCATGGGAGGGCTTTGTCCTGGCCATGGTCGGATCAGCCGGCGGATTGATCCTCAGCCTGGGACTGGGTTGGATCCTCATCCACATCATCAACAAACAGACCTTCGGCTGGACCCTCATGTTCAGCACTCCATGGTGGTCCATCGCCGCCCTGACCGCCGCCGTCCTCCTCAGCGCCACCCTGACCGCCCTTGCCGTCGGTCGATGGAGCGCCGCCCTGCCCGCCGATCGCGAGGAATGAGCGTCTTCGGGAGAACCACCCCAATTCCGCGGTTTCCATTTTCACACACCCGTGCGACAACCGAATGGTCCTGCCCTCAAGGTTCGGGAAGCAGCCGTCCGCCGGATTCCATGACCCGGCGATCCACCCCAGTCCGGAGTGTTTGAGTCCAGATCATGAAAATATGCCTTCTCTGCCACGGCAATATCGCCAGAAGCCAGATACTCCACCATTTTCTCGCTGACCATGCCCGAAAGGCATCACTGAGCCTCGACCTGTTTTCCTGCGGCAGCGCGCCCGTCGACGCCTACCCGCATGCCGGGCGCCTTCTTGAAGAAGTGAAACGGGAGTTGAGGCGCAGGGGCCTGAACGGAACCGTGGAACGCCATGTGCTCGATGCCGAGACCCTGCAACACCTCGTGGACTCCGACCTGATTCTGGCGGCAGACCGCGAACGCAGGCAGGATCTGCTTTCCCGATTCGGAGACCGCATTCCTGCAGGCAAAGTCATGCTGTTTTACGAATTCATCGGAGAAGGCCGGCACGACTTCACCGACACCTATGACCCGGAAACAGGAGCGCAGGATCCGGAACGATTCGCCGGCTGCTTTGATGAACTTGAGCGGATCGCGGAGAAGGTCATCGATCGGATCAGCAGAACCGCCTGAAAACCGTGCGGAGTCGCCCGGAGGCGTGCCGCCCGGCCGACCGCGGAATGGACGTAGCCGCGAGGCGGCCTTGCCGGCGTTGTCCCCGGCCGCTAAAACAAAACGTAGCATGAACGGGTTTGTTTTCGAACCAAAAACCAAACGTAGCACCCTACGGTTTGTTTGGTTTGTAGCATAATACGTTACAAACGTCCGGGGTCGCCCGCGGGGAAGGGCCCGCCCAGCGTTCACGCCTACACGGAGGTGACCGATCTGGCGGTAGCGCGTGATCGCCGGGCGCGCCATCGACCCGTCACGGCCCATCTCGATGGTGTCGGAAAGCACAGCCGCGGCCCGCGATGTTTCCCTCAACGTTCACCAACCAAGTGCCATTACAGCACCCTACGGTTTGTTTGGTTTGTAACATAATACGTTACAAACGTCCGGGGTCGCCCCCGGGGAAGGGCGCGCCGCCTTCCGTCACCGGGCCGCCGCGGCCTCGGACAGGATCCAGTCCGGGCTTTCGATGACCAGTTGCCAGGCGTCCCGGTAGTAGCCGAGGGTGGCCACGATCTCGACCGGCTCCCCCGGCTTCCAGACGGAGAGCATCTGCTCCCGCAACCCTGGATTCGGGATCCAGACCGCGACGACTTCGTCGCCCCGACGAACGGATAGCGGGTTCAACGCGGCCACCTCTGCCTTGAGCCGGAAGCTGAATCCGAGGAGACCAGTGTCCAGGAGTCTGCGACTCTCGGGCAGGCCTCCGACCTGTTCGGGTGAAACGGCGGGCCTCACCCGGGGCGTGAGCTCTTCGGTGCCCGGATTCGTCAGATCGATCCAGGACGGCGCGGGAGCCTCCGGAAAGGCAAAGCGTGCCGCTATCGGGAGATGGTCGGTGTAGCCGTAGCCACTTTCCCTGGTGGCATGCCAGCGAATGGGCGTACCGGTGACAGGATCCGCGTTTCGCCCCGGCAGTCGGATCACACGGAACGAGTTGTCGATGTAGGTCACTCCCCGGCGTTCGTAGAGCCCCCGGGAAACGATGAGGTGCATCAGGGTGCCCCATTCATTGCGGTAGGTGTCGCTGCCCCGCTGGTCCGGGCTCAATTCATACCAGAGATTGTAGAGGTCGGGTCCTTTGAGATCGAGCATGGCGGCCTCGTTCCCCTGCGACCCGAGCTCGTCGTTCAGCGCCGTCCGGGTCATCGCGGGATACCGCAGTTTCTGATCGTACTGGGAATTGAAGTCGCCGCCGACCACCACATCGGCCAGGGGATCCGCCGCAAAGATCTCATCCAGGCGTTCACGCAGGACACGGGCATTTCCGACCCGGATCTTCTCCAACTCTGCATCGCCGGCTCCCGATTTCCAATGATTGTTGAAAAGATGGAGCCGAGAGTCACCGGCCAGGACCACCACTTCAAGAATGCCGCGAGCGCCGTCTGTGGGGAGCGTCCGGCTTTCCTCGATCGGGAGTTGCGAGAAGACCACGTTCTTGTGGGCGATCGTCCGTCCGGTGGGATCGGCCCGGTAATCGCTGACCCGGATGTCATAAGGACCCAGTCCCGCTTCGGCCAATGCCTTGAGGACAAACGCCTCGACCGGCAGATTGCGGATCTCCGGGTCAAGCGGTTCGCGGAGCATATCGACAAGCGGGACGGCGGCATAGCGCTCGAGGAAGGACTCCGGGTCCAGACGACCTGGTCCCGGGGTCTGATCGACCTCGAATTCCTGGAACAGGATGATTTCCGCACCCTGCCCTTCGCCTGCTGCGGCGACAATCTCGGCAATGTGCCGGACCTTGGTCAGCACCTGTCCCGGGCCGTATTTGTCGGGAGAAAAATCAGAGAAAAGCGCATCGCCGTCGACATCGAAGAGATGCTCGGCATTGAGGACCAGGATATCGAAGGTCGTTAACGATCCGCGTGCGGATAGTCCCAGCAGGGAAATCAGGAGAAGAAACACCCATCGGGAGCCGATCATTGGCATCGTTGATGGGTGAAAGCGCCGCTTCAATCAAGCCTGCCGCGAAAATCCTGAATCGATACGCAGTTCGTCCGCGAGTCGCTTCACCCGATCGAGTTCCTCCTGCGGGAGTGGAAGTGCCCTGTCGTGCTCAAAACGGTCACGAACGCTGTCCGCCATGCGCGCAAAGGCAGCGGGGCTCTCCAATCCGATGAATCGGAAGGCCCGCTCCAGTTCCCCTTCCAGATCCTGGCAGAGTGTCTCGTATCGGATCCGGAGCAACTGGTTGCCGCAGGTCTCCTGAGCCTCCCTCCAGGACTGGTGGTAGTGACGCCGGCGCTCTTCAAAGTCGGCGAAGGTCGTGCGCTTTCGGAACGAACGCCAGAGATCGACCGGGGTCTTCTCGATCACCAGACACGGAGTTCCGGCCGGTGCCCTGGCCATGACCCGGGGAAGACAGGCCTGATAGGCCGGAGTCTTGTCAAGCAGTCGCGAAGTGCGCCCCCTGAACAGGGGCGATGTTTCGCGGATCGCCTCGTAGGCCGCCCTCCAATTGTCGGCCTGGCAGACGCGGTGGATCAGCGATTCCGGGATGCCCCAATAACCCGCCTCAACCGAGTCCATCATCCATTCATACCAGGGATCAATCTCAGGAAACCGTGCCGGCTCCGATGCCAGGAGCAGTCCTCCCTCAAATCCCCCTGCGAGTCCCGGATGCTGAAGCAGCAATTCGGCAAGCAGCGTGGTACCCGAATGCTCGATGCCGGTGACAATGACGACGGGGGATTCGGACATCAGGAGAGTTCGGCTGTTCGGCCGTCTTGATCGGTGAGCTGGACCCGGATGACGGGTTTGCCGGCGTTGCCCCTCACGGGAAAGATCGCGCGGAATCCGCTCATGCCGGCCTGGGGTTCGCGTGCGAAACGTCGGGCTACATCGGGCCGAGGCAGGGGAAAGGCGCATTCAAGCGAGGGTCGATCGTCGAGAAAAACCTGAAGCCCGCAGGTCAGGCGACCCGGGATGAACGCCCAGCCCGCCACTTCGACCTCGCCCCCTCCTCCGACAATCGGAGTCGCCCTGCGATCAAGGTAACCGAAACAGACGACGGGCTCGGGTTCTTCCTGCGGGTCCCACCGGGCAAATGGCCGGGTGCTGCCGTCGCGCAGCACGGCAATCAAACGCAGTGGGGCGGAAAACGGGGCCGGCACGTAGACATAGCCCTGAAAGCCCGCTTCAACCGCCTCTTGCCCGGTCAGCGGACCGACCAGATCCGGACGCGGCAGGCCGCACTGGCAGGATCCCACGCGCCGGTCACCGGAGTAGACACGCAGGGCCTGGGGCCGGTGTCGGCGGATCGAGCCACCTGCTGTCTCTTCCAGGAGAACCCAGCCGCGGAAGGGGTTGATCCACCCGCACTGCAGGGTATCGCGGTCCGCCGGACTCTCGATAGCACCGGTTGCAACGGACAGCCCCGATTCCTCGACAGCCTTCGCGTGGATGACCCAACCGGACATGGTGTGATGATCGGGATCGATGCAGGCCGGTCAGTCGCGTCCTGCTCGATTGTGTTTCTTCGGCTCAGTGGTGGTGATGTCCGCCGGGTCCGTGAACATGGCCATGGGAGATCTCGGACTCGGTCGCGGGACGCCGCGAGAGCACTTCGACTTCAAAGAACAGATCCTGGCCGGCCAGGGGGTGATTGGCGTCGAGGGTCACCTTGTTGCCTTCGATCGCCACCACGCGGACGATCGGGGCATGATGATCCTCCCCCGCCTGGAACTGATCGCCGACACTGATTTCCTCGACCGGAAGGGCATCGCGCTCGACCGTCTGGATCATCCGTTCATCACGTTCCCCATAGGCGCGGGCAGCTTTGACGATGACCTCCTTGCGGACGTTCAGCGGCGTCTTGATCAGGGGAGTCTCGAGACCCTCGATGATGGTCCCGGCTCCGGTCAGGAAGGTGATCGGTGAATCGGCGGATGATGAGTCAAGGATTTCACCCTGCTGATCGCGGAGAATGTAGCTGAAGGAGATGACGTCAGGTTGCATCGGGAAGTTGGTTCAGGATTGAAGCGCAACGGTCAGGCATCGATGACGACGGGCCAAGCAAAAAAAAAACGCCTGAGGCAGCCGCAGGTCACGCCGCGCGAAACAGGGTCACCAGACCGGAGAGCAGGAGGAGCAGCGAAATCAGGATCATGAACGCCCGATGCGAGAAACGCGCCACCAGCCTTTCGGCCGCCAGGCCCGCACCCATGACCACGAGAGTCGCCATGGCGGCCGCCGGCAGCACCCGCATCTGAAACTGACCGCTCCAGGCGAGCCTGATCAGCAGCAGGGCATTGATGCAGATCCAGACCGCCGCCAGGGTCGCCCGAAAGGTCTCCTTCTGCGTGAAGGCATTCCGCGCGTAGAGAATGAGGACACTGCCCCCCGAAGCGAACGCTCCGTGAACGGCACCTGCCCCCATCAAGACCAGGAAATTCAACCAGGCCGGCCAGGTTCGGTGCCGCTCGGTCTGGTGAAAGAGTCCGAGCAGGCCCGAGAGAATGAGGACACCGCCGAGCACCAGGAGAATCTCACGGCGGGGAAGAGATTCCACCAGAAGAACTCCGATCGGCGCCCCGAGTATCATTCCCCCACAGATCAGCCCCAGCTTCCTCCAGTCGATGAACGCGGAGTTGTGCCGGAGGATGACCGCAGACTGGACTCCTCCCATCAGCATGAGCACACCGATGGAGAACTCCAGGTCCCCCGTCGCCGCCATGAAAAATGGCATCGCGAGCAGACTGGACCCGTAGGCGGCGAAAGAACCCAGAAAGTGCGTCACCGACACGATGAGCAGAATCAGCAGAAGCGTCGCCAGGGGTGGATCCACGGCCGCCGATCGTGCCTACCGTCCGGCCGGCGTAAAGGACCGATTCCGGCCTGCCCGGTGCGAAAGATCGTGGAAAAGCACCCCCCGGGGGCCTCAATGAGGCCCGAAAAGCAACTTTGGGCTTCACCCCGTGAGGGGGAATGCGTGTGCTGGAGCCATGACCGAAGAGAGCAGCCTGCCCAAGGTGGGGGTGATCATGGGAAGCACCTCCGACTGGAGCACGATGAAGCACGTGACCGATGTCCTCGATGCCTTCGCCGTTCCTTATGAGAAAGAGGTCGTCAGCGCGCATCGCACTCCCGGGAAACTGTATGAGTACGCCCGGACCGCCTCCACCCGGGGACTGAAGTGCATCGTGGCGGGAGCCGGCGGAGCCGCCCACCTTCCCGGCATGGCAGCCTCCATGACCACCCTTCCCGTTCTCGGCGTCCCGGTCGAATCCGCAGCGCTCAAGGGCATGGATTCACTCCTCTCCATCGTCCAGATGCCCGGAGGCATTCCGGTGGCGACCTTCGCCATCGGCAAGGCGGGTGCCCGGAATGCCGGCCTCTACGCCGTGGCCATTCTCGCTCTCGGTGATCCCGGTCTCGCCGAACGGCTGGCCGCCTTCCGGCGGGATCAGACAGATACCGTCCTCAAGGCACGACTCGATTGATCCATGATCCAACCCGGCAGGACGATCGGCATTTTCGGAGGCGGCCAGTTGGGCCGGATGTCCGGGATCGCGGCGCGGCGGATGGGCTTCGGCCTTTCCATCTTCGAGCCGGCTCCGGCTTGCCCGGCCGCCGCTGTGGCGGACCGGGTGTTCACCGCACCCTACGAAGACGAGGAGGCGCTTGAATCCTTCCTGAAGAGTGCCGACGTCCTGACCTACGAGTTTGAGAATATCCCCGCATCCACCGTGCGCTTCGCCGCCGCCCGCCGGGCGCTCCATCCGTCCGCCGAGATCCTTCATATCTGCCAGAACCGGGAACGGGAAAAAAACTTCCTCCGCCGCGCCGGCATTCCTCACGCTCCCTTTCAGGTGGTCGCCAACGCCGCCGAGCTGACCCGGGCTCTGGAAACGATCGGCTTTCCCTGTGTCCTGAAGACCGCCGATTTCGGCTACGACGGAAAGGGTCAGATCAAGATTCCGGCGCCCCCGGACGACCCCGAAGCGCTCTGGAAGGAGTTCAACGCCCCGCGCGGCGTGTTGGAGGCCTGGATTCCCTTTGAACGGGAACTCTCCGTAATCGTGGCCCGCAACCCGCAGGGACAAACCGCCGTTTTTCCCCTCTCCGAGAATATCCACACCGACCATATTCTGGATCTCTCGATCGTCCCGGCCCGGGTAGACGCGGGCATCGCCCGGGACACGGTCGAACTCGCCCGGACGATCGCCGACGCCCTCGATCTGACCGGCCTCCTGGCCGTCGAGCTCTTTCAAACGGAGACCGGCGCTCTCCTGGTCAACGAACTCGCGCCCCGTCCCCACAATTCCGGCCACTTCACCTTCGATGCCTGTGTCACCAGCCAATTTGAGCAGCATGTCCGCTCCGTCTGCGGACTCCCGCTCGGCTCGACCGACCTGCTGCGCCCGGTCGTCATGGTGAACATTCTCGGCCAGGCATGGTCCCGGGGCGAACCCAATTGGTCCGTTCTGTTGGCCGAGCCCGGATTGAAACTGCACCTTTACGGGAAAGGCGAAGCCCGGACGGGCCGGAAAATGGGACACTTCAGCGTTCTGGCCGAGTCCGTCGATCTCGCCCTGAAAAAAGCGCTTTCGCTGCGACCGGTCGTCTTTCCGGCCGCCCGTCCCCCCCACGAACACTCACCCGCTTCTTCGATCCATTCCTGACTGCCACCTGGGATCAATCCGCCCGATCCGGCAGCGGCTTCCCCCTCCAGAAAGAGTATCTCCCATGCCCAACAAAATCCGAGCATCCCTCAAAGACATCGCCACGGAGACCGGCCTGTCGATCTCGACGGTTTCGGAGGCTCTCCGCCACAGCCCGAAGGTCCGGCCCGAAACCCGGAAGCTGGTCGAAGATGCAGCTGCGCGCCTTCACTACAAACCCAACCCCCTTGTCACCGCGCTGATGTCCCAGGTGCGGGAAGCCAAGCAGCCCACCGACAGCCTGGTTCTTGCCCTGATCGATGCCGCCGACCGCAACCAACCTCAGTCGGTTTCCCCCTGGAACCGGCGCGTCATCGAGGGGGCAAGTCACCGGGCTTCCATCCTGGGATGCAAGACCGAAGTCTTCTCTCTCCGGAAGGATTCCATGACCGAGGAACGGATCAACCAGATCATCCTCGCGCGGGGAATCCAGGGCGTCCTCGTCCTGTCCATGCCCAATCCATTGTCGGAGCTGAAACTGGACTTCGATCAGTTCTCCCTTGCCACCATCGCCTACAGTCTGCGCCACCCGCGCCTCCATCGGGTCTGCGCCGATCATGGCCGCGGGATGAGGCTCGCCCTCAAGAAAGTGACCGATCTCGGATACAACCGCGTCGGGCTCTACAGCGATCGGGAAACTGAATTGCGGGTCAATCACCAGATGCTGGCTTCACACTACTGGTACAACCAACAGATACCCGAGGAATTCCGGATTCCTCCGCTGGTCTCCGATTTCTACGCCAAAGATGAGTTTGATGCCTGGTTCGACCGGTGGAAGCCGGACGCGATCATTTCCCCGCGCGACTTCGTCGTGACCTGGTTGAATGAACGGGGAGTCAAGGTGCCGGAGGAAGTCGGTTTCGCTTCCCTCAATCTGACCGAGGGCGGCTTGCCGGCCTCCGGCTGGAACCAGCGGCCGGACCTGCAGGGAGAAGCCGCCGTCGAAACCATCATGGACCAGCTCAATCGCAATGAACGCGGCATCCCGGAGAATCCCAAGACAATCCTCCTCGAAGGCGAGTGGACGGAAGGCCCGACCCTCGTGAGCAAACCCCGGCCCGGTCTCGGGCGTCTCGGGAAACTCTTCATCTCGGTCTGAAGGCGCCGATCGACTGCAGAACGTGCCTGGGGCGTCGATTCTCCCTGAAACCCTTCAGCTTTCCCCATCCTCAAGGCCATCCACCAAACCCGACCTGCCGCATTCTTGTTCACCTGACTTCCTCCCGCAACCATGCCCTTCAAGGTCAAACGCGCCATCATCACGGCTGCCGGTCCCAAGCAGCGTCATCTTCCCCTCCATACCCTGACCGACGAAGCGGGACGCCAGTCCAGCGTCATTCACCTTCTGGTTGAGGAAGTCCTCCAGGCCGGAGTAGAGGAGATCGGACTCATTCTCGCGCCCGGTGACCGTCGCGATTATGCGGCCGCGCTCGTCGAATACAAGGAGCGGGTCCACTTCATCGAACAGAAGAAGCCGCTCGGCTACGGTGATGCGGTCCTCCACGGACGCGAGTTCGCCTCGGGCGAGCCTTTCCTCCTGCAGGTCAGCGATCATCTTTACCTCAGCGGAAGTCCCACCAGCTGCACGCGCCAGTTGATCGAGATCGCCGAAGCGGCGGACTGTTCGGTCTCCGCCGTTCAGTCGACCCACGAGAGTCAACTTCCCTACTACGGCACCATCAGCGGCAATGTCCTGCCCAACCGCGACGGGATGTATCAGATCGAAAAGATCTTCGAGAAGCCCACCCCCACCGTGGCGGAACAGGAGTGCGTGGTGCCGGGCTTGCGCCACGGCTATTACCTCTGCTTTTTCGGCATGCACATCCTTTCCCCGACCGTCTTCGACCTTCTGCAATCCGAAGCCGATGCCCGGGCCGGCGAACCGTTCGGACTCTCCCCTTCCCTCAATGCCCTCGCGGCCGGCGAACGTTTTCTGGCGACCGAACTCAACGGCCGGCGGGCCAATCTCGAAGTCCAGTTCGGCTTCCTCCGGGCTCAGGTCGCCCTCGGCCTGCACGGTTCGAATCGGGAGGAGGTCCTCAGCCTCCTGACCGAAGAACTGGCCCATGCCATGAGCCGCGGAAATCTCCAGGCGCCCGGGCAATAGATTTCAACGTGGACACGATTCTTATCAGTCTGGTCGAGAATCGGCCGGTCAAGGGCCCCATCCGTTCCTTTGAGCAATGGTGCGCGCAGGCCGATGCCCCCGCTTTGCTGGCCGCTCTCGAAGACCTCGAGACCTACCGGCGCACCGCGGACAATTTCTACCACCGCGTCCGGTCCATCTTTTTTCTCTACGCCATTCACCGCTTCTTCCTGCCCCCTCATCTCGGCGACCGAACGGTGGGGCGCATTCCGTTCGAGGGATTTGACCATTGCCTGGCCCGCCGCTACGAGGAGGCCATTGCCAGCTTTCGACGGGTCCAGCAGGCAGACGGCAGTTCCGACGCCCTGAGCAGCGCCCTGGCCATGGCCTACCACAGCCTGGCGTTCAAGACCCTCGCCAGCCAGGTCCAGAAGTCGGTCCGGGCCGTCCGGGGCAACCGCTGGATGTTCCGGATGGGGCACGCCCTCGACCACCCCCTGCGCATCCGGCCGGAAATGCTGGCCCGGGAGTCGCCGCGCGATCCCCGCCCCGTCCTCTTTGAAGAGACACCGGTCCGCATGGACCTCAGTCACAGCGCCTGGAGCGACATCTTTTTTCTCGGGATGGATTTCCCGGAAGGCGCCCGGGTGCTCAATGTCTCGGTGGATCTCGGGGTTCACGGACGCGACGCCGAAGTACGCCCCCCTGTCTCCGCCTACCTCCGCGTCATTGACGAACCGGTTCTGCGTCTCTCCAGTCTCGATCTCGAGGCCAGCGCCGACCTGAGCCACCTCGCCGACGTCTTTGACTTTGCCAAGGACTACCTCGGCCTGCTCAAAGCCGCCGTCATCGCTTCGGGCATCGTCCCGGCCGGCCTCGAAGGCTCGGGCCAGCCGCTGGCCGCGGTGCTCGGGCGCATCCTCGGACCCGGGAAAGGACTCGAATTGACCAGCCATGTCCGGGACATCCCGAAAGGATCCCGTCTCGCCGTGTCGACCAACCTCCTCGCCTGCCTGATCGCCCTCTGCATGCGGGCCACCGGCCAGACCCGCTCGCTCACCGGCCCGCTCAATGAAGACGAGCGGCGCACGGTCGCCGGGCGAGCCATTCTCGGCGAGTGGCTCGGCGGATCCGGCGGCGGCTGGCAGGATTCGGGCGGGGTCTGGCCCGGCATCAAGCTGATTGAAGGGGAGATGGCCCGGGAGGGAGACGTCGAATTCGGAACCAGCCGGGGCCGGCTGCTGCCCCGCCACACCCTGCTCGACCGCAGCCGTGTATCCGCAGAATCCCGACAAGCCCTCCAGGACGGACTGGTCCTCGTTCATGGCGGCATGTCCCAGAACGTCGGCCCCATCCTCGAGATGGTCACCGAGAAGTACCTCCTCCAGCTCGATCGCGAAACCGTCGCCCGCCGGGAAGCCGGCGAAATCCTCGACCGGATCGTCCGTTCCCTCGAAAAGGGCGAGCTCTCCTCCCTCGGCGAACTGACCACACGCAATTTCATGGGGCCGCTCCAGACGATCATCCCCTGGGCCAGCACCGCCTATACCGAACGATTGATCACCGATGCCCGGAACGCGCTGGGCCGGGCCTACCGGGGATTCTGGATGCTCGGCGGGATGTCGGGGGGCGGGATGGGATTCATGGTTGATCCGCAGGACAAGGCCGCCACCCAGGAAAAGCTGCTCCGGATCATGCGCGAGGCCAAGGCGGACTATGAAGAGGCCCTCCCGTTTGCGATGGACCCGGTGGTCTACGACTTTGCCATCAATGAGACCGGCACGACCGCCCGGCTCCGGTCCGGGAGGGACGCAGCCATCGCTCCGGAATACTACCTCATGATGGTCCCCCGCTGGATCCGACAGGACCCCCGCCTCCTCACTCAGACGCAGCGCAGCGACCTCGAGACCTTCCGCATCCAACATTTGAGTACGAATTCCAGCCTGGCGGCCGATCTGGCCGCCCGCCTCGTCCCGAAGCCCGACCTGGAGGAGGAGGGCGATGCCCGGACCCTCCCGGAGCTCCTCCTCACCCACGGATTCGACCCGGTCCAGCACGAACGGATCCGCGCCGACCTGGAGAGCGGTCGCATCGGCCTGTCCCGGAATCGCCTGCCGCCCAGTGCCCAGATCGACGATGTCCGTCCCGGCGATGTCGAGGACCTGACCGGCGCCAACCGTGATTCCTCCGATGTCCGGAGGGGCGAAAAGGCCCTGCGCGAGGGCCGGGTTGCAGTCATTACCCTGGCGGCCGGAGCCGGCAGTCGCTGGACCCAGGGTGCCGGCACGGTCAAGGCGCTCCATCCCTTCGCCCGGCTGGCCGGGCGCCACCGGAGTTTCATCGAGGTGCACCTGGCCAAGACCCGTCGGGCGGGCCGGCTCCATGGGACCATCCCGCCCCATCTCATCACCACCAGTTACCTGACCCAGGGGCCGATCCAGCGGTTCATCGATCGGCACGAAGGGTTCGGGCTCGGGGAAGCCATTCGCCTGTCCCCGGGGCGGTCGATCGGGCTGCGTTTTGTCCCGACCGTTCGCGACCTGCGCTTCGCCTGGGAGGAAGTGGCCCAGCAACAACTGGACGCCCAGCAGGAAAAGGTGCGGCAGAGCCTTCGCCGGGCTCTCATCGACTGGGCGCAACAGACCGGAGAGGCGACCGATTACCGGGACAATCTCCCCCTCCAGTGCCTCCACCCGGTCGGCCATTGGTACGAGGTGGCCAATCTGCTGCTCAACGGCACCCTGCGCGACCTGCTGAAGATCCGGCCCGGGCTATCGACCCTCCTTTTGCACAATATCGACACGCTCGGCGCGGATCTCGATCCGGCCGTTCTCGGACGTCACCTGGCGACCGGGGCCGCCCTGAGTATCGAGGTCATTGCCAGGCGGATCGAAGACCGCGGCGGAGGACTTGCCCGGATCAACGGGCAACTCCGGCTGATCGAGGGCCTCGCCCTGCCCCGCGAGGAAGACGAGTTCAAACTCTCCTACTACAACACCCTCACCTCATGGATCGAAATTGACGCCGTTCTGCGGCGGTTCGGCCTGGATCGCGACGACCTCGATCAGGCCGGGAAGGTTCAGGAAGGTGTCCGTACCCTCGCCGAGCGCATGCCGACCTACGTGACGATCAAAGACGTCAAGAAGCGCTGGGGACATGGGCAGGAGGATATCTTCCCGGTCGCTCAGTTCGAGAAGCTCTGGGGCGACATGACCGTGCTGCCCGACCTGGATTGCCGCTTCTTTGTCGTGGCCCGTTCCCGCGGCCAGCAGCTCAAGGACCAGGCTCAACTCGACGGGTGGCTTCGCGACGGATCCGCGGCACACCTGGAGTCCCTCTGCGCCTGGGATTGATCGCTGCGCCCGAGGATCCGGATGTGGCCACCGCGCTCATCCGCGCCGCCCCGAAGAAACGTCTCCTGACTTCCTCGTCCTCCGGCCTTCGGCCTTTTTCTTCCCGTCAGGTCCGGACGCCGACTTTCTCAAGGATCCGCTGGAGATCCTCGTTACCCTGGTATTCGATCAGGATATGCCCTTTCTTCGGACTGTGCTTCAGGGTGACCCGCGCATTGAGGTGTGAGCCGAGCCGCCGCTCGATATCCGCGATGGCCGCCTGCTCGACGGCGGGTGCCTTTCGCACGCGGCCTCCGGAAGATCCCCGATTGACCCTGGCGGCCTGAACCAGTTTTTCCGTTTCCCGCACACTCATCCCCTGCTCGATCGCCCGACGCGCCATCGCCAGTCGTTCCTCCGGAGACTCCAGACCAAGCAGCACCTTGGCGTGACCGGTTGAGAGCAGCTCCTTGGCCAGGTAACCCTGGATCTCCGCTTCGAGCTGCAGGAGGCGAAGGGCATTGGCCACCGTCGCCCGACCCTTTCCCACCCGATCCGCCACCTTCTCCTGGGTCAGGTCGAAATCCCGAATCAGGCTCGCGTAGCCCGAGGCTTCTTCGATCGGATTGAGATTCTCCCGCTGGAGGTTCTCGATCAGGGCCATCGATGCCGACGAAAAATCGCCCGCCGTGATCACCCGCGCCGGGATGGTCTTGAGCTTGATCAGCTGAAAGGCCCGCCAACGGCGCTCGCCGGCGATCAACTGATAGCGATCGCCCAATCTCCGCACGACGATCGGCTGGAGAAGCCCCTCGGACCGGATGCTTTCGGCCAACTCGGACAACTGGTCCGGAGAAAACTCCCGGCGGGGCTGGAAGGGATTGGGATCGACCGCCGAAACCGCGATATCCTCAAAGCCGGCCGCCGTGGAGGCTGGCTTCACGGGAAGTTGCGCCGGAGGCACCGCTGCCTTGACCGGAGCCTTCGGGGCCTTCTTTGCCGCGGGGGCTGCCGGCTTCTTCGCCGGCTCGGCCGCAGCCTGTCTGGTCGGGGAACCGCCCGATATGAGAGCGCCCAGTCCTCGACCGAGCCGTGATTTTGGCGACGCCATGATGAAGCCTATTTCTGTGGGATGAAGAGGGTCTGCCCGACCTGCAGACCTTTCGGGTCAGCGATCTTGTTGGCATTCTGGATGTCCCTGATGCTTGAATTGAACCGGGTGGCAATCGAGGAAATCGTATCGCCCGGAGCCACCGTGTAGGTCACCCCGGTCTTCGGGTAGTCATCGGTGAAGTTGATGGAAGGCTTGACCGTCGCCGGCCGCTGGGAAATGCCGGTCGCCAGACTGTCGATCGCGGCCTGGGTCTGCTTGGCCAGCTGCTCGATCTGTTTGGTTACGTTGAGGAGCATCTCACGATCACCCGCCTGGTAACCGCGGGTCGCCTCCGCCACCGCCTGATTGAGCTGGGCCAGGGTCACAACGTTGGAGGTGAGATCCCCCATGCGGTCGATGCGGTCCCTGAGGGTCTGGTTCTCGCGGGTCAGCTGCTCCACCTGCAGCGTCAGGCTGCGGGTCCGTTCGTCGAGCACCCGGATGTCTTCCTGCATATTGGCGACCTGATACTGGGGGTTCAACCCCTGATACCCGGTCTGAGCCCGGGTCGCCGGCAGAGCCGCCAACGCCAGAATGCCCGAAACCGAAAGAAAGAATCGATGAAAAAGCCGCGATTTCATGGGAAAAGGCTGCGCTATTCGGTCCTCGAAAACAAGCATCAAGCGCGCAGGGGCTCATTCCCCACCAGGACCGGCATGGCCTGGGAATCGAAAAGGGTTCCCTCCGGGATCGGAAATCCCCTCGCGAATTCCGTCGCTTCAAGCATCCGCCCGCCGGGCCGCTGGAGCCGGCGGATGCGGAGGACACCCGAACCCGTGGCCACCCGCAACCCCGCCGCATCAAACCCGAGGACCCGGCCCGGCGGGTCGCCCCCCGCTTCGGGAAGCGCTTCGGCCAGGCCGCATCGAATGGACAGGTCGCCCATCTTGATGTTCACCCCGGGCCAGGGGAACAGGCCGTTGATCCGCCGCGCGAGCATTTCAGCCGAAGCCGAAAAATCCAGGACCCCGTCCGCCTTCCGCAGACGCCGGGTGAAGGTGGCCCGGGAATCATCCTGCGGTCGCAGGACCACGATCCCCTGTCCGATTGAGTCCAGGTTCCGCTGCACGAGCGGAACGCAGGCCGCCGCCAGTTTCGCCTCCAGCGTGGCCGCCGTCTCGAGGGGATCGAGGCGAACCCGCTCAAGGTCCACCACCGGCCCCGCATCCAGCCGGGCCACCATCTTCATGAGGGTCACCCCGCCTTCGACGTCACCTTCCAGAACAGTCGCCTGGATCGGCGAGGCCCCCCGGTATTCCGGCAGCAGGGAGGTGTGCAGGTTGTAGATGCCCCGCGGAGGTGTATCCAGCCAGCTCTGACGAAGGAGATGGCCGTAGGCCATGACCAGGATCAGGTCGGGCCGGATCGATTCCAGCTTGAGCCGCTCCGTCTCATCAAGGCGGTCCGGCTGGAGGACCTCGATCCCACGGGCCATCGCCCAGAGCTTGACCGGATTCGGCCTGACCTGCTGCCCGCGCCCGCTCGGACGGTCCGGCTGGGTGTAGAGGGCGACGATCTCCGGCCCGCCGATCCGCCCCGCCAAAGCCTCGAGCAGCGGCAGGGCGATCGGGTCCGACCCCATGAAAACCAGGCGCGTCATGATCAGGAAACACTCACTTGGACCTCAATCCGGGTAGGACGGCGCACGCGCCTCTCAATCGTTCTTGTAACGCTTTTCCTTGCCGACCAGGTCAAAGACCATCGGGCAACCGCTGAGATGGAACGCGTCGACCAGTCCCGATTCGAGATAGCGACGGTAGGACTCCGGAAGTCGGCGTTCCTGATTGCAGAAGATCCGGATGCGAATCGGACGGTTCCCCGTCTGCACCGCATAGAAAACCCGGAAACGCCGCCCTTCGATCCGGGGCGGAGGCTTGCGCTCCGTCAATCGGGTGAGGGCCTGGTTGAGCTGGCCGGTCGGGATGACGGTGTCGAGCCGCCGGTCCAGATCCCGGGCTGCCTTCAGCATCGTCTGCACGGCGTATCCGGTCAGGGCTGACACATAAACGAACGGGGAGCCCGCGGCAAAGAAGAGACTGCGCTGGGCCGCCCGGCTGAAGGAATCGCGGAAGTCCTTTTCATCCTCGTATTCGGGCAGGGTGCCTTCGGCGAGTGCCTTGATCGCCAGATCCCATTTGTTGACCACGATGATCATGGGCTTGTTTTCCTTGATCACTTCTCCGGCGACCGCCTGGTCCTGGCGCCCGACTCCGGCCAGGGCGTCGAGGACGAAGAGCACGACATCCGATCGGCGGATGGAATCAATCGAACGCACCTGGGAAAAGTACTCGACCGGCGACGACAACTTCATCCTGTGCTTGATGCCCGCGGTGTCGGTGAGGTGAAACGGCCACCTCTCCCCTTTCTTGGACACATAATCAAAGTCCGCCTCAATCGTCTCGCGGGTCGTCCCGGGAACATCGCTGACGATCATGCGGTCCGCTTTCAGCAGCCGGTTGCTCAGCGAGGATTTGCCCACATTGGGTCGCCCGAGAATGCATAGGCTCAGGCGCTTCTCGGCTTTCTCCTCCGGGCCGGTCTCGACGGAGGGTGGACCGAGGACCCGGGCAATGGCATTGCGGAGATCGTCCTCCCCCCGGCCGTGTTCGGCCGAGATGAGGATCGGCTCACCCAGGCCGAGGGAATAAATCTCCTCCCAGGGAGGATCGCGCCGGTCATGGTCGATCTTGTTGATGACAAGCAGGACCTTCTTGCCACTCTGGCGAAGACGCTCCGCGATTTCCAGGTCCAGCGAGGTCAATCCCTCGGTCCCGTCCATGAGGAAGAGGACGACTTCGGCCATCTCGATTGCGAAATAGACCTGTGCGTCGACGGCTTTGACGATCTGATCCGGAGTATCGCCGGCGGCCAGTCCGAGTCCTCCGGTATCGAGCAGTTCGTAGAGCCCCTCAATATCGGTCCCGATCACATCCCGGGTCACTCCGGGCTGGTCATGGACAATGGAAATCCGTTTCCGGGCAAGACGGTTGAAGAGTCGGCTCTTGCCCACATTGGGGCGGCCGACAATGGCGACTGTTCGACGTGAAGACATCAGGTGGAATGGGCCCTGCCAGCGAAGCGCTCGATTCGGTCACAGGCTTCGATCAATTTGTCGTAGGCCGTCGCGTAGCTGCACCGGACAAATCCGTGTCCGTCGGGTCCGAAGGCGCGGCCGGGAACGACCGCCACCTTTTCCTCGTTGAGCAGACCGACGGCAAAGGCATGGTCATCCATTCCGGTCGCCCGGATGTCGGGAAAAACATAAAAGGAGCCCCCCGGCTGATGACAGCCGAGCCCGGCTTCCCGAAGCCGGCGGACCATGAGGTCACGCCGCCGCAGGTACTGCTCCTTCATCCGCAGGACATCGTCCTCGCCGTGATTGAGCGCCTCCACCGCCGCCTCCTGACTCAGGATCGGCGCACACATCATGCTGTACTGATGCACCTTCATCATCGCTTCAATCAGAGGTGCCGGGGCGCAGGCATAACCGATCCGGAATCCGGTCATGGCGAAGGCCTTGGAAAATCCGTGCAGGAAGATCGTGCGATCGCGCATCCCGGGCAGGGTCGCGATGCTGGTGTGAACCGCCTCGTAGGTAAGTTCGGAATAGATCTCATCGCTGAGGACGAGCAGATCCTTCTCCACCGCGAAGCGGGCGATGCGCTCCAGCCGGTCCCGGGGGGTGATTCCTCCCGTCGGATTGCAGGGCATGTTCAGGACGAGCACCTTGCAGCCGGGCCGCCAGGCGGCGGCCAATTGGTCGGGATCAATGCCGAACGCGTCATCCACCGTCGTCCGCACCGGGATGCCCACCCCATGGACCAGGCTGATGCTCGGGCTGTAGGAAACGTAACACGGCTGGTGATACATCACCCCGTCACCCGGATTGACCACGGCCCGGAGGGCAAGGTCGAGCGCCTCCGATACCCCCACCGTCACGAGGATCTCGTTGTCCGGCCGGTAGGACAAGGCAAAGTGTGCCTCCAGGTAGCGGTTGATCGCGCGGCGCAGCTCGATCAACCCCAGGTTCGAGGTGTAATAGGTCTTTCCACGCTCCAGTGCGAAAATGGCGGCCTCGCGAATATGCCAGGGCGTCACGAAGTCCGGCTCCCCGATTCCCAGCGAGATCACATCGTCCATCCTGGCCACGATCTCGAAGAAATCGCGGATGCCCGACCGGGGCAGGCCGACGACATGGCCGGCTACAAATCGCCCGGGGTCGGAGGTGCCGGGGCCTTTCACTTCAGGGTTCACTGCCGTGTTCATCGTCATTCGGTTCGATCGGGCTCAGGGCGAAATCGAGAGTCGCCCGGTGTCCGACTCGGGGTGCTTGATCAGGTAGCCCTGTTCCTTGTAGGCCCGGAGGACAAAATGGGTCGCTGTCGAAAGGACCCCCTCGATCGTGGCCAGGCGCTCCGAGACGAAGCTGGCCACCCTCTGGAGTGAACGGCCCTTGACGAAGACCAGGAGGTCGAAGCCGCCGGACATCAGGTAGCAGGACTCCACTTCGTCGAATTTGCTGATCCTTTCGGCCAGACGGTCGAATCCGCCTCCCCGCTCCGGTGTGATCCTCACCTCAATCGCCGCCCGGACCAATCCGTCTTCCTCCACTTCCGGGTTCAGGACCGGCCGCCATCCCAGGAGCACTCCCGATTTCTCGAGCGCCGTCATCTGGGCGTCGATCGAGGCTTCGTCAACCCCGAGGACCTGCGCCATCTGGCTGCGATCCAGTGTCTCACCGGAAAGAAGGAGTCTGAGCACGTCGTTCATAGAAAGTCGGTTATCCAGCCTTTTCCGAGGCATGGCCAGAAGGAAAACGCGGCCGGGCTCAAGGTCGCTTCAGCAGGATCCCGTCCGGAACCGGTATCGCCGTCCATCCCTGGTCTTCGAGGGCCGCCGCCCCTGCGGCGTCGAAATAGGGCGACATCCTCCAGTTCCTGTCGATCAGAATCAGGTCCGGGCGATGCACCGCGAGCAGGTGCCCCAGCTTGAGCTCGCCGGTATTTACCGCATTGCCTCCGTGGGTGGTCAGCGGTTCGACCGCCTTGACCCGATCGGGACCCAGGAGATCGGCATAGGATCCGGAGGAAACGCCGAGAAGTGTTGCCGGGGTCTTCGACGGCAGTGCGGCCTCCAGAATCTCCAGTGTCTCCCGGACCGGACATCGCTCGGTTCCGGCAACAAAGGGTCGCGGGCTGATCACCAAACCGGTGATCCCGATGACCACCGCCAGCACTGACGCGCGGCGGTTCCATCGGGCTGAGGGTTGGGTTTCCCCCAGACGGTGCAGTGTGCCGATGACGGCCAGCCCCAGAGGAAGAACGGGGAGCAGGTAGGATTCCTTTGCGTAGACAATCACCCCTGGTGCGATGACCAGAGCCCCACTCAGGATCGCGACCACGGTGCTCCTGTTTTCACGGAGAATCTCAAGGGCTCGCCGACCACTCGCTTGTGGACTCCGAATCAAGACGACCCATCCGGGCAGAGTCACCAGAAGGCAGATGAGAATGGCCAGGCCCGATCCCGATACGCCGGCTCCTTTGGGTCGCCAGAGTCCCAGATAGGCCGCCGGGACCCGTTGCAGGTTCCACCAGACATGGTTGGCCAATGCCCCGGGGTTGACCCGGGCGGCCTGTCCCAGGGATTGAGCGCCGGGAAAATCCCGCTCGGTCACCAGGGGATAGTCAAGGAACGGATTGTTCCCGGGGAACTCCCCCTCCTGTTGAAGGTGCAGGGCATAATGTTGTTCCACCGCGAACCAGCCGCGATTTGCACCCCAATTCCAACCGTCGAGGTGGAGCAGGACGAATCCGACCAGGCCCCAGGCCATCCCGGCCCCCAGCCAAGTCGGCCAGGCCCGACCACCCGAGCGCGCGCAACCGCGCCGGACCCGTTCCACAACCACGACTGCCACCACTGCGACTAAGGCGAATTGATACTCGAGACGGGTCAAGGCGGCCAAAGCCACGCATCCAATCGCGATGATTGGAAAGCGCTTGAGGGTCAGGAGCCCGAGGAGAAACCAGAAAAGGGCCGCCTGATAGGTCAGGATGGGATGTCCGAGCTGAAAATCCGAAATCACCCAGACCGCGGCCAGGGAGAGTCCCGCCAGGATTGATGAAGCCGTTCGGGCCGCGAATAGAAAAACGACCACGGCCAGCGCGATCTTGATCGCGTAGTGAGCGGCGAAAATGGCGCCGATCCGGCTGAATAAACTCACCCACCCCGCGTAGATGAACGATGCCAGCGGCGAATCGGGCGGATTTCCCAACCCCCCGCCGGCCAGAAATGCAGCTCCTTTCGCCATGGTGCGGGCTTCGTCCCAGAGAGGCAGGTCCATCGCATGGTGAAGCGGATAAAGGAGACAGGCCTGGACAAGGCCCACCAGGATCGCGCCAAGAACCCATGACAACCGGCAAGGTTGATCGATCCGCTCAATACAGCGGACCCAGGCCGGCGGAAGAATCCGGAGCCGCCGGAGGCGGTCGACCCACTCACCCGTGTAAGGACGGAGCGCGAACAAACCCGCGACCATCGCCGCGATCCCGGTCAACCCGAGCCAGGGGATTCTCCCGGCCGCCGCCCCTGAAGTGGGAGCCATCGCGCCCAGAAACAGGTAAGGATCCCTGGCTCCATCCGTGAAGCGTGCGACGAGCACCCCGTCCTCCATGGTGAGCGAAGCGATCTGGTTGCCGGCCCGGACGCCTGCCAGATCCACGGGGTAAAGCAGCCGCCCCGACCCCGATCGCAGCTCCAGCCGATGGATTCGAACCAGTCCCTCCGAACGCAGGGGATCGAACCGAACTGACCTGAACGCGTCGTGGGGTACCGGAAAACGGAGTGTCCGGACCCCTGCCTTCCCGATTACCGTCGCCCCCGCCGAGTCGACCTCCCGGATGCCCTGACCGCGGTCCCAATAAAGTTTGGCCAGTCCATTCCGATCCGCCTCCAGATCGACCGTGATGGTCCATGGAGAGATCCGGTCTCGCGCATAGAAGGTCAGCTGGCGCGTCACCCGGTAAGTCTGAATCGCCAGTCCAAGCATGAGCAACGAAACCAGGATTCGGGGCAACAACCGCATCCACAAGGAACTGTCGCATGACGGTGCCTGCCGCAAGAAAGGAGATTTTTTTGGCTTTAGCCCCGGGCCCTAACGATCTAGGGACAGGATCACGTCGCTCCCGTCGCTAACCAGAATTTCCCTTCGATCCCATGTTTGAAACACTGACCGAGAGGCTCAGCCAAGCCGTCCGCAATATCCGTGGCGTCGGCAAGCTCACGGAAGAAAACGTCAATGATGCCCTGAAGGAAGTGCGGACCGCCCTGCTCTCGGCCGATGTGCATTTCCGCGTCGCCCGGGAATTCGTCGACCGGGTCAAGGAAAAGTGCCTCGGCCAGGAGGTCACCCGGTCGGTCTCGCCCGGTCAGCAGATCGTCAAGATCATCAATGACGAACTGGTCAGCCTGCTCGGCGAAGGCAGCACCGGGCTCAAGACGAACCGTCCTCTCCGGATCATGCTTGTCGGACTGCAGGGTGGCGGCAAGACAACGACCGCCGCCAAACTGGGACGCCTGCTGACCAAGTCGGCCTACAAGCCACTGCTGGTGGCCTGCGACATTTACCGACCCGCCGCCATTGACCAGCTGGAGTTTCTTGCCGGGCAGGAATCCTTCGAGTTTTACGGGGACCGGACAAGCCGCGATGTCTCCGCCATCGCCGAGGCGGCACTGAAGAAGGCCACCCAGGTCGAGGCCAATGCCATCATCTTCGATACGGCGGGTCGTCTGCAGATCGACGAAACCCTCATCCAGGAGATCAAGGATCTGCGCGCGCGGATCAAGCCGGACGAGGTCCTCCTCGTGGCCGACGGCGCCCTCGGCCAGGAAGCGGTCAATGTCGCGAAGGTCTTCAACGAGGCCGTTCCTCTTACCGGTCTCATCCTGACCAAGATGGACGGCGATGCCCGGGGCGGTGCGGCGCTTTCCATGAAGGAGGTGACCGGCTGCCCGATCAAGTTTCTCGGCGTGGGAGAAAAAACCGCCGACTTCGAAGTCTTTCACCCGGATCGGATGGCCTCGCGGATCCTCGGCATGGGCGACGTCGTTTCCCTGGTCGAGAAGGCCCAGGAGAACATCGATCAGAAGGAAGCGGAGCGGATGGCGGAGAAGCTCCGGAAAGCGGATTTCAATTTCGAGGACTTCCTCGCCCAGATGAAGCAGCTCAAGAAGATGGGACCGCTTGAGGGGATCATGGGCATGCTTCCGGGCATGAGCGGGGTCAAGATCGGCAACGACGCCGAGGACCGGATGAAGAAGGCCGAGGCCATCGTCCAGTCGATGACCCGTCAGGAACGTCTCAACCCGAACCTCCTGAACGGAAGCCGGCGCCTGCGTATCGCCCAGGGCTCCGGGACGAAAAGCAGCGACGTGAATCAGCTGATCAAGCAGTTCACCCAGATGCGGAAAATGATGAAGAAGATGAAGGGTGGCGGCATGAAGAAGATGATGCGCCAGATGGGCAATATGCCGGGCATGAGCGGGTCCGGCGGTGGAGGCGGCCTGCCCAGGTTATAGGAACGCCGCCCTCGAAGTCCGCCTCGGGTCGATCGGGTCGCACTCCCGCGCGACCGTGGAGGACTGGTGCGTGCGCTTTTTTCGGTCGTCAACCGGTCGGCAATCCGCCAGTCTGCCCCGGCAATGACCACTCTCGAAGAAGTCGTGGCTTTCTGTAATGAACGGACCGGAACCCCCGGGTTTCCCGATTTTCCCGGAGCCTTCAACGGACTCCAGGTCGCCAATACCGGGCGCGTCTCCTGTATCGGGGCTTCGGTTGACGCCGGCCTCGTTCCGTTTCAGAAGGCGGTCGAGAAACGGGTCGACTTCCTGATCGTCCACCATGGCCTTTTCTGGACGCCGCCCCTCCCGCTGACCGGCGTCAACTTCCGGAAGGTCAAGACCCTGCTCGATGCCGACTGCGCTCTCTACGGGTGCCATCTGCCCCTGGATGCCCATCCCGAGATCGGCAACAATGCCCTGCTCGCCTTTCGGCTCGGTCTGAAACCCGTCGATACCTTCATGCCCTTCGAGGGAAGGGACCTCGGAGTGATCGCCGAATGCCCCTACGATCGGAACGAGTTGCGGGAACGCCTTGAGACCCTCTTTTCGCCGGGGATTTCCCGGATGGAGTTCGGACCCGAGAATCCGGATCGCCTGGCCATCGTGACGGGCGGCGGAGGCAGCGCACTCGCCGAACTGGCTTCCGCCGGGGTCACCACCCTGATCACGGGCGAGCTGCGACAGCACCACTACAACCAGGCCCAGGAAGCCGGTTGGAATCTCTATTGCTGCGGCCACTACGCTACCGAGACCTACGGCGTCGCCGCGCTGGCCGAAGAAGCGGCCCTGCACTTCGGCATCACCTGGGAGTTCATCGAGTCCGGCTGCCCGTTGTGAGCCGGCAAATCCCCCAGAGAATTCCTCGGTAGGGCACGACCGCCGGGCGGGCCGCACGAAGAAGGTTGTCAATGGCCCGCATTTGCCTTTTCAACTGATCCATGAAGCAGATCGCGGTCATCAACGGCCCCAACCTCGACCGTCTCGGAAAGCGCGAACCGGAGGTCTATGGCACCGCCACTCTCGGGGACCTGGAATCGATGCTCCGCGGCCACGTCGCCGGCAGGAAGGTCGAACTCGATTTCTTCCAGTCCAACCACGAAGGCGAGCTGATTGACCGGATCGCCGTGTATGCAGATCGTGGATTCAATGGCATCGTCCTGAACGCGGCCGGCCTCACCCACACCAGTGTGGCGCTGCGCGATGCCATTCAGGGCAGCGGTCTGCCCGTCATCGAAGTCCACATTTCGAACATCCACAAGCGCGAACCCTTTCGCCACCTTTCCCTGACGGCTCCCGCCTGTGTCGGCATGATCGCCGGACTCGGCTTTCACGGTTACCGGGCCGCTCTGGACTATTTCCTCGCCTCGGAATGACTCCAGGAATGCGCTGGCGTGTTGCCGGCACCAGGTGGGGCCCGCCTCAATGCTGGCGGCCCCGCCCGCGGTTCGGGCCCGGCTGCCGCGAACTCAGGCGGTGCTCACTCCGCGTCGGATCAGCGCTTCGAGCACATCGAGCGTCTTCTCCAGACCGTTCTCCGACTCGAGCACCTCCCGGTAGTGGCGACAGGTCTCTTCGACCGAGGGAGAGGTCAAAAGCTCCTTCGTGTACTCGGCAATCCGGATATGACTGGTGCGGTCCAGATCGAGATACCGGGCCAGACCCAGTCGAACCAGGCGGGTCGCGTTGTCCGGTTGATCGAATCCGAAGGGAACGATCAATTGCGGAACACCCGCGGCCAGAGCTGCGGCGCAGGTTCCGATCCCACCATGATGAATGATCGCCGCACAGCGCGGGAAGATCTTCGAGAAGGGTATCTGGGGGACGTGGAAAACTCCCGAGGTCTCCACTTCGGGCAATTGATCCTTGTAGGGGGTCAGGATGATCAGCCGCCGACCCAGCATCTGGGCGCCGTCCAGTCCGGCCTTCAGGAGGCGGGCTGCATGGCGATTGGCGGATCCCGGAGTGATCAACAGGGGGCGGTCGCCGGCAGCCAGGAAAGTCTCGAGCTCGTCTGAAAGCGGCGGTGTATTCGAGTCATCATTGAAGACAAAACCCGTCTGCCGCAAACGGACTGGCCAGTCCGGTTGCGGCATTCCAAACCAGTTCGGGAAAAGACCGATGATTCGTTGTGGCGAGTGATACCACTCGTTGAATATGCGATCGACCGGCGGCAGCCCGAGGGTCCGTCGGAGCTTGTTCAACGAATTCCGGATCGGCGGATCCGCAACCAGAGAATCGGCCAGCCTCCAGAAAAGCCGTTTGACCCAGCGGGGAGCCCCGCTGAAGTCTCGACCCGGCGCCAGAGCCGGTTGGCGATAATCCGAACGGAAGGTGTTCGGCGAAAGATGGATGGTCGCCGCCGGGCATCCCTTGACCTCTTCCAGCAGGCGAGTGGCCAGGGATAGGGAATGTCCCACCAGGACGGTCTCTCCTTCCAGATAAAGCGACTCAATCTTCGAAAAGTTCGCCTCCAGGTTCGACGCCACGGTGCGCAGAATCACACTCAGGCCGTTCCACGGATCCCATAGTCCGGAGTCCGCCACCGTGCGCTCATACTCGTCCGTCGAAATACTGGATTCGAAGGCCAGCCCGGCTCCTCGGACCACGTCGCCGTACGGCTCTGGCGCAAAGAGAATGACCTCGTGTCCCCGGGCCTGAAGGCCACGACCGACCGACACAAAAGGATTCACATCCCCGCTTGAACCCACTGGCGTCAGAATAAACCGCATCTGCCCTACCATCGGCCGTGATTGGCGCGGGTCGAGTCCGAGACCCAAAAAAAGCCGCCCTTTCCCCCCCATCCGACAATCATCCGATTCCTTCAGCTAACTTGGATGGGCCTCGAGAAATGCCTCAACCGTCCTGAGCTCCGGCGAACCAAGCACGCCTGGAAAGGACTGACAAACCAACGCCGCGACCCCGACCGCAAATCGTACCGTCCGTTCGTCAGTCCAGCCCTGCAGCATTCCGTAGATCATTCCGCCTCGGAAACTGTCGCCGGCCCCGGCCGTGTCCATGGTTTCGATCGGGAAGGAGGCCACTTCGCCCGATTCGGCGCCCCTCGCCCACCAGGTGGATTCCGAACCGCGGGTGAAGACCACCAGACCCGGGCAGGCAGCCCGGTAGGCTTCGAAAGCCTTCCGGGGATCAGCCGACAGCTTGTGCCAGGACAGACCTTCCTTGGAGACCACGATGATCGCGGCGCCGGCCGTCAGGGGACTGCCCGGAGCCGCATCGCTTGTCACCAGGGGGATCCCGTGCTTCAGGGCCATCCGGGCGACCTCCAGACTGGTTTCGCCAAAACCGGGATCGACGCAAACGCATCTCGAACGCTGGATGGACTCCTCGCGCGGAGGCTCCCATTGACGCGTGGTGGACAGCAGATCGACATACCGCCCGAATACCGTCCTTGAAGTCGGGTCGGTGATCACGACCTCATTCACCCCTCCGTAGCCGGCCTTGATGCCCAATCCCGAGCAATCGATTCCCCGGTTCCTGAGGAAGGACAGTGTCCGTTCCCCGGCCGGGTTGTCGCCCAGCCAGTTCCCCTCCAGGATAGTCGGGATGCCCAGCCGCTGCAGCACCAGCGCCGTGCCCGTCGCCTCACCGCAATAGTTCTCGGCCGTCTCGACCACTTCCGCGTATCCGTTGGGCTCGGGGTACTTTCCCCTGAGCCGGAGTATCTGACCGGTGCTGACGTGCCCGAAGCAATAGACAGGTGCAGAGTCGGACGGATTTGGAGGCATGCCGGATCACACATCGATTCGGAGGCTTCGGCAAGTCCGGGATGACCTTCGTCGCTCCGGTTTGGCGGGAAAGAATTGCGTTGAGCCCGGAATCATCGCGACACGATAGTCGGTTCTTTCCATTCTCCCGACCCACCATGAAGATGCTGCTCCCCACCTTGATTGCGGCCACCCTGGGTGCCCAGGACGTTCCCGAGCGCATCGGTTCGGACCTTTGTGTCCTCACCCTCAATGTGCGGGTGGACGTTCCATCCGATGCGCCACATACTTGGGAAGCCCGTCGCCCGCTCATCCGCGACTTCCTCCAGGCCCTCAAGCCGGATCTCGTCGGCCTGCAGGAAGCACTTGACCATCAGCTGCAGGACCTGCTCGCGGACAATCCGGAATTTGGCGCGGTCGGTGTCGGCCGGGAAGACGGACAATCACGTGGCGAATTCTCGGCCATTCTCTACCGGAAGGATCGTCTCCGTCCGACCGCCGGCGATACGTTCTGGCTCTCCGCGACTCCCGAAATTCCGGGCTCTCGCACCTGGGGCAATCACTACACCCGAGTCTGCACCTGGGCACGGTTCACCTCTCCGGACGGCAGCCATCCGTTATACCTGTTCAACACCCACCTGGATCACGAGTCTCAGGAAGCACGCGAAAAGTCGGCGGCCCTCATCCTGGAACGGATGGCCTCGCGTGAGGATTCCGCTTCGCCGGTCGTCCTGACCGGTGACTTCAATGCCGGCGAGTCGAATCCGGCAATCTTGAGGCTGCAACGCGCCCTGACCGAAACCTTCCGGCTCGTCCATCCCGATGCCGTCGACGTCGGGACGTTCCACGCTTTCTCCGACCGGATACAGCCGGACAAGATCGACTTCATTTTCGTCTCGCCGGAAATCAGGGTCCGTTCGGCAACGATCCATCGTCCCCGCCCGGATGGTCGTTACCTGACCGATCACGAGCCCGTGTCCGCGGTCATTCGACTGCCCTAGCCAACCCACGCGTCAAAGACGCGCGCGTGCGTTCCCGAGGTATTCAAATGCACACCGCAACTTCGAACTTGGCGCTCGAAAGTCCGGTCACAGCCCGATAGATCAGTTGAATGGCCACTGATTTCTGGACGTATTTGCGAACACAGGTCTTTGCCGGGAACGGACTGGAAACAAAAGTCTTCTATTCGATAATGGCCCTTTTCGTCTTTGGCGGACTGAAATGGGTGATCCTCCTGATTTTCCTGCGAAATCGCGACGTCAAGACGCAGTACCGCCTCCGGAAGATCGTCACTTATGTCACGTGGTCGCTCGCCTTCCTCATCATCGGCCGAATCTGGTTCGCCGGCTTCGAGGCCCTCTCGACCTACCTGGGTCTCCTTTCGGCCGGTCTCGCCATCGCCCTGCAATCTCCTCTGGTCAACCTCGCCGGATGGGCGTTCATTCTCTGGCGAAAACCGTTTTCGGTCGGTGACCGTATCCAGATCAACGAACACCGCGGTGATGTCATCGACCAGCGGATTTTCATGTTCAGCCTCCTGGAAATCGGCAACTGGGTCGACGCCGACCAGAGCACCGGGCGGGTCATCCACATACCCAATGGGAAGATCTTCACCGATGTCCTCGCCAACTACGCGCAGGGCTTTTACTATATCTGGAATGAGGTCGCCGTTCTCGTGACCTTCGAAAGCGACTGGAAGAAGGCGAAGGAAATCCTCATGAAGCTTGCCCAGCATCACGGGGGCACGATCAGCGAGACCGCCCAGCAGCAACTTCGGGCCGCCGCCAAGAAGTTCATGATCTTCTACAAGAACCTGACTCCCACCGTTTACACGAGCGTGAAGGATTGTGGGGTCATGCTGACGATCCGCTACCTCTGCGATCCCCGCAAACGGCGGACAACGGAGCAGGAATTGTGGGAAGCCATCCTCGAAGCGTTTGCCCGGCACAACGACATTGATTTCGCCTACCCCACCCAACGCTTCTATGCCAACGAGCGGGAGGGCAAGCCGGGAACCCGTCCCGAAGCCATCTACGCCCCCCGTCCGATCGTCCCCGATCCTCCCGTTCCCTGAGCGAGGAGACCGCTCGAGCTCACACCCTGGTCCGCACGGTTCTCTCCCGGCTTGGGAGGCACGGGGCCTCACGAGTCTTTGATGCTGACAAGGGATGCCTTGTCAGCTCAGATCCGGATTGCCGTCCGTTTCTCCCCACGACCGTTCCATCCCATGGCCATCAAGAAATCCACCCTCTATCGCTGGGCCGCACTCGCCGTCGTCGTTGTCGGCGCCTACTTCATCATGGTCGAAGTCCAGACCCGTCTTGGCGAAAAAGCGCTGGCCGCGACCGGACTTACTTCACTTCCCCTGGAAGAGGCCCTCGCCCGGGCGACCACGGATAACAAGCTCGTCCTCGCCGACATGTCCGCCATCTGGTGCCCGACCTGCCGGGCTCTCGACAAGACGATCTTTGTCGATCCGGCAGTCAAGACGGCCATCACAGAAGACTACGTCTTTTCCCGCATCGAATACGAGTCACCGGAAGGCAGGGCTTTCATGGATCGCTACGGGGTGGATCGCTTTCCCACCCTCCTTCTTCTCCACGCCGACGGTGAGATTGCCCGCCATCTGCCCGTGACCACGGATCCGGCCGAATTCCTTCAGGCGCTGACTGCCCCGGCCTCCTGACCCTATTCCTTCTTGCCTGAGCGCCGAGGATGCGTCAGAAGGGACGCCTATGACCACATCACGTCTGCTTCGCAGTCGCCTCACCGCGATTCTTCTCAGCACGGTCTTCGCCGTCAGCCTGGCGTTGCCATCAGCCACGGCCGGAGATGATGCTCCCGCCCTTCCTTTGACTGCCTCCTTCGGAGCCGGTACCCCGGGTGAAAACAGCGGTCCCTACGCCCTGACGCTGACGAGCACCGCCGATCACGCATTGACCGTCACGGCCACTATCACCTTCAGCGTTCAATCGCACAACCGCCCGCAGACCAAAGTCCTTGCCGACCATGAGATCGCCGCCGGCGGCAGCTGGACGATCGATGACCTCGCGGCACAGGACAAAGTCGTCGTGACCGCCGAAGGCTACGCGCCGCTCGAGCTGACAACCCCTGCAGGCAAGTAAGATCTGAATACGGCCCGCACCGTCACAAGGCCGATGGTGCGGGTCTTTCCTGCTGACGCGAGAGTTGCTCCCCAAAGATGGAGGGGTCGGGTCGCGTGGCTATGAATTGAGGCCGTCTCAATCCGTCCAGGCGCTGCACTTCAGCGCTTCCGAGACAGCGTTCCGGCTTTCTTCAGCGCCTCATCCAGGCTCATCCCCGCATAGTCCTGGGCCGCGAAGAAGCGGCCGCTTTCACCA
This sequence comes from Opitutaceae bacterium, assembly GCA_041395105.1. NCBI lineage: Bacteria > Pseudomonadati > Verrucomicrobiota > Opitutia > Opitutales > Opitutaceae > Opitutaceae bacterium. Next base: position 167,614 of record JAWLBB010000003.1, on the reverse strand, counting down.
TCATCAACCAGAGCCGGGACCAGGGCGCCCGGAAGCACCGTGGATGGGTCATTGGGCGCATTGGGCCCGCCCAGCTCGGTGCGCAGCCAGCCGGGATCCAGTAGACTCATCTGCACACCCGTTCCTTTCAGATCGTCGGCGAAATCGCGGACGAATTTGTCCACGGCTGCTTTTGAGATCGCATAGGCGGTCAGGCTGGGCTGATCCGCAATGCCGGACGTCACATTGACCACGCGGCCCCATTTGCGGGTGAGCATGGGCGGCACAAGCCGATGGCAGATCCGGATCAGGCTGATCACGTTGACCTCAAAACTTGTTCGAAAGTCCTCGGCCGGAATGCTCCACGGGTCTACCCGATAAGGGGTCATGACCGCCGCGTTGTTGTAGAGGATATCAATCTGCCCCGCCTGCTGCAGGGCCGCGTCCAGCATGGCGTCGACCTGCGCCTGGTCGGACAGCTCGCCGGAAACAGCGACGACCTTGACGCCGAGGCTTTCAATCTTGGTCGCGAGGGCTTTCGTATGGGCCAAATCGCGGCTGTGAAGCACGACATTGGAGCCCAGCCGCGCGAGTCCTTCGCTGATGTGTGCGCCGACACCACGGCTCGCACCGGTGACAAGAGACCATTTGTCTTGGAGGGAGATCATTTTGAGGGGCTGGGTTGAGAATTTAATGGATTAGCTCCAGGACCCCAAAAGACTCGAATCACCCGAATAAAGCAAGTCGGCGCACGCCATGGAAGTCGATAGGCAGAAAACGGAGAGTGAAACAGGGCAAAGAAGCGCCGGGAACCTGGGGAAAACGCTCTGCTTGGGGTCAACAACGAGGTGACGCGTTGCGAGTTGTCCCATCCGCCGTCCTCCGTCACATCCAGCAACATGCCTGTAGGGGTATGGTCTTGCCCCGTGCTTCTCTGCGCCAGTCCGTCTCCGAGTCTCCGCTGGTGCAACTTAACGGTGATTCCGGATACACTCATCGCGGTAATCTGGAATGCCTGCCGGGGGCCGAACGGTCGCGCCGGCCTGTCACGGCAAAGTCATGACAAACAGATCCCGACAAGGAGTGTCACTCAAGCTTCGGAAACGGACGGCTGCGATTGTGACTGATGGACTTTCGGGGTGTCCGTGCTGGTCGGGAACAACCACGTAGTCGAATTCGAGCCTGTTGCCCATGCCACTGGCCTCCGGAAGGTCCACAGGGTATGCGGCCGGCACGAATAGGCCGATTCGCGTCAGTTGGTAATCCACCCGTTTCAAAAACGATCATGATGCTGAGTCGCAGTTGACTGCCGCCCGGCCGTATCTGGAGGTTCATCGGAATTGCGCTTTGTCCAGATTTGACCGACCCGCACCAATCACCTAAAGTGACCGCTGGTTCACCATTGATCATGATTGCCCGAATCGTTGCCGCATCGCTGCTCGCCTGCCTGGCGGCCTTGCTTGCCGCCTGCAGCACAAACGGAACCCGGCAGGCTTCGGCAGCACAGCCTGTCAGGATCACGAGAGGCATGACCGCCGACAGGGTCTACGACCTTCTCGGCAAACCCGACGAGATCATCGTGAACAACGGGAACCCCGGCATAGAATCGGAGACCTGGATCTACATCCGGACCTCGCATCTGGCCGGTACGACCCAGGTCAGCATGAGGGAAACCGTAGTGTTCGATTCAATCGCAAACGAAGCCCGTATCGTTCAGGAACCCATCACGACCCCGATGACAAGCGAGACCGTTGAGAGACTCGAACTGATCATGGTCATGGGTGAAGTCGCCGGTTGGAAGCAGTTGCGCACCTCCGATCAGGACTTTGCGGGGAACTGACCCGCCCGTCCCTCCCCCCTGGGTCCGCCCGGCAGGACCGCACTGCAAGTGGTGCCAGAGGGCGGGCTTGTTCACGAGGCCCTTTGGCGAAGCCTGACCCCCGACTCGTCGGCGGTTTAGATCCGCCCGGCAGGACCGCACTGAAAGTGGTGCCAGAGGGCGGACTTGTTCACGAGCCCTTTGGCGAAGCCGACACCGACGACACGTCGGCGGTTTAAGTCTGCCCGGCAGGACAGCACTGAAAGTGGTGCCAGAGGGCGGACTTGTTCACGAGCCCTTTGGCGAGAAGCCTGACACCGACGACACGTCGGCGGTTTGAGTCCGCCCGGCAGGACAGCACTGAAAGTGGTGCCAGAGGGCGGACTTGTTCTGAGCCCTTTGGCGAGAAGCCTGACACCGACGACACGTCGGCGGTTTGAGTCCGCCCGGCAGGACAGCACTGAAAGTGGTGCCAGAGGGCGGACTTGTTCACGAGCCCTTTGGCGAGAAGCCTGACACCGACGACACGTCGGCGGTTTGAGTCCGCCCGGCAGGACAGCACTGAAAGTGGTGCCAGAGGGCGGACTTGTTCACGAGCCCTTTGGCGAGAAGCCTGACACCGACGACACGTCGGCGGTTTGAGTCCGCCCGGCAGGACAGCACTGAAAGTGGTGCCAGAGGGCGGACTTGAACCGCCGACCAAAGGCTTATGAGTCCTCTGCTCTACCGACTGAGCTACTCTGGCATGTCCTTGGACAGGAAAACGTTCAAATCACCCAAGCCGGGACGTCAAGTCAAGGGTGAATCAGGCTGCAACTCGGATCGATGGACAGGCAATTCCGGTCTTTGGAACGGTCCGGACCGACGCGGCACGCACGCGGCACCTTCATGAGCCAGTCTCTCGGAAGCGGTCGATGACCGTCACACCCGTGCCGCTGAAGCTCTTCATGGCCGGAAGTTCGGTCACGGCGTCCTCGAGACGGATGGTTCGGCCGATGAGCTTCTCCGGCTTCAGCCTTCCGTCGGCAATCATCGCGAGTAACTCCGTATACCGGTGGGACTGCATGCCGTGGGAACCGAGAATCTCCAGTTCATTGGCAATGACCGGTCCCATCGGCAGTCGCGGGCTGCTGTCATCGCCTGTCATCAAGCCCACCTGGATGTGCCTGCCCCGCTTCCTCAGGCAGCCGATGGAATTCAGGGAAGTCGCAGTGCTTCCCAATGCATCAATGGACAGGTGCGCTCCACCACCAGTGATGTCGCGAATACACTCGACCACCGAATTCACTTTGGAGGCGTTCACCCGCGCTTCCGCGCCGATCTTCTCCGCGAAGTCCAGCTTGCCGTCGTCAATGTCGACGGCGACGACCCGCCCGCCCAGCGCCTTCGCAATCATGATGGCGGAGAGCCCGACCCCGCCGCATCCATACACCGCAACCCATTGTCCGGCGGCAGCCTTGCCCTGGTCGACCACCGCTCTGAAGGAGGTGGCAAAGCGACACCCCAGACTCGCGGCAGTCACGAAACCCAGCGAATCCGGCAGGGCAACCAGATTGATGTCCGCATAGTCGATGGCCACAAACTCCGCAAACGATCCCCAATGGGTGAAACCGGGCTGGAACTGGAAATCACAGACCTGGTGATTTCCCGAGGCGCACTGCGGACAGGAACCGCATCCGCACACGAAGGGCAGCGTCACCCGACTTCCCGGTTTCCACTTCACGACCTCGGGACCGACCGCCTCGACCACACCGGCCAATTCGTGGCCGGGAACATGAGGGAGACGGATGTCCGGATCATGCCCCATCCATCCGTGCCAGTCGCTCCGACACAAACCGCTGGCTTCGACCCGGATCACAACACCCCGGCGAGGCGGCGTCGGATCGGGCACTTGTTCAATCGCGAGCGGCCCACCGAATTCCCTGTAGATTGCGGCGATCATTCCCAGGATCAGTACAGCAATGGGGTGCAGCCACACAAGGCTGCCCTTCGCGGTCCGAGGTTTCCGCGGATCGGATGCCGCGCCGACCGATGCGGCCGGAAAAACTTTGTCACCTTTTCTGGCCAATGTGGCACTAGAACGGTAAATGGAGACTCTCCCGATGGATTCTTTACCCCCGACAGCCACCATGGACGACACCGAGCTTGTGGCCCTGAGCCTCGGCGGTGATCGCGAAGCTTTTCGCGTCATCGTCGAACGCTACCAGCGCCTGCTCTGCTCGCTGGCGTATTCTGCGACCGGTCGGATGAGTGAAAGCGAGGACCTGGCCCAGGAGGCGTTTGTGACGGCATGGACCTCGCTTCGCTCGTTACGCGACCCGGAGCGGCTGCGTGCATGGCTCTGCGGCATTCTGCGGCACAAGGTGAGTCGAATGCGACGCCGCGACGCCCGTGAACCGTCGCATCTGGCAGAGCCACTGGAAGACGTCGAGGAGGCAATGAATATGGACGAATCCGCCACCAATCAAACCATGAGAAAAGAGGAGCAGGCAATTCTCTGGGCGGAACTTGAGCGCGTGCCCGAGCTCTACCGCGAGCCGTTGGTGCTCTACTATCGCGAGCATTGCTCGGTCGAGCACGTGGCCGCCTCCTTTGACCTGACTGAGGATGCGGTCAAACAGCGGCTCTCGCGCGGCCGGAAGATCCTCCAGGAGCGGGTCCTCAACTTCGTGGAGGGCGCACTTGCCCGGTCGACACCCGGAAAGGTCTTTACGATGGGAGTCCTCGCCGCCCTGCCCTCGGCCATTCCGACCACGGCAAAGGCGGCCGGCATGGGGGCAGTGGCCATCAAGGGCGCGACCCTGGCCAAGACAACCTGGTTGGCGACGGTTATCGCGTCGGCCTCAGGGCTTGTTTCAGCAGTGATGGGCATGCGAATCGGACTCGATCAATCGCGGACGCCAAAAGAACGTCGCGCGGTCGTGCTTGCCGTGGTCCTGATTCTGGCCCTTTTCGCCGGGCTCTTGGGATTACTCTATGGCCTTAACGTCGCGGCCATTCGCTGGTGGGACTATCGCCTTGCCCTCGCGATGGTGTCCCAGGTGTTGAGCGCAGCGTTCACGATCGCGTTTCCGATCGGACTGGTCTGGATGATGCGCTATTCCCGTCGTCTCCGCACGTTCGAGCGACGTATCCACCCTGAACTGTTTCGTGACGAGCGGGATCAAATTGGCTCCAGGCACGGCAGCTACCGGAGCAAGGCCACCTTGTTCGGCATCCCCCTGGTGCACTTCCGCTTCGCCTCGCCGGATGAGGGAGAGGGTCCAATTGTCGGCTGGATCGCGGGTGGCGACAGGGCTTATGGTCTGCTTTTCGCCTGGGGTCTGATTGCCGTCGCGCCGATAAGCGTCGGGGCGTTTTCCGTGGGACTGCTTTCAGTCGGTTCCGTTGGAATCGGAGCGATCGCATTGGGAAACTTTGTCACCGGGCTCATTGCGGTCGGCTGTGTCTCATTCGGTGTACACGCGGCTTCCTGGCTTTCGGCCGTCGGATGGGAAACGGCGAGAAGCGGAGGAATTGCCATTGCCCGTCTCGCCGCACAGGGTCCGATCGCGTTTGCACAGCATGCCAACAATGAGGAGGCTCTTCAGATCTTTGCCGATCCCAATGCGGAGCAAAATCACATGATCCTGCTCATCTTCATCGCTCTGGCGGTCATCGTGCCGGTCAGCTTCTACGCCAGGGAAGTGCGTCGGCGCATGGGCAGAAAATAGGAAGCGGTCCGGGGCGACCGCAGCGGATTCTCCCAATCCCGCAGCCGGTCATCCTCTCGAGAGCGTGGAGGTGTCCTCATAGGGCATTGCGCGGCCATCCCGACTCCGTCTCGCCCTCCGGATGACCGGCATCCTGAACTCACGGCAAGTTTTCCGAGAAACCCTGTCACCTTTTCGGACAAACGGGGCACTTGTCACTGAAAACCGGTTGTGGGCTCGATAGACGCACGCCGACCAAAACAAGAATACAACTGAAACCGAACTCATGAATACTCTGACTAAATCACTTCTGGCCGTTGCCACGATCGTCTCCACCTTCCTGGTCACCCACACAGCCGTCGCGGGCGAAGGCGGATTGTTGCTGGACGATTTCAGTGCTCCAGAGACGACCAGTATCAACACCCCGCGCATCGTGGTCGACGATTCTTCGGTTGGAGGAAAATCGCAACTCGCGATGAGCGTCAAAGCGGGCGTGCTTTCGGCCGACGGCAAGATCGTCCCCGCCCGCGGACAACCCGGCTGGGTGAGCCTGGCCCTGCCGGCGACTGCCGATGGATCAGGCAGGGATCTCAGCCAATTCGAAGGCATCCGGATACGGATACGCATTCGCAAGGGCATGGTCTCGGTCTCTGCCAACAGTACGATGGTCGACAATTTCGACTACCATTCCGCTGTCATCCCGCGTCCATCCGGCGACTATAATGTCGTGGATATCCCCTTCAGCTCCATGAAGCGCGCCTGGTCGCCGCAGACATCGCTCGATGCCGCCACCATCGCAAGCGTGAGTATTGTGGCGTTCGGTGTGCAACCGTCGGAAGTGGCCTACGATATCGACGAAATCGGGTTCTATTGAGCGCAGACAGATCCCTTATTCGAATGAAATCCACCATGAACTCACCGGGCAGCACCGGTCGTCTCGACTACCTCGATGCCGTACGCGCCTTCGCGCTACTGCTGGGCATTGTCTTTCACGCCAGCCTCTCCTTCCTTCCCTTGTATATCGGATGGGCCGTGATGGACGTCTCCACGGGTGTTGTCGTGCCGTCCTTCATGACAATCAGTCATTCGTTTCGGATGGGACTGTTCTTTCTCGTCGCGGGCTACTTCAGCCATATGACCTATCATCGAAAAGGGGTGGCCGCGTTCGCAAAGTCGCGCCTGTTCCGCCTCGGGATTCCATTTGTCATCGGATGGTTTCTGCTCCGCCCACTGCTCGTATCCGGCTGGATCATGGGCGCAACCAGTCTGCAGGGTGACGTGGATGTCATGGCAGGATTGCGTGGCGGAATCGCGTCGCTCCAATCCCTGCCCATGGGCGTCTTTACGGGAACCCACCTTTGGTTCCTCTACTATCTGATGCTGGCGACGGCAGGGGCTCTCATTTCGAGGTGGGTGCTCTGCTTTTCGGAGGTTGTTTCCAGTCGCTTGCGCGACCTGGGGGACGCCGCTATCGAGCGGATCGCCCGAATGCGACTGCCCGCCGTGGCTTTTGTCATTCCGACGGCGATCGCTCTCTGGTTCATGAATGGCTGGGGAATGGATACACCGGATCAATCGCTGCGACCGCATATCCCGGTCACGCTTGTCTACACGGGCTTCTTCGGGCTGGGTTGGATGCTGCACCGCAAAGCCGACTGGCTGCCGAGATTGACGGAGCTCAATCTGTCCCGGTGCGTTCTGGTGGCACTCGCCATTGTGGGGACATTGGTCCTCGCCCGGAAGCAGATGGATATGTCGGATCCGCACTACAGCCAGTTTCGGGTGGGTTATGCGGTATGCTACGCCGCGCTCATGTGGTCGCTTGCCTTTCTGGTGATCGGTGTCTTCGCCAAGTTGATCACAAAGGGAAGCCCGGGGCTGCGCTATCTGGCAGACTCGTCCTACTGGCTCTACCTCGTCCATCTGCCGATCGTCGTCTGGTTGCAGGTCGCCCTCGCCGAATTGCCCTGGCACTGGTCCCTGAAGTTGATTGCGATCTCCGCGATCACCGTGGGAATCGCCCTCGTGATGTACGACCTGTTCGTGCGTTCCACGGTGATCGGAAAAATACTCAACGGACGTCGTCGTGAGCGCGTTCTCTTCCGGAAGCCGCGTTCTTTCGGGGTTCAGACTGCGCAGTAGCCATTCCGGCGGCTCACCTTCAGGGAATCTCCCACATCGGTGGGTCTTCCTGTGTCGGGTAAAGGGGTATGGCCCAAAACCTCAGCCGCCGGTGGGGATATTGAAACGGGCTGTTCCCTTGGCACGATGAAGTTGGATATGATCTCCAGCCGTCTCGGCCGGTGCTTTCCCCTTCTACGACAAATCCGGAAACACCGGGAATGCCGATGGCAATCGATGCCGGGATGAGCCGGATTGACGGTTTGAATAACGCCGCAATTCCCGAACCAGGCACAGGCCGGTTCGGGTGTGCCTGAGGGAAGGTTCAGGCGCCGACGCGACTCCCCTCGCTCTGGATTCCGCGAAATCCCTTTGCCAGAAGCCAAAAACCCAGGACCAACTGACAGACCCCCAACGGCGCCAGCAGGAAGAAGACGACGGATTTTCCGAAGAGTGGCATGACCACCGCAATGATCTGGACAAAGGAGGCGGCAACGCCGAACACCGCGAGGGCGCCCGGGATCAGCTTTGTCCGGAACAGGGTAACGTAGAAGACAAGAAGCATCGTTCCCGCGACTGCCAGACCGATGTAGTGCGAAGAGTTTCGCGCAGCGGCTACCACCAAGCGCAGTCCCTGGAAATCCGCCTGTTCAGCAGCCGACGCCGCGGCGTAGGCCTTGCTCAGGGACAGCATGGAAATCACGTTCATCTGCTCAACTACAGTCGCGGCAAGGCTGACGGTGGCCAGGGCAAACAGGAAAAGGGTCAGGCTCCTGGCACGGTCACCCACCACAGAGTGGACCGCGATCGCAATGACGACAGAGAGCATTCCAAGCACGATTCCGACGAGGGCCGAAAGTGCGATCCGGCCGGAATGAGCGGACGCACTGATCAGGAACCCTGGTGGGCCGAACAAGGGCGCGGTCAACACGAAGTTGACCAGAAAGCCGCCCAGAATCTGGGTAAGGACGAGGCTGCCAACGAGCCTTCCCGTAGATTGAGGATTATTCATGGTCGTGGATGGGTGATGATCGGGAGGTTTCAGTGGCGGGAACGATGCCATCGGCATTCCCTGTCCGGAGACAGGAACATTCAGAATGCGGATGAGGATCGCAGAAGAAGGTTCACCCTGACGCTGACGTGCTCGAAGTCGAGCCTGTCGACAGCCCGATTCCGGGCGGCAGACAGTCTTCCCTGTTGAGGCGCTCCACTCAATCATCTCGTCAGGTTGCGAGGGCCATGATGGCATTCCGACCGGTTTCCCCGGAAGACCACGGACAGACCGAGCGACCACACGGTGATGAGATAGTTGGAAATAAACTCTCCGGGAGTGACTCACATCCCTACACGTGCATTCAACGTCGGGTTATCCGGAGGACGCGACACAACAGTGGTCTCAATAAAATCAATACGCATATGTTCTCACGCAAACTCACTCACGCCATGGCGGCCGTGGCCGCACTGCTTTTCGCCGCTGGTGTCGCTTCCGCCAGCAATGGAGCCGGGCATAACGGGCCGGGCTCCGTCTACACCATGTCGAACGCGGCCGACGGGAACCGCATCCTTGTCTTCGACCGTCTGCCCAGTGGAAAACTGAAGCCGGTCGACGACTTTCCCACCGGGGGTTTCGGTACCGGTGGCGGACTCGGCAACCAGGGCGGTCTCATCCTCCAGGGCAATTGGCTGCTCGCGGTCAATGCCGGTTCATCGGAAGTTTCACTGTTCAAAGTGAATGGCGACGGCCTCATTCTCAGGGACATCGTGCCTTCGGGTGGCGAGACCCCGTTGAGCATCGCGATCGACGACGAGATCGTCTATGTCCTCAATGCGGGCGGAGGGGCAGACTCCATCACGGGCTTCGTTCTTGACCAAGAGGATGGAAGGTTGATTCCAATTCCCGGCTCATCCCGCGCACTCAGCGCAGCTTCCGTCGGTCCGGCCCAGGTCAGCTTCAACAGGCGCGGCAACGTCCTCATAGTGTCGGAAAAGGGCACGGACCGCCTTACCACCTTCACGGTCGATCACAGCGGTCTCGCCTCAGTCGCCATCCCGCAGGCATCCAACGGCCAGACACCCTTCGGCTTTGCCTTTGATCGCTGGGGTCGGCTGATTGTATCCGAAGCCGCAGGCGGCGCACCCGGTGCGAGCACGGTCTCCTCCTACGCTGTCGGTCCGGACGGGATGCTGACCACCCTGACGAGTGCACTCGCCACCACCCAGACTGCCGCCTGCTGGATCGCGGTCGACAAGCTGGGGCGTTTTGCCTACGCCACCAATACCGGCAGTTCCACCATCACCGGCCTGCAGATCCGGCGCGATGGAACCCTTCGCCTGCTCGAATCGGACGGCGTCACCGCATCCACCGGGAAGGGCAGCATGCCAATCGACATGGCCACGACCCGGGACGGGCGCTTCGTCTATGCGCTGAGCGGCGGCACCAACGCAATCACCGGCTACCGCGTCGGCCGTGACGGGAGCCTGACCCCGGTCGAAGACGGAGTTGGGGTTCCGGCCGGTAGCAACGGGCTGGCGGCACGGTAGACAAGCGCTATCCGCTCGACTGTCACTTATTCAGGCCGCATCGCGTCCCGATGCGGCCTGTTGCCTGCCCGCTCACCGCCCGTCGCCGATTCCCGGTCAGTTCGCCTTGACTAGCCGGAGAACCGTCGGGTTTCCGCAGAGAGTCTGTCCGCCGCCTCGGCGGGCAGGTGACAGTCCCGGTGGGGTCCGGATCCGAACCGACGCAGAACCCAGGACCGGCAGTATTGGTTCTGCATCAGGTAGCGGATCTTTCCTGTCCGGTTCGGGCGTCCCCGGTGCCAGAGCTGGTGATTGAAAAGGTAAACATCGCCGGCCCGGCAGAGGATCGGTTCGGCACGGCGCCCCTCGAAACTCGGAAGGTCGTTCTCATCGGGATCGATCCGGTTTCGCGGAGGAACCCGGCCAGAATAATGACTGCCAGGAACCACCTCGGTGGCACCGTCGTCCGGAGTCAGAATATCCGAAAGCGCGATCTGGAAGCTGAACCAGATGACAGGAAGATGCATCGCCCTATTGTGACTTGGCACGTTGTCGGGAAGCGGGACCTCCAATTCGTCATCGACGTGCCAGATCGAAATAGCCTCCCCTTTGCCGCTTCGAATCACGTTCTGACCACAAAATCCGAAATCGGGTCCGAGAAGCGCGGCGGCCAGATCGACAAATGCCTTCCTGCCCAGCAGCTCGCAGAATACCGGGTCAAGCGACTGGGTGTTTCTCAAAACGGTCGTTCCATAGACCTGCTGGATGAAGCTCGGATCGATTGCTTCCGGATGATCGATAAACCGGTCGGCAGTTGCGCGAAGCGTCGCCACTTCGACAGCATCGAGGACTCCGGGCACCAGGGCGTAACCGTCGGCATGAAAGGTCTGCAGGGTGGTTTCGATGGATGGGGTCATCGGGATTCGGGAATGGATCGGATCTGGCAGGGATCGGCCCGTTCTGTCAGCCAGATTCGGCGTGCTGGGGCAGATTGTCCGTGATCGTGAACCAGGGGGCCTTGTCGCTGACCCAGATATGGGCGGTCGGCCGGATCGACGGCTCATCGACGAGCGCTCCCAAAGGAACGTGCACATATTTCTCTTCGCGCACGACGGAATACAGGAGAGACCCGCATACCGCGCAGTGAACGTCGTGAGCCGCCTCTTTTCCGTAGATCAGAAGCCGATCCTGACCCTTGGTGACGGAGAGTTCCTGCCGCAGGATCCCGGCGAACGGCTTGAAGGCGGATCCCGTGGTCCGTCTGCAATCGGAACAATGGCAGTTCAGGGAATAGGAAAACGCATCGGCGACCTCAAACTGGACGGCGCCGCAATAACACATTCCTTTCAAGGCGTGTGCATCAATCGAATTGGCCGGTGTGCTCATGATCTATCGCTCATCCATTTCCGAAAAAAGCAGGGTAGACGAACCCTAAGTGAGGCGAACCCCAAAAAAGAAACATCCCTGAGCCACGCGGTTGTCGATGCCAGTAGAACCGGATCCTCCTCCATCTCCCTGCATGCTCAGGAGACAACGGTGATCGGGCTCGTCCATGCCATGTGCCCATCCTCTTGGACGAGGTGCAGGTAAAAGGGGTGGTCCCCCTTCGGCAGTTCCGCAAGCTGCAGTTCGACGTCCATCTTCGCAGGCGGGGAAACGTCCGGCAGCCGCTCAATCCGCAATTCGCAATTCAATCCACCGTATTTCCAGATTCGGCCTTCTTCACCAATTGCTCGAAGATTCACTGTCGCCACACCCTGAGGTGTGACAATCTGAATGGAACCCGCCGTGGCGCTGGAAAGCCGCAGGATCACTCCCGCGACACCTCCGGTCGTCACCGACTCCCATGCGACTTCCCGATCGCGCTCGACCTTTGGCTGAGCCGAAGAATTCCAGAAATTGATCGGCTGGATGTCGAGAATCCGGTTTCGCGTCACCTTCAACGATCCGTCCCACCGCACCATCCGGTCCCGCCCCCTGACCTTGGCTCCGCGCCAGGTAATCCTGATCCTCGAACCGAGATCTGCGGGTTTGAAATTTCTGAATGAACGGAGCACCCCATTCTTCCCCCGGATCTGGACTTCCTGCACCGGACCCGTTCCCACCACGCGTCCGGACAAACTCACCTCGCCACCTTCCACCTCGAGCACTCCGCCCATCGGCACCGAATATCCGGACACTCCGTTTGTGGCTGAAAACGCGATCAGAGGCCGGTTCCCGGTCGTGGCATAAAAACGGCGCGCCTGCATCGACTCCAGGATGCCCCGGCGATCCAGGCGACGGGCCAGGTAACAGGTCAGCCCGCCGAGCGAGCCGAACTTCCCCGCGCCCGGATAAGACGCCCCCGGCCGCCCTTTGTGTCCGTCGGAATTGGCCACGATGCCGATGCGGTATCCCCGCTGCAGGGCTTCATCGATCATCCACTCGAAGGTTCCCCAGGCCGAGTGAACCTCGACGGCAAACTCCCGCCCGGGATCGTGAGTGGCCAGATCCGCGTAGCGCCCGCCGACGTGCGCGCCATACAGAGGCTCGGGCCGGACCTGATCGCGAAGCGCCGCAAAAAGATCCGCGGCCGTTGCCGCGGTTGACCACTCCGATCTGGCGCCGGGCAACAGTTCGAGGGAACTCCGGATGATCGGACCACCTTCACTGGTGAACCAGACATTGCGATCGCCCCCCAGGGGCGTATTGCCGCTCCACTCATAACCCGGAAAGGTGACGAAGGAGCCCGGTTCGTAGAATCTGCGGGTGACCCGGTTGATCTCCTTCCAGAACGCATCCGTGATCTGGAAGTCGTTCCCCTGGTGGGCGGCGATATCCACCCGGGCATAATCGCGGGCGAACCGAAAGTAGTCGGCGATTGTATTGGTCCCGATGGTCTCCTCCGACTGACCATGGAGATCGGCCCAGAAAGGCCGAAGGGTGGGCAGGGATTCGACAACCTCAACCGGGTTGCTCGTTGCCTTCAGTCCTGTTTTCGGGTCCTTTCCGGTCACGGTTCGAAAGCCGGATCCCGCGAACCCGGGGTGACGGTGCCGTCCCGGACGCCGAACCGGGTTGCCCCAGGCGTCCTCGCTCTTCAGATGGAAGTGAAACGCCCTGCCCTTCTCCACCAGGCTCGGGGCGATACAGACCGCCCGGACCGGTTGCCCGGGCACGATCTTCAGGGTGGGCGAAACAGGCAACTCCCTGAACTGGTAGGAGGCAATGGGATCCACCAGGGTCTTGAACTCGAAACTGTCCTCGCAGAAGGTCTGCACCCGCCATCCGGGGCTCCCGCCAGACCGGTCGCCAAAGAGAACCGTGACCGTGTCGCCCCGATCGAGGTACCCGCCCATGACCTTCAGAAACAACGTCCGATCCCAGGGACGGGTGTGCCCCTTCGGATCCCAACGCGCCTCGATCCGGCAATCGCCCGAGGTGCCGATCGAGCAGTAGTTCGGAGCCTTCGGGTCGGCCATCTGGGGAACCCCGAAATCCCCGGCGTAGCGAAAAGCGATCTTGATCGATCCCGTGTCATCGATCGGGTGCCCCGTCGTGTAGGTCCAGCGGAGAGTGGTCCAGGAACCGGCCGCCATGCGCCCTGCCGGGCGGATCCGCGCGGTGCCCAGGTCCATGGGTTCGGGGGTCGGGCCGTTCGATCGTCTTTTCATCGGCAGAGAGCATGAGGCACACGGCGGTCGCGGTAAAGTCCGGAGCGGTTCACGCTCGTCGAAAACAATACGTAGTATAGACGGGTTTGTTTTCCATCAAGAAACCAAACGTAGTCTGCTACGTTTGGTTGAAAAGTGAATACAACCGCCCTCCGTCTCCGCCCCAGGGCCTCCTCCCTTTTTCCCCTTCGTTACTTGGCAGTTCAATTCTCCCGCCCTCTTTCCGACATCTGTCCTCTACCCGATCTCCCATCTCCCATCTTTCCTCCCCTTCGTTAACTTCGTTCCTTCGCAGTTCAATCCTCTCCCCCTCTTCCCGACATCTGACCTCAACCCGATCTCCCATCTCCCACTCGTCCCGGCGTATCAGCGAGTAGCCGGATCTTCGCCGCAGAGCGGCTTTCACTCTTCCCGACATCTGTCCTCTGATCTCCGACCTCTTCTTCCTCCCATCCCCATCCACCCACCGCCCAATCGCCCTACTCGTGTCTCAGCGCGTCGATCGGATCCAGGCGGGCGGCCTTGCGGGCCGGGTAGAGTCCGAAGAAGACCCCGATGCACCCGGAAACGGCCAGCGAGAGAATGACGATCCCCGGCTGGATGATCGCGGTCATCCCCCAGTTGGCGGTCAAGAGGGCACAGACCCCCCAGGCGATGCCCACCCCGATCAGCCCGCCCACGAAGCTCAACACGATCGCCTCGATCAGAAATTGCACCATCACGTCGAGGCTGCGGGCGCCGACCGCCACCCGGATACCGATCTCCCGGGTCCGTTCCGTCACTGAGACCAGCATGATGTTCATGATGCCGACCCCGCCGACAATGAGGGAAACGCCGGCGATGGCCCCGAGCAGCATGGTCAATGCCTTGGTCGTCGAGGAGAACATGTCGGTCAACTCCGTCTGGGTACGAAGATTGAAATCGTTTTCCTGTCCCTCGATCAACTTGTGATTGCGGCGCAGAATCTCCTCCACTTCGGCACTGGCGGCCGCCATCTCCTCCACACTGTTGGAGCTGACATAAATCATGTTGAGGTATTGATCGCCCTTCAGTCGGTAAACGGCGGTGGTGACCGGTATGAGAATAACGTCGTCCTGATCCTGGCCGAATGAATTCTGGCCCTTCTTTCCCAGCACGCCCACCACCTTGAAGGGCACGTTGCGGATGCGGAGACTTTGTCCGATCGGGGACTGCCCTTCGAAAAGATTCTCCGCCACGGTGGCTCCGATCACCGCCACCTTGGTCCGGGCCTTGATATCCCGCTCGGTGAAGAAGGCCCCGTCCTCCAGCGGCCAGCTCCGGATGATGAGGTATTCGGTGGAGACCCCCTGGACCTGGGTAAACCAGTTCTTCCCCGCCCCGATGACCTGGCCGTTGACGTTGGCGATCCCGGAAACCGCCATGACGTGGGTGGCCTGGGTCCGGATGGCCTCCTCGTCCTTGAGCGTCAGGACGTCCCGGCTGCCGGCGCCGCGGCTGACGCCCCCGAAAAAGTTGGCGCCGCCCCGGACCATGATGAGGTTGGTCCCCATTGATTCGATCCGCTCCTTGATGTTTCTCTGGGCGCCCTCGCCCACCGCGACCATGACAATGACCGCCGCCACCCCGATAACGATGCCGAGCATGGTCAGCAGGCTGCGGGTGCGGTTCTTGAGCAGACTGCTCCGGGCGATTTCGAGAAGCTTGAAGATTTTCATGATCGGTTCCGGGATTACCTGTATTCAGATGCCGATGACACCGGTGAAGACCTCGAGGTCATGTGCGGCATCCCGGCGGTTCTTCACTTCCTCATCCCTGACGATGACTCCGTCGCGCATTTCGACGCACCTCCGGGTGTAGCGCGCGATTTCCGGTTCGTGGGTCACCAGGACAATCGTGACGCCCTCCTTTGTGTTGAGCTCCTGAAAAAGCCCCATGATCTCAATCGAGGTGCGGCTGTCGAGATTGCCGGTCGGTTCGTCGGCCAGGATCAAGGCGGGACTGTTGACCAAGGCCCGGGCGATGGCCACCCGCTGTTGCTGCCCGCCGGACAACTGTTGGGGATGATGGTCCATCCGGTTTCCCAGGCCGACCCGCTCGAGGCATTGCACCGCACGTTCCTTCGAGTTCCGCATGTGCACGCCCCGATGGTAAATGAGGGGCAGTTCCACGTTGTCCAGGGCGGTGGTTCGTGAGAGCAGGTTGAAGCCCTGGAAGACAAATCCGATCTTCTGGTTGCGGATGTCGGCCTGTTCATTGCGGCTGAGCTTGCTCGCCTCGATTCCATCGAGGAGGTAGCGTCCCTCGGTCGGCCGGTCGAGACAGCCGATGATGTTCATGAGGGTGGATTTCCCGGAGCCGGAAGCCCCCATGACGCTGACGAATTCACCCGGCTCGATCGAGAGATTGACGCCGCGGAGGGCATGGACCGGCTCCGCCAGGAAGTAGGTCTTCTTCAGACCATCGGTATGGATGACGGAAGGCATCAGGTGGGATCACAGATCCGGTGGGCAGGGCTGGGAAAGAGACCGTTCCAGCGACAGACTCTGTGTCGGCTCAGAGACGAGTCGAATTCTGAACAGTGTAGCAACACCGCTGTGCCGGCGTTCAAGTTACAGTGGAATACACTTCGATGCAGCGAAGTGGCTACATCCAGCCTCGAAGAGATGACTTCGTTGTTCATCACTCAGAACCCGAGGCGCCGGAGGCCGCTGGGAGGTCCGCCTTGGGAGGTGGATCCGCCGGCGGGAGGAGCCGCGGGATTGTTCACCTTGGAGATGAAGGTCATGCCCTCTTTGATCACGGCATCGCGCATCGGCAGAACCTCGGTCGAGACGCCGTCGGAAACCCCCTTGCGCACCGGCAGGAATTTCAGCTCCCCGCCTTCCTCATACCAGAGCATGGCGAAATTGCGACGGGCTCCGGCGGCGTCGCCGCCACCGAATCCGCCCGGGCGGCCGCCCCCCTCTCCACCGCCCCCTCCGCCACCCTGGGCCGCACGTTGCTGGCGGCGCGCCTGCATGACGGCGATCATGGCCTCGTTCATCTTCAGATTGAGGGCCGCGGCCGGCAGGGTCAGGGCATCCTCGGTGGCATCCACAATGAAGTCCACCGTTGCGGTCATCCCGGGCAGGAGCCGGCCGTTCGGGTTCTCCGTCTCCACCACCACCGTGTAGTTGACGACGTTCTGAATGACTTCCGGCTGAAGGTAGATCGCATCGACTTTCCCGGTGAACGGATCATCGGGATAAGCGGCCACGGAGAATTTCACATCCTGGCCCACCTTGATCTGCCCGATATCACTCTCGTCCACGTTGGCGAGGATTTCCATCTGGGAGAGATCACGGGCGATGGTGAAGAGTCTCGGTGTATTCAGACTGGCCGCAACGGTCTGACCCGGCTCCACATTCCGATCAATGACAACTCCGGAAATCGGCGCCCGGATCTCCGCAAACTGCCGGTTGCGACGGCTGCGGTCGAGCGAGGCCTCGGCACTGAGCACTCCGGCTTCCGCAGTCTGAACGGCGATTTCGTATGTGACAAAGTCGTTGTCCGAAAGGAAGCCCCGCTCGTGGACCGGCTTGAATCGATCGAGGTCGATCTGCGCGCGGCGCAACTGGGCGGTGGCCCGCATCAGGTCGGCCTCGGAGCTCTTGACCTGGGCATCAAGCACGGAGGTGTCGATCAATGCGATCAGCTGGTTCTCCTCCACCCTGTCATTGAAGTCGGCCAGGACCTTCTGGATCGTTCCCGAAACCTGGGTTCCCACCTCGACCAACTCGCGGGCGGCGAGGGTGCCGGTGGCGGAAACGATGTTCTGAACGGTCTTTCGCTCCACCTGGGCGTATTCATAGGCCGGTCCGGCCGCGGTCTCCACCTTCTTCGGTCGGAGAAAATACCAGCCGGCACCGGCCGCGACCACGACAATCAACAGGATCAGAAACTTGCTCTTCATGGGTGGATCAATTGGAAAACGGGACGGCCAGGGTTTGCATCAGAAACGACTCGATGGTGCCATCCTGGAAAGTCACCCCGAGCCGCGTCACAAAGAGATCGAAGCGGAATTCCTCCACCGCGACAGCCGCTTCCACCCGAAGGGTCCTCAGGCTGTTCACATCGAGAATGGTCGAAGCACCGGCTTCGTAACGGGCCTCCTCGGCCTCAAGGGCCGCTTCACTCGCCAGCAGTTGATCCCGGGCGGCCTTCAGGCGGATCTTCGAGGTATTGAAGTCGAGGATGGCCTGCAGCACGTCAGTCTCGGCGGCCTGCATCAGACCTTCCATGAAGTACTCCTCCTGCCGAAGAAACAGTTTGGAACGGACCAGATCCGTCTCGTGCCGTTTCCGGTCGAAAATGGGAATCGCGATCGAAAGACCGCCGCTGACCTCAGGCTGGTATTCACCGAATTGGCTGCCGAAATCACCATAACCGCGGCTGTTGTAGCCGGATCGCAAGCCCGCCAGGGCCGAAACCACGGGCAAGGCGCCCGAACGAGCCACACGGATGTCCTCCCTGGCCGCCTCGAGACGATAGCGCTGCGCCTCAAGATCCACCCGGTCCCAGGCCGCATTGATCGACACCTCCCGATCCGGCTCGGAAAGACTCTCCGCCGCCATCCATCGATCGGGAGGTATCGCGCAGCTGATCGACTCGGACGGACTGATCAGTAACAGGTCCTTCAGGCCATACAGACTGGTCTGGTAATTGCGAATCGCCTCGGCCAGCAGACGTTCGCTGATGGCCACCTGGGCCTCCTGCCGGAGAACCTCCGACTGGATCCGGATTCCGTTTTCCACGTCGGCCTTGATGCGGTCGAGAACCACCCGGCGTGATGCCAGTTCCTCCCTCTGGATATCGATCTCCTTAAGCCGGAGGACAGCCTGCAGGTACTGGCCGACCACCTGGAAGAGAATCGACTGCCGATCCCGGTCGAAATCGAGCCGGCTCGCCTCCAGATCGGCCCGGGCCCGGGCCAGCGAAGCATCGTTGCCCCCGCCGTTGTAGAGAATCATCGCCGAGCTCAGGGCCGCGGACAGGCTGTTCGTCCACTGGCCATCATCCCAGACACTCTCCAGACCACTGCCGGCGTAGCGCACGGTGTCAGAGGCCGTGGCTGTCAGATTGGGTTGGAAATTGCCCCGCGCCGCCTCGACCTGGTTCTGCTGGATCTCCACGTCGACTCCCGACCGCTTGAGCTGGAGGTTCCGGTCCAACGCCATGCTGATCGCATCGGATAGAGTGATCAGACGGGGTTCGTTCGGAATATCACCGGCGGGCGTGGCCGCCGGCTCGGCCTCCCGGGCTGGAAGCCCGGGGACAGAAAGGAGCAGAGCGGCGAACAAGGATAAACCACGACGGGAACCCGACCCGGACAACAGTGACGAGAACATGATAGGATGAGGGGAACGATGAGAAAGACGGGGCGTGGCTCGGGAAGTTACACTCTGCTCCGGGGAATTCTCCGGAGGTGGGCATCTGGGCATCCGGGCGGATCCGATGACGGGCATTTACCCCTCATCGGGACTTGAGTTCCAAGCGGATTGCTTCATCTTCCCGTGACTTCTTCTTCGCTTATTCACCCCGAACTCACCTCTGAAAATCACCCATGGCTTACGTCGTTACCGGTCTCTGTGTCGATTGCAAATACACCAGCTGTGCCGCGGTCTGCCCGGTCGAGGCCTTTCATGAAGCGCCCGATCGGCTCTATATCAATGCCGAGACGTGCATTGACTGCAATGCCTGCGTTCCCGAGTGCCCGGTCGAAGCCATCTTTCCGGATTACGACGTCCCGGAAGAGTGGAAGGAGTTCGTCGAGATGAATGCCAACGAGGCCGACAAGTATCCCGTCATTGTCGAGGTCAAGGACGCCCTCAAGGGGCCGAAGTGCGTTGATCCCAACGCCGCCTGACCCCTGAAACAACCGGAAAGGCAGGGCCGGAGAGGATCTGCCCTCCGTTTCCTCTCCGAGTTGTCGCTCGACATCGGTCGAACGGAGCGGAAATCTCGCTTCGTGGTCCGCGCCCTCAAGAGTCTCCTGCCAGCCTTCGCCCTGCTTCTCGGAAGCCCGTTCGTCGGGTCCGGACTGCACGCAGCGGTCGAAAGCCCGGAGACCGGGATCGAGCTTACCTCCGAAGCCCCGATCGAATACGATGACCGGACGGGGCAGATGGTGGCCCGGCAGAATGCCAGGCTGAGTTACGACGGCTGGCTTCTGGTGGCGGATGAAATCCGCTACAGCCAGACCGGGGGGCGGGCCGAGGCCAGCGGCCACGTCGTCATCATGAAGGAGAATTACCGCCTCCTTGCGGACAAGGTGGAATACTGGCCCAAGGAGAAACGAGCCGAATTGACCCGGTTTCGTCTCGGGCAGCCCCCCGGCTACGTGGCCGGCGATCGGGCGGGCGGCACGGTTGACGACCTCACCACCGAGAACCCCGTGATCTTCTACGGGGAACCGGCCACCCTGGCTCCCCGTGCGACCGCTGATGCCCTCCACTATTTCGGCGACCGCAGGATCAAGGCGGATCGACTGGTGGTGCGGCTCGGCAACGTCCCCGTTTTCTTCGCGCCGGGCGTCAGCGGCGATATCGATTTCGGCGAACCGTATCTCGAAGGCTATGCGGGCTACAGCTCTTATCTCGGCGCCTTCGCCGGGTTCGGGATGACGGTCGGCCTCGGGTCGGGTCTGGATGTTGGCGGCTTCCTCGGCTATTTCAGCGAACGGGGGATTCTCTGGGGGCCGATCCTCCGCTATCGGCCCGGCAACGACGGGAATGGGGCCGCCGGGGTCTTCCGCTTCAACACCATCCACGACACGGGAGAGCGGGGCACCGATGTTCTCGGCGACCCGATCGATACCGATCGCTACTTCCTGGCCTGGGAACATTACCAGGACGTCAATGACCGGCTCTCACTGACGGCACTGGTCAACGCCTGGTCGGATTCGGAGGTCACCCGCGACTTCCGCCCCTCCCTCTTCGATCAATCGCAGCAGCCCGACACCTACGTCGAGGCCGCCTACCGGGGTTCCAATTACCAGGTCAGCCTGTTCGGACGCTACCAGGCCAACGAGTTCTTCGCCATGACCGAGCGGCTCCCGGAAGTCCGCTTCGACCTCATGCCCACCGCGATCGGTCATGGGTTCGTCCATGAACTCCAGCTCAGCGCCGCCCGCCTCGAATACACCGACGTCAGCGACCAGACCCGGCTCCAGAGCGACCGCTTCGACGCCTACTATGGTTTATCCCGGGCCATGCGGCTGCAGCCGTGGATGACCTTCACCCCCCTGGTCGGAGGGCGGGCCACCCACTACGAGAAGACGGTCGACGGCTCCGACAGCTACACCCGCTGGCTGGGGGAGATTGGTTTTGACGCCTCGATCAAGAGCTTCGCCGATTTCGACTTCAAGGAGCCCATCTGGGAGATCAATGGACTGCGCCACCTGATCAATACGACCCTTCAATACCGCTATATTCCCGATGCGGAGAAGGGCCGATCGATCATCCCGGTCATCGACCGCAACGTATTCAGCACGGCCCTGCCGCCCCTCTCCCTGTCCGAGATCCGACCCACTCTCGATGACCTGAGCGACACCAACACACTTCGAATCGGCTTCGACAACACCATCCAGACCCGGAGCAGGGACTATGGATCCCGGGATCTCTTCCGCCTCTATCTGGCCGGCGACATCCGCTTCAACGACGACCCCGCAGTGGATGATCCGTCGTCGATCTACACCCTTTTCGACTTCACTCCCGCACCCTGGCTGCGCGCCCGGTTCTATACCCGCATCAATCCGGATACCTGGGAACTCGATGAGCTGAACACCGAACTCGCGCTCATCGATCAGGAATACTGGCAACTCAGTGTCGGCACGGATTTCCTCAAGGGGGAATTCCAGCAGTACACCATGGATGGCCGGTTCCGGGTGAACGAGACCTTTGCCATCAACGCGCGCCTTCATTACGACGCAAAAACCTCCATCCTGAACGAAGCGTCCATCCGCATCGCCCAGAATATCCACAACCTCTGGGAGATCGAATACGGCATCACCTTCTACGACGGCCCCCGACGCGAAACCGGCAATCGCCTCGAGTTCGGCATCCGCTTCCTCGGCTTCTGACCCACCGCCCTCCGTCCTCCATCACCGCCCCACGGCCTCCTCCCTTACTCCCCTTCGTTCCTTGGTAGTTCAATTCTCCGTCCGCCGCCACGCGGCTCTCCCACCATCTTCCCTCCCCGTCTCCAGCGTCAGCTTGATCTCGCGTTGCGCCTGATCGATGCCGTCGAGCCCCACCTCAAACCCGGTGAGGACGTGGCCGCCTGTGTCCAGGACCAGATCCGACGGATCCGCGGGGCAGGCTCCCGCGATCGCCGCCTCTATCGCGAACTCGTCTTCACCTGGTTCCGCTACCGGGAATGGATCGATCCGCTGCGGGCAGTCTCCCCTCTCTTCGCCGGCCAATTCCTGATTCTGCTGGCCGACCCCACCACCGAGACCGCATCGGGGAAGGCCGCCCTGCCGGAGGTGCTCGCCTCGCTTAAGCCGGGAGATCCGGTGGCGGCCTCCGCCATCCTATCATCCTACGACCCCCACCGGCCCTACCACGCCGAGATGCTTGAGCCCGGCTGGGTGGCAACGGAGTTCCCCGCCAGCGCAACCTCCCACCTCCCCCATACCCTCAAGCGTCCGCCCATCTGGCTTCGGACGGATCCCGATGCGGTCGCGACCATTGTGGCGGAACTCCGGCACCACGGACTTCAGGCCGAACCCTCAGGCGAGGTGCCCGGCGCCATCGCCGTGCCGACCGGCTCGAAGGTGGATTCACTTGAGGCGCTCAAGGATGGCCGCATCGAGATTCAGGACATCGGTTCCCAGGCCATCCTTCACCAGGCAACTCCCGCGAAAGGTGAAAAATGGCTGGATGCCTGCGCCGGTGCCGGGGGAAAGTCGCTGCATCTGGCCGGCCTGGTCGGTGCCGAAGGATCCGTCACCGCCATGGACCGCCGGGCTTCCGCCCTGGCCGAACTGCAGAAACGGGCCGAACGCAGTGGGCTTGCGAATATCCGATGCCTGAGCCAGCGATTGAGCCATGCGCCCCGACAGGCCTTTGACGGAGTCCTGGTCGACGCACCCTGTTCCGGTTCCGGCACCTGGCGCCGTCATCCGTTTCTTCGTCACCAGACCGATCCGGAGACCCTCGCAAAACAGGCCGAGCGGCAGATTGAAATTCTGGGGCAGGCCGCCAACTGCGTCCGACCCGGCGGTCGCCTTGTCTACGCCACCTGCTCCCTCTGTCGGACAGAAAACGAAGCGGTCGTGGAGGCCTTCCTGGCCCGCCATCCGGACTTCTCCCCATTCCCGTCCTCCAACCCCCTGAACCTGCCGGAAGCCGCCGGCCCCGGTCACTACATCCTCCCCGAACGATTCAACGGCGACGGATTCTACGTCGCCATCCTGCAACGCAAACCGCCGACCTGAAATTCAAGCTTCCCACCCCCCGACATCCCCCTTCACACTTTCCATCTCCCACCGTCCACCGTCCACAGTCCACCGCCCTCTTCCCCTCTCCCATCTCCTATCTTCGCCGCGGAGCGGCTTTCATCTCACCGGCCTCTTCCCGATCTCCGATCTTCCATCTCCGATCTTCGCGAGCCAAGCTCGCTTCTTCCCCCATGGTTGCTGAAACCGATCATCCCATCAAACTCGAGGTCTTCGAGGGCCCTCTCGACCTGCTTCTCTTTCTCATCCGGAAGAGCGAAGTCGACATCTACGACATCCCGATCGCCGATGTCCTCAAGCAGTACCTGGACGTCCTTTTCGCCATGAAGGAACTTCAGCTCGAAGTGGCCGGCGACTTTTTCGTGATGGCGGCTTCACTCATGGAGATCAAAAGCCGGATGCTCCTGCCCAAGCAGGATCAGGCAGTCGATCCCGACGCCGAGGAAGATGACTCCGACCCGCGCTGGGAACTGGTCCATCAATTGCTCGAATACCGGAAATTCCGGGATGCCGCCTCTTCGCTGGACGCCCTGTCTTCCGCCGAACAGAACCGCATCGCCCGGGATGGTTTCGGGCAGTTTGATCCAGTCGAAGACCGCCCCCTCGCACCGATCGACCGCCTCGATGTCTGGAACAACTTCAACCTCGTGCTACGGCGCCTCGCCGAGAAACTCGTGGTCGGCGAAATCACCGACGACCGGACGACCGTGGTGGACCAGATGGAGATGATCCTCGAACGCGCCGGCCGTGAAAAGACGTTCACCTTTTCCAGCCTCCTCCCGGAACATACCACCCTGCGCACCCTCGTCGTCACCTTCCTCGCCATCCTCGAACTGGTCCGGATGAGGCGGCTCACGGTTACACAAAACGCCGCTTTCACCGATATTCATTGTCACAGTCTTAATTTGGAGAACGAACTTGATCCCTCCGAAGCTTGACGCATCTTCACGTAGAGTGACGCAAAAACGGGAACAGCGCGCCCACCTGCTCGGGTTGGGCCTGGACAATACCGATGGCCACAAACGGGTCACCGTCGCGGAAGAGTTTTCCCTCGTCGGCGGGTCTGAGGAAACGCACGAGCGGATGACGGAGACGGTCATGAAGACCTTCGAGGAGCTGAAGAACCGAGGCAAACGGCTGCATCAGGTCGAAAAATCCGAGTTGGCGGAGATCATCCAGCAGTCCACTCCCAAATGATATTCTTGAACGCCGTGCCTCGGTGATTTGATCTCATCAAAGTCCCGGGCTTGCAGAATTCCCACTAGAGGCTTAACCACTCAATCCACTCATGTCAGACGCCATCCAACACCTCACCACCGAAAATTTCAAAAGCACCATCGATTCGTCCGCGGTGCCCGTCCTCGTCGATTTCTGGGCCCCGTGGTGCGGCCCCTGCAAGGCGATCGCCCCGGTTCTCGAAGAACTGGCGACCGAGATGTCCGGCAAACTGAGTATCGGCAAGGTTGACGTCGATGAGAACGGCGCCATCGCCGGGCAATACGGTATCCGCGCGATTCCCACCCTCATCCTCTTCAAGAACGGCCAGGTCGCAGAACAGTTCGTCGGTCTCGTCGGCAAAGCCGACCTCAAGACCAAGATCCAGCCGCACCTCGCCTGAGAGCCCCGCCACCCGGTAGGGACGGACCGCCGGGCCGTCCTCCGAAGCCCAAGCCCCAGCGTCCAACGCCGTTCCTGTAGCCGCCCCAGTCTCTTGGGGCGCTCCAACGTGGCGTGGAAGAACCCGGCAAGAGACTGCCGGGACTACAATTTGCCGGCTCGGCGCTGTCGGCTCGTCCGCCCTACCCTTGCGTCACCGCAAACGCCAGGCAGACTCCGTAAATCAGAAGCACACCGGCACTCGCACCCAACAGGCCGTTGAGCTCATCGGGCGATCGATCCGGCGTCAGGCGGGCCCACGCCCGCAACCCAAAAGGCAGGGCCAGCAGGGGAAGCAACAGCAAGACCTCCTTGCGGTTGACCGCAAAAATCACCGGTAGGGCAAAGACCACGAGAAGCGAAATCCCATACTGCGCACGGGCAAATCCCCTGCCGTAACGGACCACCAGGGTCCGCTTTGCCGCCCGGGCATCCGTTTCCATGTCCCGGTAATTGTTCACGACCAGGATATTCGTGGCCAGCAGCCCGATTGGAAGCGCCGCCAGCATCACCTCCAACGTCAGATCACCGGTCATCACGAAGTAGGTTCCACCGACCGCTACCCCGCCGAAGAAAATCAGGACAAAAAGATCCCCCAAACCCCGGTAAGCCAGCGGAAAAGGTCCACCCGTATAGGCAAATCCAAAAAGGATGCTGACGACCCCAACGGCCAGGAGGACCGGTCCGCGGTAGGCGACCAGCACCAGCCCCACACAGAAGGCGGTCAAAAAAACCAGGATCGAAGCGACCAACATCCCACGGGGGGTGACCCATCCCGATACCACAGCCCGCTTCGGCCCGACCCGGTCATCCCGGTCCGCGCCTTTGACGAAATCAAAATAGTCGTTCGCGTAGTTCGTTCCGATCTGGACGAGCAGGGCGAAGATCAGGCAGATGAGCAGGCCCGGCCATAAGGTGCCTCCGTCCCGCAAGGCAAACCCACTCCCGAGCAGCACGGGAATCACCGCAGCCGGCAAAGTCTTCGGCCGAGCCGCCGAAATCCATGGCCGCAGACCGCGACCCGATCGCTGAGGTTCACCGGGAAATGACAAGATCGGTTCATCACTGCCCACGAACCCTCACGAATCAACACGAATTCGGAAAGGATCCGGAATTCACCCGCAGAAGCGATCCCACCCAAAAACTGCAGAGCCACGCCCACCCTCCACCTCAAAACTCTCTCCCCTTCGTGTCCTTCGTCCCCATCGTTCCGTCTTCCATCCTCTGTCCTCTACCCGATCTCCCATCTCCCATCTTCCATCTCCGCCGCAACGCGGCCTGCGTCCGTCGACCGCGCACCCGCCGCTCTCTCATCAAACAACCCACCTTGCTCATAATGATCCGGTTGCCCGCATTTGCGGTCCCCGGTCATGTCGGCTCTGTCTCAGAACCGATCCTCGCGTCGGCAGGCACCGTCGCTCAGAGAATCATTCCCGCCGCCACCGTATTATTGGTGAACTCGTCGATCAGGATGACGCTCCCGGTCTGCCGGTTGCGATTGTATTCGTCGAAGAAAAGCGGCTGTGTTGTCCGAATCTGGATACGGGCGATGTCGTTCAACCCGATTGACGGAGTGTCCTCGATCTTGTGCAGCGAATTGATGTCCACCTTGTAGCGCACCTGCTTGATAAGGCATTTGGCATCGCGGGTCGTGTGGCGGATGATGTAGCGGCCCCGGGGTTGCAGCGGCTTCTCGGAAAACCAGCAGACCATCAGCTCCAGGTCCTGGGATACCGTCGGCTGATTGTTCGGCTTGGCCAGCATGTCTCCCCGGCTGATATCAATCTCGTTCTCGAGTGTGATCGTGACCGACATCGGCGGAAAGGCCTCCTCGACCGGACCATCCAGGGTGTGGATCTCCTTGATCCGGGAGGTGAATCCGGAAGGCAGGGCGATCACTTCGTCTCCCGGCTTGAAGACCCCGCCCGCCACGCGGCCGGCAAAGCCCCGGAAATCGTGAAACTCCTGGGTCTGCGGGCGAATGACATACTGCACCGGAAACCGCGAATCGACCTGGTTGTAGTCGCTGCCCAGGTAGGTCGTCTCGAGCGTGAAGAGCAGCGGAGCACCCTGATACCAGGGCATCCGGTCCGATTTCTCGACAACGTTGTCACCTTCGAGCGCGCTGATCGGGATGAACTTGATGTCCGAAATATCCAGGCGGGAGGCGAAGTGCTTGAAGTTGGAAACGATGCGGTTGAAGACGTCCTCGTCGAAGTCGACCAGGTCCATCTTGTTCACACAGACGACCAGATGCTGGATACGCAGGAGCGAGGCGATGAAGGAATGCCGGCAGGTCTGCTCGATCACCCCCTTGCGGGCGTCGATGAGGATGATGGCGAGGTTGGCGGTCGAAGCACCCGTCACCATGTTCCGGGTGTACTGGATGTGCCCCGGCGTGTCGGCGATGATGAACTTGCGACGGGGTGTCGCGAAATAGCGGTAAGCCACATCGATGGTGATGCCTTGTTCCCGCTCGGCCCGGAGACCGTCGGTCAGAAGGGCCAGGTTCACCTGCCCCTCGCCCATCATTTCACTGCTCTTCTCGATCGCGGTCAGCTGATCCTCAAAGATCGCCTTCGAATCGTAGAGAAGCCTCCCGATCAAGGTGCTCTTGCCGTCATCGACACTGCCCGCGGTGGTGAACCGCAGGAGATCCATATCAAGATATTTGGTGTCAGTACTCATTCAATAAACCTCAATGCCCGTAATCCCTTAAACCAGGAC
This sequence comes from Opitutaceae bacterium, assembly GCA_041395105.1. NCBI lineage: Bacteria > Pseudomonadati > Verrucomicrobiota > Opitutia > Opitutales > Opitutaceae > Opitutaceae bacterium. The sequence continues at coordinate 139,966 of JAWLBB010000003.1, read as the reverse complement.
CTTCATTACCTTCGTTCCTTCGCAGTCAAATCCTCCACCCATTCTTCCCTGCTTCCTGTCTTCCGATCTTCACCTGATCTTCCATCTCCCATCTCCGATCTCGGTCGCTCAAGCGGACTTCGAAGCGAAAACCGGAAGCGTGACGATGTTCGGATGTGATGAAGCGCAAGGCGGACGTCGAAAAGGCGGGGGCGCGCACTCGAGTGCGTAACCGCGCATTTTCCAGGCGGCCAACATCGCATTTCGCGCATGCGAACGAGAGGGATTGGCAAGAACCCGATCCGGATTCCTTTCCGTCTGGGGAGTTTTGGGATATCGAGAGGTTCGAGTTCATCAGCCCGTTCTTGCCAATTCCGGTCACGCTTTCGGGGCTAGAAATAGCCCTGCTTCTTCCTGTCCTCCATCGCCGTCTCCGAGCGGCGGTCGTCGGCGCGGGTTCCCCGCTCCGTTTTGCGGGCCGCCGCGACTTCGGCGATCACCTCGCCAAGGGTCGCGGCCGACGACTCGACCGCCCCGGTGCAGCTCATGTCGCCGACGGTGCGAAAGCGCACCTGCTTGACCACGGGTTGCTCACCGGGCTGAAGATTGATGTATTCGCAGTTGGCCAGGAGCGAGCCATCCCGCTCGACGACTTCGCGTTCGTGCGCGAAGTAAATGCTGGGGATGTCGAGATTCTCCGAGGCGATGTACTGCCAGACATCCATTTCCGTCCAGTTGCTCAAGGGGAAGACCCGGAAGTTCTCCCCATATTGCTTGTACCCATTGAAGATGTTCCAGAGCTCCGGCCGCTGGTTCTTCGGATCCCATTGGCCGAACTCGTCCCGGTGGGAGAAGAACCGCTCCTTGGCCCGTGCCTTCTCCTCGTCCCGTCGGGCGCCGCCGATGGCCGCATCGATCTTCATCGATTCGAGGGCGTCCAGCAGGGTCACCGTCTGCAGCCCGTTGCGGCTGGCATTGACGCCCTTTTCCTCCACCACGCGCCCCTGATCAATGGAATCCTGCACGAGGCGGACGACCAGCTTGGCGCCGACCGACGCTGCCAGCCTGTCACGGAATTCGATCGTCTCCGGGAAATTGTGCCCGGTATCAATGTGCAAAAGCGGAAACGGAATGCGCGCCGGATGAAACGCCTTCTGCGCCAGTCGGACGAGGACGATGGAATCCTTGCCGCCGGAAAACAGAAGCGCTGTCCGTTCGAACTGAGCGGCGACCTCGCGAAGCACGTAGATGGCCTCGGATTCGAGCTGCTTGATATGACTCAGGTTGTAGTAGTGATGCATGCTGTAAAATGGCTCGCTGCCCTCATTTCATCGGTTGATCGCGCCTGCAACTGACCGGTTTCTCATCCGATCGGGAAAAGTCGTGGCCGGACGTGGCGATAAAGCGCCTCAAGCGACTCTTCCAGGCTCTGATCGACCGTATCAATGACCAGGTCGGGAGATTCCGGCTCTTCAAAACTCGATTCCGATCCGGTGAAGTGGGAAACCCCGCCGGCCTTGGCCTTCGCGTAAAGCCCCTTGACGTCCCGGCGCTCGCACTCCTCGAAGTCACATTTGACATAGACCTCGATCAAGTCACCCGGACCGATGATTTCCCGGGCATTCGCCCTGAGGTCATTGCGGGGGGTGATGAACGCATTGATCACGATCACCCCGGATCGCACGAAGAGTTTGGATACTTCCGCGATCCGCCGGATGTTCTCGCTCCGATCCTCGTCGCTGAAACCCAGTCCCTTGTTCAACCCCGTCCGCACGTTGTCGCCGTCCAGTAGAGTGGTCACGAGCCCCTCGGCGTGGAGGCGTCGCTCAAGGGCGTTGGCCAGGGTGCTCTTCCCTGAACCGGAAAGACCGTAGAGCCAGATCACCATCGCACGCTGGCCGAGCAGGTGCTCCTTTTCGACCCGTCCGAGCAGACGATGGTCCGTGGGAAAAAGATTGGTTTCGGCTCCGCCCGTCATCGTCCAGGACCTCGGATCGGGAACACGCAAGGCCGGGCCGCCGGCATGGCCGGAGGAGTCAGGGACAGGGCGTTTGCAGGACGGATGAGCATGAAAGGCAACAATTCAGCGTTGTTTACCTAAGAACTTACGACACCGACCGGCTCAAGTTTATTCTTGGACGGGTTCGCTCGCCCGGTAGCGCTCAGCCTCCGGAATCGCCAGCTTGTCTTCGAGGGCCCGTATCCGACCAAGGACGATCGGAGCCATCGCTGACGGGTCCCGCGGCGGGAGCGTCGGATGGAGCGCGACCAGCCAATCGTAGGCCTCCCGATCCCGACCCAGCCGCTGCAGCAATTCCGCATAGATGCGGGCCGCGAACCAGGGTGCGCCCGGCACTTCCGCCGCCCTTCGATAAAGTTCCGCCGCCCCTTCGAGGTCATTCAGCTTTCTCTGGTGGATATTGGCCATGTCGACCAACAGCCATGGTTGATCCGGATGGTAACCCAAGCCGCGATCATAGAACTGCAAAGCGCGCTCCGCCTGATCCCGGCGGATCCGGTCCACGACCAGGCGCGGCAGATGGGTTTCACCTCCGGCCTGATCGATTCCCCAGACCGGGATGTCGTAGCCGATGGTCCGGCCCCCGTTGATCCAGAAAAAGAGCGGCCGGGGATCAATGCCGACGGCCAGATGAATCAGGGCCGAAGCCCGTTCGACATCGGTTTCCGCCCAGGCCGTGTAGCCGCGGATCCAGACCAGGTCGGCCAGCAGGGCACGTCCGCCGCTCAGGAGCCCAAGCAGGATACCCTGCCCGGCCGCCCCCTCCACCTCGCTGAACTCCAGAGCCGGCTGGTTCTCCCGAACCCGTGCCCTGGTCGTGACTTCGAGCGGACGCAGCAGGACTCCGCTTCCCAAGAGAAGCGCCAGAACCACCACCAGAGTCATCCATCTCGAACGCATCACATCAACAACTCACGCTACCCGCTCTCCCATCTCCCATCTGCCATCTCCCATCTACCATCTCCCATCTACCATCCTACATCTCCCATCTCCCATCTGCCATCTCCCATCTCCCATCCTACATCTCCCATCTCCCATCTCCCATCTCCGCGAGCAACGCTCGCTCCTCAAACCTCCCGCCGTTCGAAACAGATCCACGCCACCACCTGGAAGACCGCCGCATACAGTATGCTGTAACCCAGAATCATCCCGACCGTCGCCATCGGAATCGCCTGCCCGTCGGCGGCCGCATCGCCCACGCTGAAAACCTGGAAATTGGGCAGGGCCACGGCAAAGACCCACGCCAGCCCCCGGAAGATGACCGAGCCGCCCTTCATCCAGGCGTCCTGTGCCAGATACTGAAGGTGACAGATCAGGATGGCGAGAAAAGCCACGACCATGCTGAACAGCTGCGTCCGGCCGAAGGAGCAGAAAAACAGGGCGATCGCCGCGGTCAGCGCCAACTTCAGACCCAGAATCAGACCGACCCAGGCCACCGCGTCGAGCCTAGGGGTCTTTGCCATCTCGTCCCCGACAAGGGTCGCCCCCCGCCAGAAAAGTATGGTCACCAGGATGAGGGTCATGACGGCGGCAAAGGCGAAAAGCGCGAGGACGATCCCCACGTATTTGCCCGTGATGAACTCCGCCCTTCGAACCGGCCGGGCCAGCAGGGTCAGTGCGGTCCGGCTCTCCAATTCCGCAAAGAAAAGCTGCGCGGTCATCGCCACGGCCAGAATGGTTCCGAAAAAGGTGATCGCGCCAAATCCCAGGTCCGCGGTGAACTTCAATTCGGACGAGCCAAAATCGAACGTCCCGAGCGAGCGGGCACCGACCATCATGGCCACCCCGAGAAGGATGACCACGGTCAGAAACCGCTGCCGGAACGCCTCGACCAGTGTCAGCCGGGCGATCGTCCATACCCGGCTCATCATGAAAGGTCCTCCTTCCGCGCGCCGGCCTTTTCGATCTGCTCCACGAAGATCCGATCGAGCGTCGTGCGGGGACTGCCGATGGAGACCCGGTCAGCGCCGTGTTCCCTGAGCCAGATCAACAGGGCTGCCTCCGCGTCCTCCGATAAACCGTCGAAAACCGCCATGCGCTGGTTTTTCTCCTTGAGCAGATCCTCAACCGCGCCTTCGAGGATGACCCTCCCCCGGTTCAGGATGGCTACCCGGTCACAGACTCCCTCCACCTGGGCCAGCAGATGAGACGACAGCACCACCGTTTTCCCCTCGGTCTTGAGCCGCCGGATGATGTCCGCAATCAATTGCGAACCGATCGGATCCACCCCCGCCGTCGGTTCATCCAGAATGATCAGATCCGGGTCATGGACCAGAGCCTGGGCCAGACCAACCCGCTGGAGCATCCCTTTGGAATAGGTCCCGATCTTGCGTCGTTCCGCCTCCCGCAGTCCGACCAGTTCCAGGACCTGCGCCACCCGATTCTGAAGCGCGCCCCTTCGCAGTCCCGCGATGCGACCATAAAACGCAACCAGTTCCCATCCGGTCAGGTAGCGGTAGAAATCCGGGGATTCCGGGAGATAACCGATGCGATTGCGGATCTCGAGGTTCCCGACCGGCTGACCCAGCACGGCGCATGAACCTGATGTCGCCCGCATCAGGCCAAGGATGATCTTGATCGTCGTGCTCTTGCCCGAGCCATTGGGACCGAGCAGGCCAAAAACCCCACCGCGGGGAATCCGCAGCGAAAGGCCGTCCACCGCGCGCAGACGTACCCCGCGCAGCCCGATATCGAATTCCTTGATCAGGTCGCCGATCTCGATGACGGCCTCAGGGAGATCACTCATCGGATGGAAAACCCGCTGAAGACCCGTGCGCGGTGGTCGCGCTTGACCTCCACCTCGCGTATCATCCCGTCCATCCGCTCCTTCAGTCCGTCCAGAAAAGACTCCACCTCATCCCACTCTCCCTCGACCTCGAGCAGGACCCGACCGTCTGCCAGATTCTGCACATATCCGGATACCTCGTATTCCTTCGCCACCTGATAGGTCGTGTAGCGGAACCCCACTCCCTGGACCCGACCCGAGAAATGTGCGCGCAAGTGATAGGTAGGCGAAGAATCGGACATGATCGCGAAAGACGGAACTCCCTGATTTCAAACACCTGAACCCCTCCAAGCGCAAGCAAATGCATCGCCCCTCACCCAAGCGTCGGGGCACACCTTGCCTCCCCCTCAGTAGAGCAACCCGTATCCGAACTCTGCCCTCCGCCATCTGCCCTCCGCCCACCATCTCCCATCTTACATCTTCCATCTCCGCCGCGGAGCGGCTTTCATCCCTTCTTCCCCTACACCCGCCTCACTGACCCATAGGGACATTCCCTATCGTGATCACATTTGGTTTGCTTTCTGACCGGCTGTGATCCAACTTCAGCATGAGGTAGATTCCCTATCCTCCCTGAGTAACAATGAGCAATTACGAATTCGAAGGCTATTCTGAAGGCGACTGGGAGGAATCCTGGGACATTGCTTGGAATGAGTTCGACTGGGAGAACTACCTGAAGAGCCAGGATCGGACGGTCCAGACTTACCTCAGTCATTACGAGAAATACCTCGACCGGACGGACCGGATCGACGAGGTCGCCCACCAAATGGGCTGGGACGAAGATGGCTGGACCAACGACGACCCCCTGGCCGACGACGGTGCCGATCTCGAATCGACCGACCGGATGCTCGACGGAGCCGAGGCCGAAGCCGACGTCGATCCCTACACGATCCACAAACACCCCATTTTCATCGCTTCTAAGGCGCTCTACGTCTGGCTGCACAAGGCATGGGAGCAGGTCGCTCCAGCCTGCGCCGCCCGCATCCCGGCGCGGACCGCCTTGGGTTTTCAATCGTCACTGTTTCGCGCCGAGCAAACCGCTCTCCTTGCCGTCCATTCCCTGGACATGGGGGACTACTCGCTCGCCGTGTGCATGTTCAAGCGTTCCCTGAGTGAGCTCAACAAGTCGCTCGCCATGCTGAACGAGATGGACGAATCCAAGAGTCCGCCACTGTCCTACTTCAAGGCACAGAGCCGGATTCGCCTTTTTGACTGCAGGGAAATCTGGCTGAGGGTCATGCGGGACTGCCGGGAAGAACTTTCGCGCCGCTTCGGCGATCGCGACAGCTGATTCTTTAGAACAAGAAATGCCGAAATCGTCTCGTCTGATGACGGGAGTCAATCCGCCCGACCGTGAAAGGTCGCTCCTGCGTGCCGATCTGAAGAACGCCGTCCGCGGCGACACCCAGGCCTTCGGTGAATTGACATCCCACTACTTTGACTTTGCCGCCGAGTCCTTCTTCATGCTGGGCTGGTGTGACGATGACGAACGCAAGAGCGCCCTCGAGACGCTCTTTCAGGCCATCTGGCGGTCACTGCGCTTCATCAAACGTCTGTCCGATTTCGAGCGCGCCCTCGTCGTCCAGATGCTGACCCTTTCCGAAAACCGGGACCGCAAGGACAGCTGTGGGCCCCGGAAGATGCCGAGCCTCTCGGGAGAATCGAAGCTTCTTCTTGTCGCCTTCGAAATGGAGCGGTGGGACATGCACAGCATCCGGCTCGCATTCCGGATGAAGTCGGCGGAAGTCCATCAACGGCTCCTCGAGCTCCGCACCCAGCTGCTCAAGATCAATCTCGAAGGACTCGACCGAAAGACCCTGGGCCTGCTCGAACGGGTCAATCTCACCTTTGACCGTGACCTCACTCCGCGGCAGCGCAAGAGCCTGATACAGGCGGTCGCCGCCTGTCCGATCGCCAAGCAATTCAAGGCGGGGTGGATGCTTTACCGGAGCGAAATGGTCGAGCTGCGCCAGCAGATGCGCACGACCGACGCAGACCGCGGCCCCTTCCTGGCCAAACTGCTCGAGCATGTCAGCGAGACCTCGATGGCGAAACCCTCCATCGCCGACCACATCGTCAACCGGGTCAACTTCACCCGCTTCCCCCGGGCACTCATCGTCTGACCCGCCGAAGCGTTGGTGCTCGCCCCACGCAGTCCTTGTCCTGCTGTCGCCACGTCGCTTTGTCGACGTGCCTCATTATCCTGCTCTCCTCGCCCCACGCAGTCCCTCGTCCCGCTGTAGCCACGTCGCTGTGTCGACGTGCCCCATTAGCCTGCTCTCCTCGCCCCACGCATTCCTTGTCATGCTGTAGCCACGTCGCTGTGTCGACGTGCCCTATTAGCCTGCTCTCCTCGCCCCACGCATTCCCTCGTCCCGATGTAGCCACGTCACTCTGTCGACGTGCCCTGCAGCCTGAATCCACATCGGTCGCCCTGAGTGCAGGGCTTGCCGCCAGTCCACCGACAACAGTCCCCCCTCCGGCTCCCCTCCCTCTTCAGCGCTCCGCGCCTTCTTCCCTTCTTCCTGTTCTCCTCCCGAGGAATCCGTCCTTCCACCCGATCTCCGACCTGTCCCGGCCCATCCCGTGGTGTCGGGATCTCCGCGAGCCCAGCTCGCCGTACAAAAAAAAGTGGGTCGACAGGGATTCGAACCCTGAACCAATTGCTTAAAAGGCAACTGCTCTACCGTTGAGCTATCGACCCAAATGACTGATAATCAGTGACTTGATTTTCAGCGCTTGACCCAGTACTATACTCGAGTACTATACGGGGAGAATGGGCAAGAAGAAACCCAGCTCCACGTGGAAGAAGACTCGTGTTCAGAACTTGGTCAGGCATACGGGCTCAAAAAGGTATTATGCCCGTTTACGAGTCAACGGCAAATTGCGCTGGAAGAGTCTGGAGACCATCGTCTTCTCGACCGCCCAGCAACGCCTCCTGGATGAACAGGCCAAGGCGCTGGCCCAGAGATGGCAGCCTGCGCCCGCCAATACGGGCAAAATCTACATGGCTGACGTCATGAAGACCTACCGTGAAAGGGTCGAGGGCAACCAGAGTTTCCGGCCGGCCACGGTCAAGGCCCGGAAACTGGCCATGGATCGAATTCCCAAGACCTGGCCGGGGTTTGAGAAGCTGGAACCCAAGCACATCACCGCCCAACAGGTCTTTGAATGGGTCAACCGACTGAAGACCACCGGCACGGGTTTCGCGCCCCCTTTGAGCCGTGGCCCCTCGGCCAAGACCCGGGGAACCAGCGCCACCACCGTCAACCAGAGCCTGGACACCCTGCGCCGGCTGATGAACATCGCCATCGAAGTCCACGCCATCCCGGCCAATCCAGTTTCATCCAAACTACCCGAGGGCATGGGGAATTTGCGGGTTTCGGTCAGGGCCAAGCCCGTCCACTTACCCAGCAAGGAGCATTTCCGAAGAATGGTTGAGGAAATCCGCTCCTCGGGATCAGGCTGGGCCTACGACGCGGCTGATCTGGTTCAATTCCTCGCCTTTTCCGGGGCCCGTAAGGGCGAGGCCATGCGGCTGACCTGGGGGCACGCGAATTTCTCCAAGAAGCAACTGAGGATTCCCGGGACCAAGAGCGAGTCCAGCAACCGGGTCGTCCCGATGATTGCGCCACTGGTCGAGCTGCTCGAGGCGATCAAGGTCAGGCGGCGTCAACAGGGCGACACAGTCGAAGCTGGTGACCGAATCCTCAAGTTGACCGAGTGCCAGAAGTCAATTGACCGGGCCTGCGGGATCCTCGCAATCCCCCGGATGACCCACCATGATCTCCGCCACCTCTTTGCCACCGTCTGCATCGAAAGTGCTGTTGACATACCCACGGTGGCCCGGTGGCTTGGCCACAAAGACGGCGGCGCGCTGGCCATGAAAACCTACGGCCACCTTCGCGACGACCACAGCCAGCAGCAGGCTGAGAAGGTCGAATTCTAGTCTCCCAGAAGTAGCTCGTTCCTTCCTAATGTCACATCCCTTCGGGAAGCCAACGGAACCGGGCATTCTCAATGAAGAAGAAAGCCAAGAAGACAAAAGTAACCACGACCAAGCGTGTCGGCGGAAATGAAGTTAAGCCACTGCCTGGCACCTTCAGTTCACCTCATTTCTGGTATTCTCCGTTCTTCGCAGAAGGCGTTCAGGCAATCATTAAGGAGATGCTTGATCTGCCTCCACGATTACTCTGGGCGGCGTTTTGGATTGCGGCTATGAAACACAGTGGAGCTGTTCCAAATGTCCTGACAGCTCGCTACCAGGATGATGAGGACGTTATCCGCGGAATCGACAATACATGGTATGTACGTCTGGCCGCCGCGATCGCCCAGTCCTGCGACCCAAGAATTCTATCCGCCCAAAGACAACCGGACCGGATGCTGATTATTCGAGTCGCAGGACAGGTCTGGTGGGAGGCCGCGATGGTAGGACTTCGAGACTTTTACCTAAATCACCGAACGGCCAAACGGGGAAGAGGGTCCGATTACGAGCTGCAGCCGCACGTGATTGCAGCAATGAAACGTTCAATTGCTATCACGGGGGAGGCAGACTTTCTGCGACGACTTGAAAACCCGAGTCGAATATCCGCCGATTTGGAAGACATCCTCAGACTGTCGGATCAGGTTAGGGCATACCACGTTGGCGAGATACGACCTCGGGCCCGACTTCCCGTTACCTACGAAATACTCCTCGAACGATTCATGGAGAATCTGCCCAAAGATTGTGTTTATCGTACAACCCCAAAGACCTTCGGAAAGCTCTACCGCGGAATCGCAACTGACATGGAGGGCATCTGGATTTGCTGGTATCCAACCCTTCGGTTTGCCGGTATGAGCGAGCCAACAACCGGCCGAAATGAGAAGCTTCATCTCGCATTCACCCGAGACACCGACGGGAAGCTGAACGAGGTTCTTTTTGATGCGACTGTGCCAGATGTTATCTACGACGGCTTCCCAGAGCCACCAAAACCGGGCGAGCTGGTGGCTCTCGTGCAACGTCAGACCAGCAAATAACGGAGAAATTGGGGTTAGAATAGGTGCATGGAATACAATTCCGAGCACCAGGGCAAAATGCCCGACCTTACCCAGCTCAAAAAGCTGGCCTACTCCGTAAACGAGGTAGCGGAAATCCTTGGGATCTCCGTCGTCTCTGTGTACCGCCTCCTGAAGCGCGGTCACCTCCGATCACTCCCTCATTTACGCAAGAAAATCATCGCTCGCGCCGAAGTGGTGAAGCTTCTGGAGGGAAAATCGATATGAAACGACATCCGACCCACAAACCGGAGATCCTAATACAGGAATATTGCGAGAACCTTGAGCGGGTCAGTGACATGAAGACCGAGCTATTCGACGGCGGAGTGGAACACATCAGTGGCCCATTGTATCGAGCACTCCAAACCATGCGCAAAAGTCAAAACACCACCCGCAAGACCAAACCCCGAGATCCGAATCAAGAACCGGTTTCCGAGCTCTTCAGCGATTTCGTCAATTCAGACAATACCAAGGAGGCAAGATGACTGGTAATCCGTATATGGATGCGGCTCTCGCACTTGCCCGCCAAGGCCTTCCAGTGTTTCCGTGCGCACCAGGGGCAAAGAATCCCCTGACTGCGCACGGATTCAAGGATGCTTCGGTCGACGAAGATGTTATCAAGTCCTGGTGGAAAACCAATCCGACAGCAAACATCGGTCTCCCAACAGGAGAACTGACCGACCTTGTTGTTGTCGATATTGACCAAAAGAACGGAAACAACGGCGGCTGGAACCTGTACCAGATTGGAGAAAAATACGGTGGTCTTCCAGAGACTCGCGAGATAAAGACCCCATCGGGCGGGCGGCACCTATATTTCAATTATCCGGGCACGAAAGTCGGGTCTCGGACAAATTGTCCTTGCGATGGCGTCGACATTAGGGGGGATGGAGGTTACATAATCACCCCTCCGAGTCGGTGCCGCGATTCAGACTACATCATTACCCGCGACATCGTCGCCGTTGATCTGCCAGATTGGTTCGTCAATCTGGTTGCCGATGAACCCCGGATGCAGGCGGTCGCTTCTAGGTCAAAGTATATCGCGAAAAGCCCGGATGATCGCCAAGAAACGGCCAATCGCATCGAAGCAGCACTGAAACTCGTCCCACCTGATGATCGAGATACATGGATCAAGATGGGCATGGCGATTCACTCGTTCGATCCGGAAGGACTTGGATTTGGGCTATGGGACGGTTGGTCGAAGGGATGTCCAGAGAAGTACAATTCAGATGAAATGGATCGAATCTGGAAGAGCTTCAGTGAAGACCGGTCGCCAAGTCTGGGCCTTGGATCGCTATTCGCCAAAGCCAAAGCCAATGGATGGATCCCAGTCCCAAGGAAAACGAACGTGGAATCGGACGATGAGTCCCTAGAAGAGTCTCAAAGCAAGGATACGGATGATTGGCCGGCACCACTTTCCGACGATGCCTACATCGGACTTGCTGGTCGGATTGCCAGAACATTTGAACCACATACCGAGGCGGCGCTGGAGGCACTTTTGCTTCAATTTCTTGTCTCCTTCGGAAATATGATCGGACGAGGACCCCACTTCAAGGTTGGGGCTGACAGGCATGGATCAAATGAGTTTCTTGTGCTGGTTGGACCTTCGGGAACGGGTCGCAAGGGTTCGAGTCTAGGTTACGTCCGGGCTCTCATGAAAGCAGTTGCTCCTATATGGGTCGATGAGCGAATCATGGAAGGCCTTTCCTCCGGCGAAGGACTGACTTATGCGATTCGCGATGCCGAGTATGGGCTTAAGGATGGCCAGGAAGTGATGATCGACAAAGGCGTCATGGATAAGAGGTTGTTGGTAATTGAACCCGAATTCGCCAGTGTCCTGAAAGCGATCGAAAGAGCCGGAAATACGCTGTCTGCCGTGGTTCGGAAGCTCTGGGATCAAGGGTCGGTTAGGAGCATGACCAAAAACAGCCCATTGAAAGCAACTGATGCCCACGTCTCAATCATCGGACACATCACTCAGGACGAGGTCGTTGAATCAATGAAACGAACTGAACTGGCGAACGGCTTCGCCAACCGCTATATCTTCGCGTGCGTCAGGCGAACTAAGTTCCTCCCTTTCCCAGGGACGCCTTCAGCAGAAGTATTTGAGGGTATTGTAACCGATCTCAAGTCCGTTGTTGCATTTGCCAAGACGCTTGATGCGATCGGATTCGAGGACGACGCGAGAGTGCTTTGGATTCAACGTTACAGAGCACTCTCCGCGGGAAAACCTGGTATCAGCGGCAGTGTCCTTGGTCGTGCCGAACCCCACACTCTGAGGCTTGCTCTAATATTTGCCATTCTCGACAAGGCAAAACTGATCGGGACAAGACACCTTGAAGCTGCCCTCAGTATCTGGGACTACATTGAACGATCCGTTCTGTTCATCTTCGGACAGAGCACAGGCAATAGGACGGCAGATACGATCTACGAAGAGTTGCTGCGAATTCGCCCGAGCGGGATGACACGAACAGAGATCTCCAAGTTACTTCAGGGTCACAGCCCAGCACATGAAACTAAGCGAGCATTAACGTTACTCGAGTCGTGTGGCCGGATTTATGTGATCGCTGATAAAGGGGAGAGCCGGACCATTCAGCGATGGTTCGCATCGGCCACCCAATAACCAATTGGCGAAGTGCGTAATGTGCGAACTCTATGCCCCCACTGCCCCGGTCTCGCAAATTTCGCACATTTCGCGCTTCGCTGGCATTCTGCAGGATCTGGGGTTAGGATCGCAGATCCCGCTAATGTGCACGGATATTCGTCTCGATTCTCTCCCGATCGAACGACCAGGAAATGGTCAAGAAAACCCAAGAGTTTTGAATTTTCTCGAGATCGGTTCGATCGAGAGCAACACGACGCCCATCGGACCAGCCACAAGAGGCTCTTAGGAGATCTGACCGGAGGCGTCGACCTTCACTTTCGTTTTGCTGCCACGTCCTGCCTGCCTGTGATTTGCCTGCCGTGATGCAAAGGTAGAATTCGCCTCGGCTCTGCCTAGAGAGCGAGGTCTCATAGGCCACTGCCTGCTCCCCATGGATCATTTTTCGGGCAGAACCATAATCCGAGCGGTGTTGCGAGCCCCCACCGCATCGCTTCGTTCTCCCCTCTCGAATAACCCCAAATTCTATTGACTGCATCTTCTGTGCAGTATCTACTACACAGTAGATGCCAGAACTCTTGGGACCCTTTTTACGGGAAAGACGCGAAGCTCTCCGCAGCGAGAGGGGTCGATCATATTCCCTCCGTCAGGTGGCCGGCAGGATCGGCATGGAACCATCGTACCTCAGTCGGATTGAACGCGGTACAGATATTCCCCCAGGTGAAGAGAAGCTACTTGCCCTGGCCAAGGAGCTCGAAGTGAACCCCGACGCTCTTTTGGCTATGGCCGGAAAGGTATCGGCAGAGGTCCAGGCAGCGGTTCGCAAGCAGCCAGAACTCTTCGGCGAGCTTATCCGCCAGCTCAACAAAATGCCCGATAACGCCCTCCTCAAACTCGTCCGCGAGGTCCGCGACGGTGACTGGTGACGCCGCGTCCCCTGTCGTCCGACCTCTTGACCCTTCCCGGCCCATTCCACCTTCGACCTTCAGACCTTCGACCATTTCCCTCCCGGACCTCCCTATCTTCCATCTCCCATCTCCTATCTTCGCGAGCGCCTCGCTCGCCCCACCACCATGATCACACTAAGCCACGACCAACTCGAAATCCGCTTCCCCGAGGTGCACCCCAAGGCGAAGCTCTCCATCAACTTCCGGCGCACCCTGCGTATCCCAGATGACGGGAAGGACTATCCCCTGCCACCCGGACTTGGGCAGTTTCCGCTCAGGCACACTGAAGACCACACCAACGTCCTTGATTCGGCCGACGTTCGTAAGGGAGGCGTCATCCTGCCCATTTATCAGTCGGAAGCTCTCTGGATCCGATTTGAAGGATCCTTCGTCCGGGATCACGACACCGAGTATCCTTTCGCGATTCAGATCGGCACGGGTAAAGTCTGCGCCGTCACCGGCGAGCCTTGGACCGACACACTGCTGCGCAATACCCAGAACTATCTGGTCGTCCCCGGCCAGCCTTGGCTGGACGGCTACTGCGTGGAGGAAGGTATCATCCGCCAGTTCGTGGCTGCGCCTCTCGGAACCGGCGTCACCGCAGAGGAGCAGATCACTGGCAAAGCGGAACACGGCGGACTCCAAATCCAGGTTTATCCAATGAAGCGGAAAGTCTTTGAACGACGTTTCCCAAAACGGCCTCGGCACGAAGACATCGTTTATGCCCGGTCGGCCCTAAACCGCATGATGGTTAATTGCTCACCCGGCGAAAGAAAGATGGGCTTAGCACCTGGAGGCCGGATGCGTCAACATATCTACCGCGATCGATTCCAACTGGAGGACTGGGACACCAGCCAACGAAGCCGGACATTTGTCCATCTGCTGAACTCGACTCAGTGGAAAAGCATCACCGGCGAGAAACCTCCTCACAAGCCGATAAGGGCCCGCGACTACGCTCAGGCCGGTCTCCCATGGTTCGACTACTACGATGACAAGCGCGCCGGTGTTAAGGCCACGGAATCCCTCTCGAAGCTCAAGGGCTTGGTGTCGTTCAAGAAGCACCGATCCGATGAGGACCAGACGACTCTAGCTCTGGACGAGCTTCCCGTCACCCATCTTGGTCCGGCCGGAAAACGTCCAGTCCAGGAAGGCAAGTTCTGATCCGAATGGCTATGGACCCGATACTAGACCCACTCGAAAAACTGACACCAGAACGCGAAACCGCATTCTGGGACGAGATCAAGGCCATCCCCGAATCCGATACCAGTGCCGAAGAAGCCTTCGGTCGCTTCTGGAGACTCCTTCGGGAACTGGAGTCGACATCTGATCCTACGCCTTGTGGCGCAGGGCCGCACTTTAAGTTGGACGCCGAAAGCGATCTCACCGCAGATCCACCATGAAAACAACGATCACACTCGACTACCACGCCATCCTCGCAAATCAGGCACAACCTGTCCATTTCGCGCTTCTATTTGAAACGCCCGAATCCACTCTGACCCGTCCGCAACCCGCCGCTTTCACCATCGTGATTGATCGCAGCGGCTCGATGAGCGGACCACCGCTTGAAGCCGCAAAGTCAGCGGCGAAGAACGCGGTGAAGAATCTGCGGACGGGCGATCTCTTTGCCCTCGTGACCTTCGACGATTCCGCCCGAACGGTCATTCCCCTTTCCGAGATCCCGGACAAAGCAGCGGCCATGGAGAGGATTGACACAGTTCAGTCTGGTGGCAGCACCAACCTGACTGGAGGCTGGATGCTCGGGCGCGATGAGCTCAGAAAGGCACCCACCGGCACCATGCGACGCCTGCTCCTTTTATCTGATGGCCAACTGAACGTTGGGATTACTGACCCCGACCAGGTAGCCGGCATCGTCGGACAGGGACTAGAAATGGAACGGATACGGACAAGCTGCCTCGGATTTGGACCCTCCTACGTGGAGGATCTCCTGGCCAGGTTGGCTCGAGTCACCAACGGCGAGTTCTACGATGCGAATTCGCCGGAGAAGCTGCCGGCCATCTTCGAGGCAGAACTCGATGGCCTCCAGAAGACGGTTGTCATGAACCTGAGGGTGCGACTGAAGTCCCTGGATTTCGTTGAAGGTATTCGTTTTCTCGGCGGACGGGAGGGCTTGGCCCTGCCCGATGGCCGACAGGAATATGCATTGGGCGACCTCGTGGCTGACGAGAAGATGGCCGCCGTCTTTCAACTCGACGTCCTTGCCATCCCTGAGATCGCACCCGGCCGACCGGCAGCCAGCCTCGAAGGAGAAGGATTGGTCGAGGCCGAGATGCTCTACGACCGGGTGGAGGAAAGCGGGATCGCATCGGTCACCGAGACCCATACGGTCCGAATCTGCCCGACCCAGAGCCCCGCCGACGTGAAGGTCAATGAATCCGCCCTGTCCTGGATCACCCCACCCCAAGCCGCCCGAATCGTGGAACAAGCCATGGCCCTGCGGGACCGCGGTGAAGTGGAGCAAGCCCGCCAGGTTCTCACGGACGGAATCCAGCGGATCGAAGCCTACGGTCACCCGGACCAGGTCAAAGACGCCCTCGCCCTCCTGAGCCGAACCCTCGCGCAGATCAAAGAAGACGGCACATACCGGAGTTCGCGAAAGTCCATGCTCTATTCCAGCAGCTCCTACCAGAACCTGCGCCGCAGTTCGCACTGGTCGGCGGACGAGTCGATGCCGGAATTCAAGAGACGCCCAAAGCCGATATCACCGGAGCCGGCCGATCCAGAGAATACAGTCTAGGTAAGGAGCCAAAGGGGCCCCAGCCTGCCCCCAAGGATTCCAGTATCTAGTCGGTCATTTCTCTTGGCACATTCTGCTAGGATCACTGGCCATTGTGCCGCAATTGGCATGGTCCGTCCGTGGATTGGCGGACTGTGTATTTTCATTGCCCGTAACCGATTCATTATCAATCTGATTCCAGTTGATTCGATGAAAACAGCACTGACATGGGAAAACGCAGATCCGGCGAACCAATGGACTGTTTCCTGACAAGAAACGAACTTGGGCATACCCGTGGCGCGAACGCACCCAGAAGCCCCCCGTTTTCGGTCCACGTTAGGAACGATCTGCTAGAACCTCCAAGCCTTAGCGAACTGCTGAATCAAGAGGAATCTCCATAGATGCACCGAATTGACCAGACGGTAGCGGATGCGATAAATGACGCAACCTCGCTCTATCATCGGCTCGTTTTAGTGGTTGGGCCATCCGGCTCTGGCAAGACCGGGGCTGTTAGGCGGGTCGCTATCAGTCATCCCTGCCCCTGTCTGAATGTG
Source organism: Opitutaceae bacterium (assembly GCA_041395105.1). Taxonomy (NCBI): domain Bacteria; kingdom Pseudomonadati; phylum Verrucomicrobiota; class Opitutia; order Opitutales; family Opitutaceae; species Opitutaceae bacterium. The sequence continues at coordinate 123,317 of JAWLBB010000003.1, read as the reverse complement.
AATCTTGAGCTCTCCAAGCAGATGTTGAACCTGACCGGACGTCAGCGATCCCTCCAAGCTCTCACAGTGCTGCGAGACCTGATTAAGGACGCCGGGGACGATACAGTCGTTTTGGACAACAACGAGATCCTTTTCGATCGGACCCTTCAGCTCGACCCGTTGCGGGTCCTTAAGGAGCTGTCACGCACCAAGACGATCGTGGCAACTTGGAACGGCCACATCGACAAGAACAGTTTGGACTACGCCGAACCCGATCATCCAGAGTACCAACACTACCCAATTTCTGAAGTCGATTTTGTGTATGTCACCACGGAAGGAAAAGAAGCATGAAGTACGCTGACCTAATTCAGTTTGATCCAATCGAAGATGTCATCCAACTAAGAGATGCCAACAAGTTGGACGAGGCCAAGCAGCTGGTTTCCACCTACGTGATCTCTGAAGAGATGGCTGAGCGCCTGATCGGGGTGGTTTTCCCACATCTTCAGTTCGACCAACCTGCGGACAACCGCGGGCTGCTGGTAGTCGGCAACTACGGAACGGGTAAGAGCCATTTGATGTCGGTAATATCCGGGCTGGCCGAACATGGTGAACTGGAGGGTGCCCTGATCGATCCGAACGCTCTCAAGGTGGACAAGAAGGGCGAAGCAAAGGGTTACGTTGGCGTAGACCGGATCTCCGGCCGGTTCAAGGTCGTCAGGACGGAGATCGGGCACACCACAATGTCGTTGCGCGACATCCTTGTCAGCCAACTGGAGGAACTTCTCAGTAGCGAGGGTATCGATTTCAAGTTCCCGTCAACAGACAAGGCGCACAGCAACAAGCCCGGCTTTGAGGCCATGATGTCCGCCTTTCACGAGAAATACCCCAATCAAGGACTTCTTATCGTCGTCGACGAGCTGCTCGACTACCTCCGGACGAAGAAGGAGCAGGCATTGATCGCGGACCTGGGCTTCCTCAGGGAGGTGGGCGAGGTCTGCAAGGACCTCAAGTTCCGATTCATGGCAGGCGTCCAGGAAGCCATCTTTTAGAGCCCGCGTTTCGCGTTTGTCGCCTCGGAGGTTCGCCGGGTGAAAGCCCGGTTTGAGCAGGTCCACATCGCCAGCAAGGACATTCGGTACGTGGTAACCCAAAGGCTCCTGAAGAAGACACAGGCCCAGCGGGCCCAGGTTGAGGAGTACCTCACGCCATTCGCGAAATTCTACAGTGGTATGAACGAGCGCATGGATGAATTCGTGGCGATGTTCCCTGTGCACCCGGACTACACGGACACCTTCGAGAAGATCACCTTCGCCGAGAAACGCGAAGTCTTGCGGTCCCTGTCTGGCGCCATGAAGAGAACCTTGGGTGACACCGTTCCGGCGGACCGTCCTGGGCTCATTGCCTATGACCGATACTGGGAGTCCTTGCGTGAGAACCCGTCCTTCAGGTCCGTACCGGAGATCAAGTCCGTCATCGACTGCAGCAAGGTGCTGGAAGGCAAAGTCCAGCAGTCCTTCTCCCGGCCGGCATATAAAGAGATGGCGCTTCGCATCATCCATGCTCTTTCGGTGCACCGCCTTACGACCGGCGATATTTACAACAAGATCGGAACCAGTCCGACAGAACTTCGGGACCAACTCTGTCTCTACCAACCCGGCATCGAAGGACTCGGCGGCGAACCCGCCGATGATCTGCTGTCACAGGTCGTCACGGTCCTGCGCGAAGTGCACAAGACCGTCAGTGGTCAATTCATTTCGAGCAATCCTGAGAACAGCCAGTACTACCTCGACCTGAAGAAGATCGATGATTACGACGCCTTGATCGAAAAGCGGGCCGACAGCCTGGATGAGAACCAGCTCGACATCTACTACTACGAGGCGCTGAAGCAGGTCATGGAGTGCGCCGATCAGACGTATGTAACCGGATACCGAATCTGGGAACATGAGGTCGAATGGACTGAGCACAAGGCATCCAGAAAAGGGTACTTGTTCTTTGGGGCACCAAACGAACGGTCCACCGCTGTTCCGCCCCGCGATTTCTACGTTTACTTCATCCAGCCCTTCGATCCACCGGCCTTCAAGGACGAACGCAAAGATGACGAGCTGTTTATCCATTTGGAAGGTAAAGACGAGGAATTCAACCGCGCGCTTCTATTCTTCGCTGCTTCCACAGACCTGGCAGGCAAGACAACCGGCCACGCGAAATCGACCTACGTCTCCAAGGCGGACGGATACTTACGGGACTTGGTGAAATGGCTCCAGGAACACATGACTTCGGCCTATGAAATCAGCCATGCCGGCCATCGCAAGAAGATGGTGAACTGGCTGAAGGGCGGCAAACTGCCCGGCGGAGCCAATGTGCGCGACCTCGTAAATGCCGTCGCTTCCAACTGCCTGGGCCCACACTTCGAGGAGCAGGCCAAGGAGTATCCCTTCTTTAACGTGCTCATCACGCAGGATAATCGCGAACAAGCTGCCCAAGATGCCCTCCGATGGATCGCCGGCATCAGCAAAACCAAGCAGGGCAGCGCTGTGTTGGATGCCCTTGAGCTGCTCGATGGCGACAAGCTCAATCCTGAGGATAGCCGGTATGCCAGGTTCATCATCGACCTGTTGGCCAAGAAGGGGCACGGGCAGGTGATGAACCGCAAGGAAATCATTCAGGAAATCTATGGTGTGGAGTACATGGCAGGCGATGCGTACCGGTTGGAACCTGAATGGTGTGTCGTGCTTCTCGCCGCTTTGATCTACTCGGGTCATTCCGTGCTGGCGATCCCTGGCGGCAAGTTTGATGCCGGCGGATTGGAACTGATGGCATCGACCGCAATGGACGATCTCATCAACTTCAAACATGTCGAACGACCGAAAGACTGGAATTTGCCGGCCCTGAAGGCCTTGTTCGAGTTGCTGGACCTCGCTCCAGGCATGGCTAAGCTCATCACGCAAGGAAAGGATGAGCCGGTCCAGGAACTGCAGAAGGTTGTCCAGCAGCGTGTCGAGAAACTGGTCCTGGCGGACCAACAGATCCAGACGGGTTTCCCTTTCTGGAACAAGAACATCTTGTCTGAAGCAGAGCGCGACCACTACCGCGGCCTGCTTGATTCCACCAAGACCTTTCTTGAGTCGCTTCAAGTCTATACCACCCCCGGCAAGCTCAAGAACTTCCGCTACGGCGCGGACGAGGTGAAGGAGCAAAGCAAAGGACTCGCTGCCCTGACCGAGCTGGGATCGATTCAGGAACTGGTTGGTGAACTGGCAGGAGTTGCCACCCATCTTTCGCAGGCGGAAATGACACTCGCTGAGGAGCATGACTGGGTCACGCGCATGAGGGATACTCGCACGAAACTCCTTCAGGACATCTCCGATAGAAAGAAGCGAACCGCTTCCGGCTTCCGCCAGAAGTCGACCCAAGCTATGAAGGCGCTCCAAAGCGACTACGTCCAGATCTACCTGGACCTCCACCGAGCCGCCCGCCTGGGGGTCAACGACGACAAGAAGAAAGCTGCGCTGTTGAAGGATGAGCGACTCGCCAAGCTCCAGAAACTGGCGACCATTGATCTCATGCCGGCCGGACAGGTAACCGGCTTTCAGAATCGGTTAGCCACCACACTCCGCAGCTGCTTCGCGTTGACCAAGGATGAACTGCAATCCAGTCCCGTTTGCGAGCATTGCGGCTATCGGCCCATCAACGAACCCAAGACCATCGCAGCCGGCAAGGTTCTAGCGCAGATGGATGACGAGCTTGACACCCTCGTCGAAAACTGGAGCAAGGCCCTTCTCGAGAACCTGGCCGACCCAGTGACGCAGCAGAACCTCGCGCTGCTGAAGCCAAAGTCTCGGAAACTGGTCGAGGACTTCATTGCCGCCGGCGAATTGCCCGATGAGTTGTCCACAGCGTTCATCGGCGCCCTGAAGGAGGTTCTCTCCGGCCTGATCAAGATCCCCGTCAAGATGGTTGCGCTTCAGGAGGCACTTCTGACAGGTGGCTCACCGGCAACACCGGATGAGCTCAAGAAGCGGTTCGAGGAATTCCTGTCTCAACTTTCAAAGGGCAAGGATGTCGGCAAGGTGAGGATCGTCCTGGAGTAGTCACCCTCAATGAAGTTTCTCCACACAGCAGATTGGCAGATCGGCAAACCTTTTGCCGGAATCCGTGACGAGCACAAACGGTCACTGGTCCAGCATGCACGGACCGAGGCGATCAAGCGTATCGATGCCGTCGCCAAGGACGCTAACGCCGAGTTCGTTGTGGTCGCAGGCGATCTGTTTGACTCCCCCAGTGCGGACAAATCGACCGTATCAGCGGCATGCAGCGCCATCGGGCAGATGGGCCTGCCGGTTTTCGTTATTCCAGGCAACCACGACCACGGCGGACCCGGAAGCGTGTGGAATCAAGATTTCTTCAAGCGCGAGCAAGCGGCTTTGGCTCCCAATCTGACGGTTTTGCTTGAGACCACACCGCATGATTGCGGCACAGCGATTCTGCTCCCGTGTCCGCTCTTGCGCCGCAGTGTGGCCGCAGACCCCACCGAATGGCTGCGGAACTCGGAAGTCTATGCATCTCTGCCGCCCGGCAAGCCACGTATCGTCATCGGACATGGGAGTACCCAGGCTTTTTCAAGTCAATGGGATGACGATGAAGAGGTCGGCGCAGTCGGGAACCTGATCGATCTCGCACGACTGCCGGACGCCGAGATCGATTTTTTCGCGCTTGGCGACTGGCATGGCACAAAAAAAGTGCACGCCAAGGCCTGGTTTGCAGGAACCCCGGAACTGGACCGGTTCGCCAAGGGCGGCGACCACGACCCTGGAAATATCCTTTTGGTGCAGGTGGAACGCGGCGGCCTTCCCCAGGTTGTCAAGAAGGTTACCGCGAGCCTTCGATGGAATGATGCCTCCTTCGATTTTTCAGATGATTCTTCATTGAGCGAGTTTCAGGACCGCCTTACCGCAATTCTTGCGCAGCGGGCCAACGAGGATTTGCTCAAGTTGACCCTCACTGGCTCGATAGGCATCGAAGCATCCGCCCGCCTGGATGAAATTCTCGAATCCCTTGATGCCAGACTTCTGAGGCTCAAACTGACCAACCAGACGCGCATTGCGCCTACCGAGACGGAGATCGACGCGCTCACCACACGGGCATCAGACCCCCTGATTGCCAACGTGGCAGGGCAGCTCGTCCAACGTGCAACCGGAGACTACGAGGATGCGCAGGTGGTTCGCATCGCTCTGCGCGAGCTGCACGCGGCCTGCATGCAGGAGGCAGGATCATGAAGCTGCTCTCCGCAGCCGTGCGCAACTACCGGCTCCACCGCGAGTTAACGGTCGAATTCGATCCACTCAGGACACTGATTGGCGGGCCCAACGAGGTCGGGAAGAGTACGTTCATCGAAGCTGTCCATCGAGGTCTCTTCCTCAAGGCAAAGGGAACCGGGGCCATGCACAAGTCGATGGCTTCGACCCTCCATGCGGGCCACCCCGAGGTTGGAATATCCTTCGAAGCGGGTGGACATACCTACACGCTGCGCAAACGGTTCAGCGGCCAGAGCGGCACCACCCAGCTCTCGGAGGTTGGCGGCCAGAGTTGGCAGGGCGATGACGCGGAGGAAAAGCTTGCCTCTCTCCTCGGCAGTGAAGATGCCACCGGCAGGTCGACTGCCAGCAAGATCAATGAGCAATGGGCCCACCTCTGGGTCTGGCAGGGCATGAGTGGCGATAACCCGGCGGAACACGCCGCATCGCAGCAGACCGAATTACTCCAACGGCTTCAGGACACGGGCGGATCCGTTGCCATGCAGTCGGAGCTGGATGCAAAGGTCGCCAATCGATTTGCCAAGGCACGAGAGCAGACCTTCGTAAGGGCCGGGAGCGCCAAGGCCGGCTCCGATCTCGAAAGAGCCCAGACCGAGCTCAGAAAAGCTGAAACCCTCCATACGACGGCATCCGAACGCCTGGGCAAGCTGCAGCTGGCCATGAGCGATTACGAAACCGCGGAAGCTACCCTTCATCGCACGGCATCGGATCTTGAGGAACTTCGAAAGCAACAGCAGGCAGTCAGAGAGAAGATCTCGCAGGCGGAAGGCTTGCAGCAGGTGGAGCGGGAGCAAGAGGCGACCGTCGTAACCGCGAAGGACAAGCTGGGGTCCCTGGAGACGACCGAGGAAAGTATCGTCGAGTTACGGAAACGCATCGACGAACTCCAAGATGCCCTGAAGCCGAAGCAAGAGGAACTCGCGCAAGCTGAAGCCAGAATCGCCGACCTTCGCAAACGCGCGGGAGAAGCCGACCGCGAACTACAGGATGCCCAGATCGGCACCCGAAACGCGCGGCTCGGGCGCGACTTGGCCACAGCCTACGTGTCCGTATATGAGAAGCAGGCCAGGCTGGATGAAATCCAGAAACGTCTGGATCGTGTGCGGGCCCTGCAGAGCGACATCGATGGCTACCGCAGTCGACTCTCAGAACTTCCCGAGATCGATAGGGATGCTCTCGAGGAGATCCAAGCGATCGAAAGTGAGCTTGGACAAGCCAGGGCCGCCCTCAATGCCATGGCTGCCGAAATCGAGATCGTTTCAGCCGACCAGGCGGTCCGGGTCGGGGACCAGCCCCTTGAGACCGGCGGAAGTCGCACGATCGCGGAGGCCACCGATGTAAACGTCGGTGATTCCGTATGCCTGCGTATTCATCCCGGAGGCGGCGACAGCCTGGGTGAAGCTCGCGAGACGGCCCGCTCGCTCAATGTGCGGCTCCAGAGCACTCTGGACCAGTATGGGATTGAATCGACCAAGCGCGCTTCGGAGGTCGTCGCAGCGCGAGAGGACCTGCGCGGGAAGATCGACGGTGCTGGATCGACGCTTGAGGAGTTGGACCCCGAGGCGACCGCGGATGCCCAGTCAGCAGCGAAGGACGAGTTGACCGCTGCGGAAGCCGAAGTGACCCGTCGCCTGGAGAACGTCAAATCCCTCGATGCACCCGAGAATTTGGCCGCGGCAAGGGTTTTACGGGACGCGCAGGACGAATCAGTACAGAACGCGGAAGGCAATGAAAGCAGTCTCAAGGCCACGCGCGACGCACTCCATGGCCAGATGACCGAGCTGGACGGACAGCTATCGACTCTGCGTGAGGGTATCGCTGAGGATCAACGAACTCTGACGGGGTCCGAAGCGCAGTTGGACCTGCTCCTGCAGAATCATGGCGATGATGCTAGCCGCGGCGAAGCGATCGAAGCTACCCGCAAGTCCCTCGCGGATACCGAGCAGGAATTCGCGAAGACGCAGAAGGCACTGGAAGAGCTGCAACCCGCTCTGCTGACTTCCGACCGGGATCGTCTGGAGCGATCGATAAACGAAGCCAACAAGCAACGGGAAGGCGCTCAGACCGCGAAGGCGGTCAGTCAGGCCACGCTTCGTTCGGACGGCACCGAGGACCCGAAGGCATCTCTCGCCCAGGCCGAAGCGAGGCTGAATGCCGCGCGCGAGCATTTCCAATCGGTCTCACGCAAAGCGTCTGCGATTGCCCTGCTTGACGACCTCTTCCAGGAACAGCAGCAGGCCCTGGCTGATCGGTTTTCTCAACCGCTTGCGGACAAGGTCACTGGCTACCTGCAATGCCTGTTCGGTGCCAACGCCCGTGCGGTGGTCACTTTTGAAGACAATGCGTTCAAAGCTATCGAACTGGTGCGATCCTCACAGGCAGGTGCCACGGCGTTTGATGCCCTGAGCGGGGGCACCCGCGAGCAGGTCGCCGCGGCGGTCCGCCTGGCCATCGCCGAACTGCTCGCCGCGGAGCACGATGGGGTTCTTCCGGTCGTATTCGATGATGCCTTTGCCTATTCCGACCCCCAAAGGGTTCAAGTCCTGCAGAGGATGTTGGACCTCGGAGCAACGCGTGGCCTGCAAGTCATCGTGCTGACTTGCAACCCTTCGGACTATGCTGCACTCGGGGCCCGTCAGGTGATTCTCTCGCGGGAGGCAACACAGGCGCTGTCCTCGTCAGAAGTGCCGTCTCCGAATGGCGACGAACCCACATCTGCCGCAGCGCCGACTGCCTCCGATGCGTCAGAAGAAGATTGTGACCGCTTATTGTCCGTATTGCTGGAAATGGGTGGCAGGTCCGGCAACCACTCCCTGCGCGACCAGCTTGGATGGGACGATGCGAAGTACATCGCCGCAAAGGATCAGCTATTAGCTCAAGGCCGGATTTTCCCCGGCAAAGGACGTGGTGGGAGCGTCGCCATCAAAGAGTAGCCTTCAGGAGTTTTTTATGCCGAGGAAGAAGAAAACCGAATCGACCAAGATGATGTTTCGAGACCCCTCCGGGCAGCAGGACTTCATCGAGAGGTCCTACGAGGAAGAACTGGACGCCAAGAGTTGCCAGCCGGTCGAATGCCTCGGCAGGAAGTTCCCGAACGATGACGCGCGCCGGGATTACTTCCTGGGAGAACTGGCAAAGAAGCTGAAGGATCCTGAATTCCGCAGAATCGATGGCTTTCCTCATGGGGAGGACGAGGACATTTTGGCACTCTCGGACCCGCCATACTACACGGCATGTCCTAATCCGTGGATCGTAGATTTCATCATCGAGTGGCAGACGCAACAATCCGAAACACCCGTAGGGAATCACTACCCCCGTGAACCCTTTGCGGCCAACGTGAGTGAGGGCAAGAACGACCCAATCTACAACGCGCACTCCTACCACACCAAGGTGCCGCACAAGGCCATCATGCGGTATATCTTACATTACACGCAACCTGGTGACATTGTACTAGACGGCTTCTGTGGATCCGGCATGACAGGTGTCGCTGCGCAGATGTGTGGTGACGTCGAAGTGGTCAGGTCCCTCGGCTACCAGGTGAAGCCGAATGGAACCATTTTGCGGGAAGAAATGGATGAAAATAGTAATAAGGTTTGGCGCCCGTTTTCAAAGTTGGGTGCTCGTAAGGCGGTATTAAATGATCTGTCATCGGCTGCTACCTTCATCGCCTCGCGTTTCAATGACGACATGGATGCAGAAGCCGTCAGCAAGACAATAGCGGCTTTATATAGAGAAATTGAGAGTTCTCTGGGCTGGATGCATTCAACTATTGAAGGTGCATCAGATGACGAATTAGAGAAAATAAACGAACAGCTAGAGGCGTGTACAACACCAAAAGAATGTAGAGATCTTCTGTCGTCAGAAAATTCATTGTGCGCAAGAGCCGGCGTAAGCAATAGTCTCATCCGAATTAGAAAATTAAATTTTATTGTATGGACCGATTTTCTAATCTGCAACAATTGCAGTGCAGGCTTATCATCGTTCGACCACACAATGCTTGTAGGCGAAGGAAAGGCCCTAGATGCCTTCAACTGCCCGCAATGTGGAGCGAACGTCAGCAAGAGCACTGCAAAGAAAGAACTCTCCAACCGTTTCGACCATACATTGTCTTCAGTGATTTCGCAGCCCAAATCTGAGCCTGCCTATGTTTGCTTTTTTCAAGGAAAATCAAAAATTCGCAGACGTACAAACTCATACGATAAGTGTTTGGCAAAGAAAACTGAATCACTCGACTTTGATTTAGCTGTTCCAACGAAGCTTTTTCTTGGAAAAGGTAGTCAATGGGGTGACTCGTGGAGAGCCGGGTACCATGAGGGGATAACGCATACTCACCATTTTTATCATAAGAGGAATTTACTGATGCTATCCGCTATGTGGGATCGTCTTAGGCCTAAGGAAAGGTGGATACTGACTTCGTTTATTTCCCGCAATGCAACAAAGCTAAACCGATTCATTATCAACAATCACAATGTAAATGGCCGGGTTAACGGACCACTATCAGGAACGCTCTATATTTCTTCAGAATCTGTCGAACAGAGTGCGCTAGAGCTTCTGAAGGACAGGAGAATCAAATCTAGTTGGAAAAACAGCAGAAATGTTATTTCGAGCCAATCGGGATCTTCTGTAAGCCTTCCCGAAGGCTGCATTAATTACGTGTTTGTTGATCCTCCTTTTGGCGGAAACCTAATGTATTCTGAGTTGAATTTCATTACTGAAACCTGGCTTGGCGTTACAACAAATCAACTTGAGGAAGCTATAACAAATGAAGCGCAGAAAAAGACATTGATTCAATATCAGGCTTTGATGGCAGACTGTTTCAAAGTGTTGTACCGAGCACTTAGGGCGGGAGGATGGATTACTGTTGAATTCTCAAATTCCAGAGCGAGTGTCTGGAATTCTATTCAATCTACATTTGCAGGATGCTGGTTTTGTAGTTGCCAATGTCGCGTCTCTTGACAAGAAACATGGGGGCATAAAGTCATTCTCGAATCCTACTTCGGTCAAACAAGATCTTGTCATTTCGGCGTACAAACCAAACGGCGGCTTTGAAGAGCGCTTCCGAAGGGAAGCGCAAACTGAAGAAGGTGTATGGGATTTCATTCGTACTCATCTGAAGCATTTGCCGGTTACAAAGCGCCAAGGAGCGCTAATGTTTTTCATTCTTGAACGTGACCCGCGCATTCTATTCGATCAGATGGTGGCCTACTACGTCCGCAAGGGCTACCCCTGTTCCCATCTCCAGCCAGGAGTTCCAGATCGGGCTGGCGCAGCGCTTCATCGAGCGTGACGGCATGTATTTCCTTTCTGATCAGGTTGCCGAGTACGACAAGAGCAGCATTCGGTATGGCAGGCCCGGTCAGATGTCTCTATTTGTTTCAGACGAAGCCTCAGCAATTGATTGGCTGCGAAACGTCCTCCATACCAAGCCGCAAACATCTTCGGATATAAATCCCCAGTTTATGAAAGAATTGAGTGGCTGGCAAAAGTACGAAAAGCCACTGGACCTCCGCGATCTGTTGAACCAGAACTTCCTATGTTACAGCGGCGATGGGAAAGTTCCTGAGCAAATTCACGCCTATCTTTCCACGAATTGGAAGGATCTGCGCAACCTCGCCAAGGACGACCCTGTCTTGATCGGCAAGGCCAAAGACCGCTGGTATGTTCCAGATCCCAATAAGGCCGGTGATCTAGAGAAACTCCGTGAGCGGTCCCTGCTGAAGGAGTTCTGGGAATACCTGCCCGAGGGATTCAAGCCAGATACGGACTCGACCGAGGCAACGAGTTGCCCGGCCTCTCTGATACCCGGGCGAAGGTACTCAAAGGAAGGCGGATCAAGATCATCCGCACGGAGGCTGTCCGCGTAGGATTTCGTAAGTGTTGGCAAAAGCAGGACTACCGCACAATCATCGCTGTCGCTAAGCGAATTCCCGAGGATGTCCTCCAGGAAGACCCTAAACTGCTGATGTGGTACGACCAAGCGCTGACTCGACTAGGGAGGAATGATATGAAGCTGTCTGAAATCATTCTCAAGAACTACCGCGGTTACCTGGGAGAACACCGTATCAGCCTTGGCAGCCTCACTGCCTTTATTGGAAGGAATGATGCTGGAAAGTCATCCATTTTTGACGCCTTGGCCGTTTTTCTTCGGGCATTCCCTCGGCAAGTGCGACTTTAGTGATGTGTGCGTGAAGGCGGGGGATGCAGGGGAAATGCGGATTGATGTATTTTCGAGGATTTCCCTGCGGAATTAGTGATTGATGCCACATCAAAGACCTCTTTGCTGGACGAATACCTGTTGAATGCGAATGGGCATTTGGAGATACATCAGGTCTTCGCCTTCGCGGATAAGGCCATTAAACGGCCCAAGGTGTTCGCTATCGCCAACCATCCACAAGCTGAAGGATTCGACAGTCTGTTATCGAAGAAGAATGTTGACCTGAAGAAGCAGGCGGCAGCCCTCGGTGTATCGGATGATGTGGACAAACGGTCGAATTCCGCCCTTAGAAAGTCAATCTTGGAAAATGTGCGGATCTCCAACTCGGCCCGACCGAACTGCAGCTGGACAAGGAGGATGCAAAGGCGATCTGGGAACAGCTATCCAAATACCTGCCGGAATATGCGCTGTTCTGGAGCGGACCGGCCATCGACAGATGAGGATGCTGAGGTCCAGGACCCTCTCAAATTCGCTATCGGGCAAGCCATAAAGGAAGTGCAGGAGGAACTGAATACCGTTAAGGAGAAGGTGCGGGAAAGAGCGTTGGATGTGGCCGGCCGGACCCTGACCAAACTTGCCGATTTCGACAAGGCACTCGCCTCTGAGCTGAATCCTCACTTCAAAGCAGATCCGAAGTGGGAAGGGGTCTTCAAGCTGGCTCTCACTGGTGACGACGAGATCCCGATAAACAAACGCGGTAGCGGTGTGCGAAGGCTGGTTCTGTTCAGCTTCTTTCGAGCAGAGGCGGAACGTCTGCGGGAGGTGAACGATAAGGGCAACATTATCTATGCCGTTGAAGAACCTGAGACGGCGCAGCACCCAGCAACCAGAGAAAGGTGGTGGAAGCACTTCGAACGATTGCGGAGTCTGACGGCTGCCAGATACTGCTAACGACACATGTGCCTGCACTGGCGTCCTTGCTACCCGTTGAGGCCATCCGTCACATCTCCCCCTGCGAAGAAAACGGCCGAAAGGTGCAAGTTGCGCTCGATGAGGTCATCGCCCAAGTAGTTTCCGATCTGGGCATCATTCCAGACAAACGAGCGAAAGTGCTGCTCTGCGTTGAAGGCCCCCACGATCTACAGTTTCTCAAGCGTATCAATGGAATTCTCCGGCAAGAGAACGAAGACGTTGTCGACGTCTTTTCCGATCCGCGGGTTGCCATGGTGGTTTTGGCGGCATACCTTCGGGAGTGGGTCAACGAACACTACCTGCGGAATCTCAACCTCCCGGAGGTTCACATCTACGACCGGGACGAGGAAAAGGCTGGAAAGTTCAAGTATCAGGGTGCTCATGACGCTGTCAATGCCCGTGGCGACGGTTCCGTCAGCTTCCTTACAGGTAAGCGTGAGATGGAAAACTATCTACATTTGGATGCCATCAACGAGGCCATGAACGCGGCTGTCCCAGCGCCATTTTCTTCGTCCTGACAGACGATTGTGACGTTGAGATGGAGATCAAGAACGCGCTGGGTGGCCAGAAGAAGATCCAGCGTAGATCTATCAAGCACTGGCTGAATGAAGACGCCGCAGACCGTATGACCGTCGAGCGCATGAAGGAGCGCAACGCTTACGACGAGATCAACGGATGGTTTGACGAGATTGGCGCCAAGGTCAACTGATGGCAAAGAGACGCATGAGCATTGATCTGGCACCGAAGGCTACTCAGGTTCTCCGAAACCTGGGCTCCTTTCACTCGCATTTGGTGCGATTCAATCCCAACAACAGCAGCTGGTCAGGTTAGCGAAGCATGACAAACGGAGAATGGCTATACAGCACAGAGCACCGCCAACCCTGCCTGGTAATCGAAAGGCAGGAAATTTGGGGGCGGTCGTCCTGTCGTGTCTGGCTGCCGTCCACCGATGCCACCGTTCGTATTGATGCCAACCTCCTGAAACCCCTCTCAGAGGCGGATGGTTGGAACAAGGAGCGGCTTTGCTATCTTGCTGCAGCTGCCAGAATCGCGGATGCCCTGAGCGAAGACGTGCTGTTGGCACCATCGAAGCGCCCGTCATCCCCTCCCGCACCAGATCAAGGCGCTGGCGCAGGCGGTTTCCGGTGACCGGGTCCGCTACCTGCGCCCTGACGAAGTCGGTCTTGGGAAGACCATTGAAGCGGGCTGATCTCCGAGAGCTGAAACTTCGCGGCTTGGTGCAACGGGTGCTCGTAGTGGCTCCCAAAGGCCTGACAGCACAGTGGGCCAGCGAGATGCAGATCCATTTTGGGGAGACGTTTCGAGTCATTTTGCCAGAGGACCTCCAAACACTGCGTCGCATGACATCGGACCGCTTCACGGCAGACGTCCCGAACGGGAGCAGTCCATTTCCGTCACCTGGAGGTCGGAGTGGAAATATTTCCAATGTATGGACGATGTTTCCCCAGGTGATCGTGCCGATGGATTCGGTGAAGCCGGTCGAAAAGCGCCGGGGATGGACCAAGGGCGACCTCGCGGATTACAACCGGCAGCGTTTCGATGACCTGGTCTCTGCCGGCTGGGACCTGGTGATTGTAGATGAATCGCATCGCCTGGGCGGGAGCACGGACCAGGTGGCCCGATTTAAGCTCGGCAAGGGGCTTGCGGAGGCGTCTCCATACCTTCTGTTGCTTACGGCAACGCCTCACCAGGGTAAAACGGACGCCTTCCGCCGCATTGTGTCGCTGCTCGATGAAGGGGCCTTTCCAGATGAAGCGAGCGTGACCCGTGATCGCATCGCACCGTACGTGATCCGGACAGAAAAGCGACGGGCCATCGATGCCGAGGGGAACCCTCTATTCAAACCTCGTCGCACTGTGATGCTGGCGGTGGCATGGGACGACCGGCACCGCGACCAGGAGCGGCTTTACGAGGCTGTCACGACCTACGTTCAGGAAGGATACAATCAGGCCGTGCGCGAAAAGCGCAACTACATCGGGTTTCTCATGATCCTGATGCAGCGACTCGTGACCTCCTCTACGTGTGCAATCCGAACTGCCCTGGAAAACCGCCTGGAAGCCTTGCGCGAGCCGGAGGCACAAATGACATTCTTCGAAACGCTTGAGGCTGAGGAGTGGACCGATCTGGACGGCCAGGATCAGCTCGAAACCCTGATCCGTACTCGCTTCAAGGCCTTGAAGAACGAGCAGGAGGAGGTGCGTGTCCTGCTGAACGCGGCCAGGCAGGTCGAGCATACAGGCCCCGACGCCAAGGCCGAAGCAATGCTGAACCTGGTCTATCAACTTCAGCAGGAGGAAGGAGAGCCGGACCTCAAGGTGCTGCTCTTCACTGAGTTCGTTCCCACGCAGAAGATGCTTTCAGAGTTCTTTGAAGAGCGAGGCATCTTGACGGTCCAGATCAACGGCTCGATGAGCATTGACGATCGACTGCGAGCGCAGCGGAAGTTCGCCGGCGATACGCGCATTCTGATCTCGACCGATGCCGGCGGCGAGGGTCTGAATCTTCAGTTCTGCCATGTGGTTGTCAACTACGACATGCCCTTGAACCCCATGCGGCTGGAGCAGCGTATCGGCCGTGTCGACCGTATTGGGCAGCCGCACGTTGTGCGGGCGATCAACTTTGCTTACGAGGATACAGTGGAGTTCCGTGTCCGAGAGGTATTGGAAGCCAAGCTGGCAGTCATTCTGGAGGAGTTCGGGATTGATAAGACGGGTGATGTGCTGGATTCCGCTCAGGCTGGACAGATCTTTGACGACCTCTACGTTGAATCGATCCTGAACCCCGAAGGAGTCGAGGAGAAGGTCGCAACGGCCGTCAAGCGAGTACGCGAACAGGCCATGGCCAACAAACAGGCGGCTTCGCTTCTAGGTGAATCCACGGCTCTTGACCCAGGGATGGCGCGGGAGTTAGCGGATCATCCTATGCCGCACTGGGTCGAGCAGATGACCGTCAATTACCTGCAATCTCATGGCGGACGGGCATCCCGGAATGGGCCCGGATGGGAACTCATCTGGCCGGACGGCCATGAGATGAAACCGGTCGTCTTCAGCGCCAAGGAAGCCACGAAGTTGCCCGCGGCCATTCACATGACGCTGGAATCTCCGAGGGTTCGAGGGATTACCTCCGGTCTGCCCCGATTCATTATTCAGCAACCGGCTCCGACAATCTGTGTTCCCAATCTTCCGGCCAACGTGAAGGGCTGCTGGGCTCTGTGGAGGATTCAGATTCATACCGAGGGCTGGAGTCATCGACGAATGCTGCCTGTCTTCCGTCAAACAGATGGACGAATCCTCGCCCCCACGGCGAGGCACATCTGGGATCAAATTATGTCCGGGCACTTTGATGTGGCAGGTGGTGTCGGTCACGGCGTGGATGAGACGCTCTTTCAAGAGTTGTGGACAGCCGCCTCTGAAAATGGGCAGCCCGTCTTCGAGGATTGTGTGCGTAAGCACTTCGACAAGCTCCGGCAGGAGGAAGAGAAGTCCAATTACTCATTCGAGGCCCGGAGGCGGATGGTCGGCCGCATCGGCCTTCCTGAGGTGCGGGCGTACCGCCTGGCCCAGTTGGATCGAGAAGAAGCCGAGTGGCGGAGCGATTTCAATCGCAGGCAACATCTCAGCCCTGAGCTGGTTCTTCTTGTGATCGCAAACGTTGAGGGCAAATCATGAGCACTTGGCGGGATACGATCCTGAAGGAGTTTCCCAGTCAGGTGGCTCGCCTGACCCTGGTGGCCGACCCCGATGGACTGCTGACGGAAGAAGGTGTCCTGCAGGGTCTACGAGAGCGGGGATTTGACCTCATCGAATTCGAAGACCCCATTGCTTTCCGGTACGCTTACGAATCGAAATACCGTGCACGGTGGGACAGAGGTGAGAATACCGACCTGGTTGTTGTGCTACGATCTCGGGAACAGGATCTACGCAAGCTGCCGTATGATCTCTACACGGCGGGGCGCAAGCTATCGTTCAGCATCCCAGCGATCTTCCCGAATCTGAGTTACCCCGTCGTCGAAGCACTGGGCGCAAAGCACTTCGATTCCCTGTTCCGGGCCCAGGAGCAGTACAAGCCGGCGCGAATGGGCAGTAACCAGAGCGCGGACTTCATCCTGCTGCATGTCTTCGAGACGGAACCAAAGCTCATTCAGAAGCCGGCGCAGCTCCTGCATTTTCTGATGCGGAAGCACTACCGCGACAAGGTCATACCCTCTCGCATGGTCGACCGATTCGTTGAGGTGCTCAGGCAGGGCGGACATTTTGATGATTGGCCACTTGAGCAGATCGTGGCAACCAGCGCCGATTTCTACGCCTTCATCCAAGAGCGATGGGTATTGAGAGTTCAGTCAGAAGCCGCCGCCAAGGGACAGCAGGTCAAGGAGTCCAAAGAAGAAGGCTACGGATTGAAATTCCCCGGCCCCACGTCTCTTCCCTTTGAGCACGACGATGTTCGCGTCTACCTGGATAACCTGTTCAGCGAAGGCCTGCTAGATCCCGTCGAGTGGCCATCACCGGTTGCACTAGCCGACACATGGCTGCTTGTGGGCGTTTCCAAGGGAGCCGTAGAGGATCGACAACGGCGCCTGGATCACGCTCAGAGCAGGCTGGCCGAAAGCATTCCCAACGAGGGAGCGTCCTACCAGGAATGGATGACCTATGCGCGCACACTGGGTGACTTGAGAGCCTTAATGCATCTTTCGGTGCGAACAGGGAGGTTTCCGAAGGTGATGGTTCAATGGACCAGTTATTCCTATCCTGGCTGCTTAGCCATTACGGGAGCCGTGTGCAACCAACCCTCAACGCCCCCGGTGATGGTTCACCATATACCGAAAGCCATGTCGGCACTCATGAGCGATGACCACGGCGCACGGCTTGCCTTGGTGGTCATTGACGGGATGTCCATGGGCCAGTGGTCGGTGATTCGCGAAGTCTTGCGTGATCAGGATAAAAGTATCCGATTCGAGGAGCAGGCTGTTTTCGCTTGGATTCCCACTCTTACCAGCGTTTCCCGCCAAGCGATCTTCTCGGGGAAGCTGCCCCAGTTCTTCCCCGAAAGCTTCTACGGTACATCAAAGGAAGGCAGCCTCTGGAAGCAGTTCTGGGCGGAAAGAGGGTTGGACGCCGGCGCCGTCCAGCATATCGCCGCACTCGGCCCATCCAAAGACCAGGAGCTCCTTACCCACATGGAGGACGACCGGTTGAAAGTGCTGGGAGTTGTCGTGAATACAGTTGACGACATCATGCATGGCATGGTGCTGGGCTCATCCGGTATGTACAGCCAAGTGGAGCAGTGGGCCCGGCAGGGGTATCTGCAGACTCTGCTGAAGAAGCTTGTGGCTCACGGGTTTAGGGTCTTTCTCACTTCCGACCACGGGAATATTGAAGCACGGGGCATTGGGAACCCATCGGAGGGATCCACTGCTGAGACGCGCGGCCAGCGAGTTCGTATCTACAACAGCCCTGAGCTGCGTTCAAAGATAGCCCGGGAAATGCCTGAAGCCTCCTGTTGGCCACCGATCGGCCTCCCTCCTGACGTCTTGCCTCTTCTCGCCCCGACCGGCTCTGCATTTATCAAATCGGGAGTTGTCACAGTCTCGCACGGTGGCGCATCGATCGAAGAAGCCATTGTCCCATTTGCAGCAATTTCAGGAGATCGCTAATGGCCGCAGCTCAACCAGTTGGATTCAGTCAACGAATACAGCTCCCGTGGCTCGAATTCACGGCCCAATTAACACTGGCGGGCAAGACCCACAAAGAAGCCAACAAAGCCCTGCAAGAACACCTCAGTGATAAGCTGTCGGTGGGTCATCAGGTGCAACGGGGCAACCGAGAAAAGGCGATCACCATCCTGCTGAAGATCTGGCATACACCGCCAGCAGACCTCATCACGCTTCGAGACGATGGCCTGGAAATGCTCCAGCGGCTCCCATCGGCTCAGCACTTCGCCCTCCACTGGGGAATGTCCATGGCCGTCTATCCCTTCTTTGGTAGCGTGGCCGGTGTGGTTGGGAAGCTCCTCCGTCTACAAGATCAGATAACCACGGCGCAGGTACAACGACGTATCCGCGAGCAGCTCGGCGAGCGCGAAACGGTCGCTCGCGCTGCTCGGCGAATCTACCGGATGTTTATTGACTGGAAAATTCTTATTGAGACAACCAGAAAGGGAGTCTACAAAAGGCCTACGTCAATCGGCCTTCCGACTACATACCTGACCGGATGGCTATATGAATGCCTTATCCGTTCAAACGGTGGCGGCTGGACTCCAAAGAACTCACTTCCCGGCCATCCCTCCCTTTTCCCATTCAGGCTGAACAGCTCCCCACGCGAAGCCCTTCAAGGGAGAACACGCCTTGAGTCAATCACACAAGGACTCGACGAGGAATTAATTCATGTAGTTTCAAATTCCTAAAGATGCAAATCACCTACGCGCTGGGTGTCCCTACAAAAACCCTCAATCGTTGGTCCTAACCCATTGCGTGAGGTCCCCAAAACCGTACAATATATGAACGTACTAGATCCAGTTATATTTTTTGCAAATCTATTTTGCTTTGCAAGGATCAACGGTAAAATCTTGGCGGACGAAATTAAGATTCTAGAAGCATTCCAAAAGGAGTCTGGACTCCCCAAGCTAGCGTTCAACCAGGCATTCAAAATTACAGAAAAGCGCCTGCACACATTTTCACCAACGGGGACACTTGGAGACCGGGTAAAAAATCTCGAATATATGATTCGCTATACAAACAGGTCAGAATCCCCAAGCCAAGAGGAAACAATCGCCATCCGGGAATTCTCGGAACTGATTGGGCTCACACAGATTCAGTTAACGGCCCTTATTCAAGAACTACAAGCCGACTGCGAATATCGACCAAACAGCGTATCTCCGACTAGGACCTCTACCAATCAGCCTATCCGAAATCCGGGGCGGCCTGGATCCAAAACCTTTATTCGCCAAACAAATATTGCACCAGAGATTCCAGAGGGAATTGTTATTGAGTTTGCAGACTCTCAATCAGGATCGTTTCTACAGGCAATAAATATAGCTAGAGCAAATGAGAGTTACAACTCATATATGCTAAAGACAAAGTCGTGGCACAGGGTTGTCTTTCCTTCGGATTCCTCTGTTATCGGCCCTGCCACTGGTCCCTTTCACTTGCACAAATGCGCAGTAAGCGTGTCTTTCTAGATAAAGTAGAAGAGGCATGGGAAACCGTGTTCTGGTTCTCGCATTGCGCA
The DNA here is from genome assembly GCA_041395105.1 of Opitutaceae bacterium. NCBI lineage: Bacteria > Pseudomonadati > Verrucomicrobiota > Opitutia > Opitutales > Opitutaceae > Opitutaceae bacterium. The sequence continues at coordinate 103,653 of JAWLBB010000003.1, read as the reverse complement.
TCGGATAGGCAAAATGCATTCCGTCCGAATAATTTCTGTTTTGGGGTCGAACATGGCCATAATCTATGGGGATGCATGAGGGCAGGCGTTCACTGGCGATATAGCCTTTCAAAGATGGGTAGTTGGAAAGGGGGAAAATGCTGGCAAAAGGCGAAACATTTGGCACTTTGATAAGGGAACGAATTCGCCATGAGATAACAAAAAACCTTCATCGTTATAGATACTGTCCACACATTGATTGGAAGCTGATTGAGGCAGCTATCCACCAACTACCGGACTCTGTTAACCCTGAAAACGACAGAGATTGGACCTATAACGAAGCCTATGGAGAAATAGAGGGAACAGTTCCATTTTCCGAAGTTGAGAATTACGACGGCGAGGAGATCGATCGTGTATGAAAGGCGGGCTAATGGAGTGCGTCCAGAGACGCGAATTTGTTCTTTAGAATTCTTCCAAGCAGCGGCGGCTGCGTGGCCGACCAGATTTGGATGTTGGTGAAATCTCTCCAAATCGATCCGCGGTGGACATATTTAGAGACGCAGGGCTGAAGAAACAACTTCGATTGCTGATCGAAGCCTTAGTCACAAGTCCCGAAGAGACATCATCAGCAAGTTGAGAGGGTCTTTTTAAGGCTTGGAGAAACGGTCAGGTCTAGTTTACAATCCTCTTAACCGAACTTTCTTATGGTTGCGAATCCCGAGAACCTAGTTGAGCTACATAGGCAAATACTCCAGATTCCTTTCTGATGGACCGTTGGACTGATGAATCTGTGGCAAATACAAAGTCAATCAGGGGCCTCCATTTTTCCCATAAAGCATTTCAATGCCTCCTGCAAGGCAACCAGCGATCGCATGAACACTGGCTTAACATCTTCAATGTTGTTGCAAGAACATTTCAATTGCACCAAAAACATCGTCTTCGACAGCGTAAACCTTTGCGACCTTTACCTTCGAGTTCGCGAAATTTGCTGCTTCTAGGACCTTTAGCATTTCTTCGGCACTCTCGATTACCCAAACGACCGTAACCACTAAACAAAAAAATCGAGGATCTTCATCGTCAAATACTACACGGAAGGGCAATCCTTCAAAGTCAAAGAGGACCCCGTCGTCAAAGACGACTGGAGACCTCCATCGCTGAAGTGCCTCCACCATGTCTTCTATACTGGTAACTTCATATTCTTCTTGTTTAGAGGATGCGTCTAGTGTAGACAGAGTGTTTACTCGAATGTACCTCCTTTTGCGAGTTTATTCCTGGAAGGGTAGTTCATTTTTTCCTTTGTAAACATATTCCTAAAGCTTCTTGATCGTCGTTTTTTTTGGCCTAAGAAGTTAGTTATTTTTTTGTAGGAGATGGTTTGCATATGCCCGATCAAAGTCGCGGATGCCGAAAGGTTAGACCTCTAATATTGGTTTTATCTGTGCTTTGGTGATATGAATACCATCCTTTTTTTGGATTTTGAAACTTCCGGTCTCCCTAGAAAGGGCGAGGGTTTTCCGAGGGCCGTTTCAATTGCTTGGGGAATTGCTGGAACAGACAACGGAATCGTCGACCTACAGTATCATGTGATTAGGCCTGACGGCTTTACCATTTCGGCTGAAGCTACAGCCGTTCATGGAATCAGTCAGCGGAAAGCGCTCGAGGTCGGGATCGGGATTCGTTCAATCGTGGATCAGCTCGAAGCGGTTCTCAACAGGTATCGTCCAAGCCAGCTGGTCGCCCACAATCTGAATTTCGACCTGCACGTGATCTCCCATGAGTGTAAACGAATGAACCGGGCGTGTCCAATTGAGGGATTATCTGAGTTTTGCACGATGAAGCATTCGACTGAACTCTGCGCAATACCGGGATCCCGCGGAGGTTACAAATGGCCGAAACTGGAAGAGCTTTACCAATTCCTTTTCGGGCGAAATGTGGCCGGCGCCCACAACGCTTTGATCGATGTCTGTGCGACTATAGAATGCTACCAGGAATTATCGAAGAGAGGGAGAATCGGTGACGGTGTGCCTCTGCGGCAGATCGGTAACATCAACCAGTTCCTAGCCCGGCGTCAGTGTCACCCCTAGATTTTCGCTTAATGAAGGACAAAGCGACCAGCGAAGTTGAACCCAAGGCCCATTATCGGATTTACGTAATACGCCTGGATGATTCCGTTCTCGAACTGAAGAAGTTCCGCGACGTCAATCCAAGCTACCGTGAAGGAAAGCCATGTTATTACGTGGGTATGACTGGGAAACCCGTTCGGGAGAGATTCAAACAGCACATCGCTGGGTATAAATCTTCCAGGATGGCTAAGAAATACGGGAAGTGGCTCGCGAAGAGCAAGATGCGAGGGATCGGAAAGCTCACTTACGAGGAAGCGGTTGAGCGGGAGCCCAAATTGGCGGAGAAGCTCCGACAGAAGGGGTATGGTGTCTGGCAGCACTGATGTGCAGATTCGCAGCAGGCGGATGTCAGCGAACTCTACGATCCTGGAACGGAGCGGGTGTTTTCTTTGAGTCGGCTGAAGAGATTGAAGCGCTCCATCTGATCGATGGTGGAGCAGGATGTTGTAGCTAAACGTGGATCGGCGACCACTATCGCTAGGCGCTGGGCGCGGGAGATTGCCACGTTAATTCGGTTGAGGTCCAGAACGAATCCGATCCCACGGGGTCCTGACTCACCGGGACTGGTGCAGAGCGAGATAACCACTACGGCAGCCTCTTGGCCTTGGAATTTGTCAACCGAGGCGACCTTGGCGCCGTCTGGGAGTGCCTCCTGGAGCCACTTTACCTGCATGTTGTAGGGGGCCACGAACAGAATGTCATCTAGCTGAAGGGGTCTGAGTCGTTCACCGTCCGCCAGTTGGGATAGCAACAGCTCTTGGGTCAGTGCGACGACTTTCGCAACCTCTTCCCGGCTAGCTTGGGAATTGCCGTCGTGCTGGACCGGGACGAATAGAATCCCTCCATCGGCATCTCCTGGGACGCCGGATGGGGTCAGTCCAAGTATTCATGAGTTTTCCGGAGGGGCCGATTGGGTCAGTCCTCTCGGGGCTGTCGCTCAAATCAGTTCGGTGAACGGATGAGTTCGGAGGGGTTCGTTGAGAGTCCGACTTCGGGCATCCGCAAAAAGGAGACGCGAAAGGCCATTCCGATTCGGGCAACAGGCCCTCGCCGTTTGTAGTCGGAACCAAAGATGCATGCTGGACGGACATCGAATCCCGGAATCCCGAACCTAAGTTGAATGAAATCGCGACGCCGGGAGTTGCCTCCCCCACCACCGGCGTTGAAGGTAGAGGCAACTGATCCGATAGCAAATAAGTGGCTAACAGACGGGAATCGTTGGGGGATATTCTGGTCAGTGCTCCCTTCTGGGTGAGTCTCCTTCTGGGGGCAGGCACCTACGGCGTCGTTTCCTTCGGCTTGCCTCTTCTCGGGTCTGGAACCTTGATTGCTGATTCGATCCAGGCCGGTGCTTACACCCTGGGTTGCCTGGCCACCCTACCCTTTCTCGTTCTCTCGCTTCTTTCGCTTCTCTTCAGGCTCCGGTGCCGCCGGCTGGCTGGCGGAATCATTTCACTGGATTCCCTCCGAGACTTGTCCTGGAAGTCATTTGAATTCCTGGTCGGCGAGGTTTACCGGCGCCACGGGTACCGGGTCGATGTCTCCCTCGGAACCGGACCAGATGGCGGGGTCGATCTCGTGGTCCGAAAGGAAGGCGAAACCATCCTGGTCCAGTGCAAGCACTGGAAGTCACGATCCGTCGGCGTTTCGGTGATACGGGAAATGTTTGGACTCCTGACCGCCAGAAAAGCCAGCCGCGCGGCGATCGTGACTTCAGGCACTTTCACTCAAGAAGCCACCCGCTTCGCAGTTGGAAAGCCTGTCGACCTGATTGATGGTGCCTCCCTCGTGAGGCTGATCCAGGCCACACGGGCCGATTCAACAACCACGGCCCCCGTAAATCCCCCTTCCTCACTTGGAACTGTCGCCGAACCTATTTGCCCTAAGTGCGGCTCGCCAATGGTGACTCGGACCGCCCGTCGCGGTCCAAACCTGGGAAGTAAGTTTCTGGGCTGCAGCGCGTTCCCGAAATGCCGACATACTGAGAAGGTCCTCAAACTGGAAACCGTCTCGTGAATCACTCATTAAGGAACTTCCTGATTCTTGTCTTCCTGCTTGCGACCCAGAACGCATGGAGTGCTGCTCCAGACATTGCCCGAATCAAAGCGGCGGCGGAAGCCGGTGACCGCGATGCCCAGTACCTGTACGGCACTTCCATTTACCTGACGAAGCCTGATGAGAAGATTGCCTGGATCCGAAAATCTGCCGAACAGGGCCACCCTCTCGCTCAATATGAACTGGGGGAATACCACTTGAGGTACCGTTCAGGGAAACAAGGGCTCAAGAACCGGCGTCTCGCCATTCTCTGGTGGAGCCGTTCCGCCATGCAGGGAGTCGCCAAGGCTCAGGCCCGCATTTCCAACGCCTACCTGTCTGAGGCCACAATTCCAAGAAACGAAGTCAATGCCTACATCTGGATGTCCCTGGCGGTCAAATCCGAGCCCCCCTTTCCGCTCGGGAACCCCAATATCTACCGCGAACGCTTGAAGATTATCGTCCCCAAGATTTCGTCCGCCTCAGTCACTGAAGCCGAGGCCATCTTGCGGACCTTTAGGATCGGAGACCTGAAAGGTCATAATCCAATCGAAGCGGAGCTGGTCTTTTCCCAACTCGCTCTTCAAGGTATCATCGAAAGCAACGATGAGAAAGTCGCTGCAGTGAACGGCACCCGGATCCGACGCGAGGAGACCAGAACGTTCGATCTGGACACTGGACCGGCAACCTTCCTCTGCGAAGCGATCACCTCGAAATCCGTCGGACTGCGGATAGTGGGTACACCATTTGTCCGAACTCTAGGCAATTGATCCCTCCAACTTTCGAGCCGAAATCCTTAACAATGACACGGAATAACTACATTTACGTGGACTACGAAAACGTCCACGAGGCGGATCTTGATCGCTTAGGAGGGAAGGCTGCCCATGTAACGCTGGTCTTGGGCGAGCGCCACAAGGCGCTACCAGTTCCGCTAGTGAAGCTGATTCAGTCACATGCAGCTCAGGTCAGCCTCGTCGAGACAGGTCTAGCGGCGAAGAACGCACTTGATTTTGTACTCGCTTGTGAGGTGGGACGACAGACTGAAATCGATCCGACGGGCTATTATCACATCCTCTCGCGAGACAAGGGATTTGATGCAGTGGTGCGCTATCTAAAAGACCGCGAAATCCTGGCCTCGCGTCGTGAATCATTCGCGGAAATTCCCGCCCTGATGAAGCAAGATGAACGAGCGGAATTCCTGCAGCGGCTTTACCGAGAGAAGAAAGTCTCCCGCCCAGCGAAGCGGAAGACCCTTGAATCCTCAATCCAAGCCGCCTTCGCCAAGAGCCTGACGCCCGATGAACTGGAAAAGACCATCCAGGGGCTCGTGAAGGACAAAGTGATCGAAATCACCGAGACAGGGTCTGTGACCTATCCCGAAGAATGCGGCCAACCTTAGGCAGACTGCAGAGTCCATATCAACCGAATCGTGAACTGCCAATATGCAGCTTCTGACGGCGCTCCTTCGGACTATTTGACCATACGAATCACGAGTCGACGTCAGCGTATCCGGTGGAGACCCTCACCGAGCATTAATTGCCATGTTCTGACTGAAAATTGTTCCAGTTGGCAATATCGTTGCGTCTAAATCGTCTCATCGCCAATAAGAAAACAAACCGCTACCCAAGAGCCGGCGGCAACCCCACATAGATCAAGGGAACCTTATCCACATGCTTACCTCGCACCCCATTCAAGATGAGGCTGGAGGCCTCTCATCCCGAACCGGGTTGGTAGCCGAGATCGTCGAAGGCCTCGACGCCAAGGAAGAATTCCGAGTCTTGGGGCAAGCGCTAGGAACGCTCTTAGCAGATCGATGAGCGAGCGAGTTTCAGCGGCGGACACCACCGAACAGGCGGCTCTGACGGCCTTAGTCGTAAACTGCCCCGAGTTAGCGGAATTGGAGGATCGGCTTGGCGGTTTCAATCTCTTCGATACTCTTGGCGCGGCGAACGCCGAACTGCGGCACTCGCATACCTTAGCGTGGCTCCTGGACCCGGCACAGGACCATGGGCTCGATGATCTTTTCCTGCAAAACTGGCTAATCCGAATCGTCCATGCCGCGGATGGGGTCGAGAGACCTCCTTTGTCTCCTGTCGAGATCGACACCTGGAATCTCGCAGCGGTCGAAGTGCGCCGAGAATGGCGTAGCATTGATCTCTTGGTCCTGCTGACTCACGTCGACGGCGCGCAATGGGTTGTGTGCATCGAGAACAAGGTCGGTTCAATGCAACACTCGGACCAATTGCGGCGCTACCGTGAAACAATTGAAACCGAGTTTCCAAAGGCAGCGAAGCAGCTATTCATCTTTTTGACTCGGGACGACGAAGACCCAGAAGATGACGCCTTTATATCCGCAGACTATTCCCAGGTGACTGAAGCCCTGCGCGACGCCCTGCAACGACGAAGGAATTCGATAGGTGCTGAGCCCCGGCTCCTAATGGAGAGTTACCTGCGCCTTTTGGAGGAAAGATTCATGAACGATTCCGAAATCGCCCGCCTAGCCCGGTCCATCTACCGCAAGCACCATCGCGCCATTGACGTGATCCTCGAGCACCGACCAGACGAACGTGAGGCGGCAAGTGAGGCGCTGCAGACGTCTGCGCGACAGTCCAAGGGAGTTTTGCCTGTCGCATCTACAAAAAGCTCATTCCGGTTTCTACCCACTGAATGGGACGTCCCCAAGAACCGCGCCGGAACTGCATGGGGGCCCAATGGGGCATTCGTTCTATTTGAAGTCGCGATTCCAATACGAGGTCGAACATCGCTTAGGATTATAGCCGGCAGACCACCGTATGCTTGGTACCAACGGATTCTCAGTCGGATTGGAGAAAAGCCCTTCGCATCAAAGCCAAGAACACCAAAAACGAACCCGCAGTGGATCACGATCGAAAGCTTACCCACAGGTGTTCATTTCGATCTAGATTCTGACGAAGGCACTGAAGAACAAGCGAAGCAGTTATGGAAGAAGATCGCCAATATGCTTGCGAAGCCTGACATTCAGGAGCGGATCGCAGTGATCCGAGAGCTCATCGAAGAGCTGCCGGAACCGGAAACCTAATCAGCCCCCAAGAAGAAATCCCCCCAAGACTTGCAGATGACAATGGAGTCTTCGTGTTTTGGGCCTCACTCAAGAAATCCATTGTGAACCCTCTGGACACTAGGCCAGCTCATTGAGTCTTGCGATGCACAAACTCACTCGAATATCATTCAATCCGACAGGCTGGCGTTCTCCTACTGGGGAAGCTCGAAAGTACGAAGCCAGAGGCACCTTCAATAATAGGGTCGGGTACGGTCATGAGGACTGGCTTTTCCGTTCTGAGTGGGTGATTGACGGTTGGCGTTACTCCTTCATCCAGGGCGTGAATAAGAGCCATACGAACCTGGTGCGGGCCGGAGAGTCATTCGACCTTACTTTGTTCACGATCCAACCCGACAGAATGCGACGTTTCGTAGCAACCATAAGTGATATCGAGTGCCTAGATAAATCGCAGGCTGCAGACGCCCTTGCCGAGTTCAAAAAGCGTGGGTGGTATCAAACAATGTGCAATGAGGTCGAAGAGATAGGAGGCGATATCTCTGGCCTCACCAATGCCCCTGGACCTGAACACATCCTTAACATCCGATACCAGCAAAGAAACATCTCAGAATTCCCAAAGGGCACATTCGCTAAAGAAGGAGATCGGGTCCTGAAGCTCCAACGATACCAACTGTTCGGGTTTAGGGAAACCAAAGCCAGGAACGACATACCGACACTGGCTGGAAGGTTCGGATCGCTAGATCTGCCCGATGCTCGCACGACCACACGAGAAGCAGTTCCTGCTATCGACGTAACTCCTGAACACGCCCGGATGCAGGCTCAACTGATGAAGGAGCTTCAAGCCGAATTTCCTAACTCGGCAGTCATTAGGGAAGAAGATTTCGTCGATGTCAGTGTCAGGAAGGATCAGGAGCTCCTCCTATTCGAGATAAAGACTGCCCTCCAACCTCGAAAGGTAATCCGCGAGGCTTTGGGGCAAATCCTTGAATATGCCTACTACCCGGGTCACGAATACCAGGGGCCCGTGAAGCTCGTGATCGTTGGCCGGAATGAGCTCAAGCTACGGGATCGAGAGTATCTCAGGAAGCTCCAGAATGAATTCCGTATTCCTTTGGATTACCGTGTTGTCGGCCTTACTTCCCGACCCGATTAACCTAAATTCGACATCGCGATGAACTACTGGTGGGTTAACCACAATCGCACCGCTCAAGAGGAGATCCACGGCGGCTTCATCCGAATTCCACAAACAACGGAAAGCGGGAGAGCCTGCAGAGACTACAGTAGACTTGCGGACGCGATCCCAGGTGACCTCGTAGTTTCCTCCGCAGAATGAATGATCTCATGCGTCGGCCTTGTCTGCGGCCGGTGGTCGCCCGAAACAGCGAATTCTGGTGTTTCATATATTAGCGATCAACATGTTGCGGAAGGGAAAATCCCCGTGATTTGGACGGCGTTCAACGAGCCGTTACAGCATTACAGCTCCGCCGATTCTATGGCCAGATGCAGACCCTGTTTCCCACCCAATACTCACCCATTAAGAGCGATGGCGCCGGAAACCAACTGGTGCGCTTCACCTGGATTTCCAAAGATCTGTTCTACGCTATTGTCAGACTGACCTCTGATGCGTGCCGGGTAACTTCTGAACTCCAGGAGCTCAGTGACGAAATCGCAGGAAACATCGCTGAACAAGAGATTCATGATTCGGATCTCTCAGAAACCGAGAAGATTACACTAATAAACGCTTGCCGCGGACATGGGACTTTCAAGCAAAGAGTATTGGCAAAACAACGAGGATGCAGGGTCACTGGGGTCACGGACTCCATGTTTCTAGTCGCGAGCCATATCAGACCGTGGATCAAAAGCGGGAACGCTGACAGACTGAACGGCGCCAATGGACTACTATTGGCGCCTCATGTTGATCGCCTATTCGACAGGTGCGGGATCACGTTCACCAATGACGGCCGAATGAGAGTCTCCAATTCCACAATAACCAACCTGCTGACTCGATGGAACATCAACCCAGAGGCTTCTGTAGGTCCATTTCGTCCCCAGCAAATCCCATTCCTCGCTTACCATCGACGGCATATCTTCAAGCGACAGGCAAATAATCTGAAAAGGGTCGAAATATGAAAAGAGTCAGCAACTCTTTGCTTTTGCGACCCTCGAAGATCAGAGCGAGAGTCGTTCTCCCAAGCAGAACTGGGTTTGGACCTTTTCTGGACTGATTGCATATTTGACTGGATCTCATCCAAGTGCTGTAATTGCATGGGGATAGTAATGTAACCATGGGAGAGAGCGATTTGCACCAACTCACAAGGCAGGAGCTTTATGAAAAGGTATGGGAGAGCCCGGGCATTCGACTGGCCGAGGAATTCGGCGTATCGGACGTCGCAATTGCCAAGCGGTGCCGAAAACTGAGCGTCCCTCGGCCACCGCCGGGCTATTGGGCAAAGATCGCGGCTGGACATCGCATCAAGCGCCCGGCCCTTCCGCCTTCCCCCGAGGAACTCTTAAAAGCACTGAATAGGCCGTTGTCTCGAAAACTGATCATTCCCAATTCACCATCGAACCTTCACCCAGTCGCTGAAGAGTTCCTGCATGCTGTGCAGAAGTCCAAAGAGCACTCCGACGGGCTGGTCTGGCTCGATGAACCAGCTCTGCCAAAGGCACAGATCAGCAAAGCCGCAGCATGGAGAGCGACGCAATCAATCCACGCAATCGTCAAAGAGCTTGAGTCTCGCGGATTACCATACCGCCATTCGAGACGATCATCGGGCGGTGGCTATTTCGTAAACGGCCAAGATCGGCTATTCCTCAAGATCACTGAAACGCTCGTGAGCGAGCCGAGCGCAACCCGAACTCAAGGCAGACGGTACCAGACTGTAACGCGCAACAAGGTCCCGAGCGGATCATTGCTCTTTGTCATCGAGTCCGATGATTACTGCCAAAGAACCTCCGAACAGTGGATTGACGACGGAAAGGGATCTCCGCGTGCAATGGCTTCAAAGATCATCCTCTTCACCTGCGCCTATCACCGCGAGCTAAATGAAAGGCGCGAACAAGAGGCAATTAGCGACGAAAAGGAGCGTCGGGAACTCGAGGAACTCTGGCGAAAAGAGCAAGAGGAAGAACGGATTCGTCAGCGAGACGTAGCCATACGGCGGCACCTCGAATCCCTCAATACCGTAAAGCAACTCCGGCTCGACGATCTGAGGAGAGCAGCCCAATGGTGGCAAGTGTCTCAGTCGATCACGGAGTTTGTTACTGTGTGCGAACAGCGCTGGTTGGATACTCAAGCCAATGAACTGAACGCTGAGCAGGCTAAGTGGCTCTCATGGGCAAGGGAGACAGCCAAAGCGACGGCGCCATTCGAGTCAGGTTATCCCGACCCCCTGATCGATGGCCAATTTGATCCGACTACAGTACCTTTTGGTGGACCATACCCTGGGACGCGAAACTTTCCCTCAGTTCTAGCTAAGGACGCCGACGACTCAGGTCCGCGTGAAGGTCAAGAGGAGCCAAGCAACTCTACGCCTGATTATTCCCAAAATTGGACTAGCCCTTACCACAGTGAGGGCAACCATCGCTCATGGAAAAGCCATTGGCAACGCCCCAAGACCTGATCTTCAGCCAGCAATCTCAACTGGCGGAAAGCAATTCTGTGATCCGTAGAAAATCGCCCAGAGTACTATACTCACTTCTATACCTGATCCAAAAAATGGGCACATTTGGGATCATTTCAGAAAAGGATGAAACCCGTAAGTGTCAGACCAGCAAGGAAGAGATCAAATCAGATCGGTAGTGATAAACCGGATACAGGAATTAAAAGGCAACTGCTCTACCGTTGAGCTATCGACCCGTAGAAGACAGAATCCTTTTGCCCCCTCCCCCCGTATGGCAAGAACGAAAGTCACCGCCCCTAGTCGGGACTGCGCAGCTCAGCCGAAACCTTCACGGAAAAGGAGCCCGCATCCCGAAAAGGCGGGCCCTTGACTCTCAGCGCACCCCATCGGACATCCCCCTACTGTGGAAGTCAGTACTTACAGCTTCAAACTCCGGGCCAACGCCCCGGAGCGCCTGGTGACCGTGGCCAGGAAGCGAGGGGAAGATCACACTCTGATCCTCAATCGCTACGGAATCGGCGACAATCTAGAGCCGGGTAATGGCCTCCTCAAGCAATGCGGTCTGGGTCATGCCGCGCTGGGTGGCTTGTCGACGCAGTTTTTCCCGGACCTCAGGACGCAAGCTGACCTGCAGGCGCACGGACTCCTTTGGCTTGCGACCCGCACCGGGACGGGCCCCTCCCCGTTTCGCTTTCGACCAATCCAGGAATTCATCAATTTCATCGGACCCGCTGTCGGCGATTCGATCGAACTCCTCCAACGAAACCGTCCGCTTTCCATCGAGGCTCCGAACCGTTCCTTTACTCTGCTTCTTCATAGATTCTCCTTTCGTTTCGTCGAGCCGGGCGGACGCTGATCAGGCGGACTCGGCCTTTTCGCAGTGTAAATACGCCAAACCAGACCCTCCCGCCCAATGATGCCAGGATCGCTTCGCGGGATTCACCCCGCGCTTCAGCTCGAAGAATCATCTTTCTCGGATCCGACCAAGGCCTTTGGGCAACTCAAGAGTCGATCCCGTGCTTCGCCTGGTTGGCCGCACTTTTCCTCGGATCGAATTCAAAGGCCACGAAAGAGCCTCGTCCTTTTCACTTGAAAAAACAAGTGCTTTTTTCAAAACGCTCAGACACGCAATGAAGCGCTGTCAACACACGCTTGCCGTTCGGAAGGCCTTTCCCCGCATCAATTGCCGGCCGATTGGACGACGTCAAAGTACTATACACCCTTCTATACTCGATCCGAAAATCCAGCACATTCGGGATCATTCCAGAAACTTCTGAAACCCGTAAGTGTAAGGCCAGCATGGAAGAGATCAGATCGGATCAGTAGTGTTAAACCAGATACGTCGACTAAAGGCAACTGTTCTTCCGTTGAGCTATCGACCCGTAGAAAGCGGAATTCTTTTACCCCTCCGCTCTGCTTGGCAAGAACGAAAGTCACCGCCCCTACTCGGGCCTGCGGCAGCTCAGCCGAAACCTTCACGGAGAACACGGCTGGCCTAACTCGAGATCCAAGAACTGATTTCGATCTTTTCTGCAGACCTTTGAATCCAGGAATTCCGGGATTTGCGGTAGCCCCGCCCGAAAGTCCCGCGGGATGGCTTTCAGTCTCTTGATCACTTCCTGAGAAGAGCCCGCCCCCGTGGGACAGAAAGGGCGTTGGATGCGCCTTCATTCGCTGCAGCCACTCGTTTTCCAGGATCCTCCACCCAAACGTCCTCACCACCTTCCTCTTAGGTGGTCGCCGCCTGCCGACTCCCGTCACGCCCCTTGACCTACAGAACCCAAACCAGACACTTACTCCACTTCCGTATGACACTGGCATTTCTTGCTGTGGTTTTCGGCTCGGCGCTCCTCATCTGGAGCGCCGATCGCTTTGTGGAGGGATCGGCCTTTACCGCACGCCATTTCGGTATGCCGCCGTTGCTGATCGGCATGGCGATTGTCGGGTTCGGCACCTCCGCGCCGGAGATGCTGGTATCGGTGCTGGCCGCTTCCCAGGGTAACCCGGGAATCGCGCTGGGAAATGCCTACGGCTCGAACATCACCAACATCGCCCTGATCCTGGGGGTAACGGCCTTGATCAGCCCCATCGCCGTACATTCGCAGGTGCTGCGCAAGGAATTACCTATCCTCACGGTGGTCACCGCCCTGGCGGCATGGCAACTCTGGGATGACGAGATCACCCGGCTCGATGCCATGGTGCTGCTGGCCGTGTTTGGCGGCTTGATGGCCTGGACCATCTGGCAGGGGCTGGGGAAAAAAGAGGATGCTCTGGGAATCGAGATAAAACAAGAACTGGACGTCCGTGCCATGCCCATTCGCCGAGCGGTCGTTTGGCTGGCAGTCGGACTCGCGCTGTTGATTGTCAGTTCCCGCATTCTGGTCTGGGGCGCGGTGGAGATCGCTCATGGGTTCGGGGTCAGCGACCTGATCATCGGCCTGACCATTGTCGCCGTCGGCACTTCGTTGCCGGAACTGGCCTCGTCAATCATTGCAGCCAGGAAGGGCGAACACGATATCGCTCTCGGCAATGTTCTGGGCTCCAACCTGTTCAACACGCTGGCGGTGGTGGGTATCGCTGGAGCGATACGCCCGCTGGCTGTCGGACCTGAAATCTTCAGTCGGGACATGCTTGTGATGGCCGCACTGACCCTTTCGCTGTTCGTCATCGGTTACGGCTTCCGGGGACCGGGACGCATCAACCGCATCGAGGGCGCGGTGCTGCTGGTCTGCTACATGGCCTATGCGGCCTACCTGATAAGCAAGGTTCTCGGCGGGTAGTCATGGAGGTATGCCCACGCGGCAATTCCCGCCGCACCTCGACCCGAACCCGCCACCTCCCGGATCCGCCCGCATGGAACCAAATGAAGACAGGCTGAAGAATCCGATCCCCTTCAGGCCCTCTTCGTGCTAGATCTTTTCCGCCACCAGCTCAAGGACCGAGTCATCATGCGGAACCTGCTCGACCACGCCAACCCCGCCCAGGGAACCTCTTCGGTCCACGCCTTTTCGCAGGGCAATACCCTGCCCCTGGTCGCCCGCCCCTTCGCCATGACGCACTGGGCCCCCCAGACCGAAGACAGCCCGCGCTTCTACAAGCCCGATGCGCGCCAACTGCAGGGCATTCGCGCAACCCACCAGCCCAGCCCGTGGATCGGCGATTACGGACATTTCCTGCTTTGTCCACAAAGCGGCCGTCGCCTCCTGCAGGGCGAAAGGCGCTCGTCCGTCTTCCGCCCACAGGACACGATACTGCGCCCTCACTATTTCCGCACGATCCTAGGCCGTTACCGGACTGAGGTCGAATTCACGCCAACTGAGCGCTGCGCCGTGATGCGCCTGCACTTTCCTACCGGAGAACCGGCCCGTCTCATCGTCGACCTCTTCGATGGAGAATGCCGGTTCGAGCTGGATACCAAGGGAAGCACCTTGAGCGGCTTTACCCGCGCCAACAGCGGCGGCGTATCCGCCAACTACGCGCTCTACTTCCACATGGAGCTGGAAACTCCGACGACCGGTGGCGGCTTCTTCAAAGGCGACGAGGTTTGGGAAGACGGGACGAGCCGCAGCGGAGACGGGATGGGCGCCTTCATCGAATTCCTGCCGACGGCAAAACCTGTCACCGTTCGTATCGCCACTTCCTTTATCAGCATCGAACAGGCGGGCCGCACCCTCGCCCGCGAAGTTGGCGACCGCGGTTTCGACGAGGTCCTCGCCGAATCGTCAGCGGCGTGGAATACCGTGCTCAACCGGATCCACGTCGAAGACGCCACCGATGCGCAGCTTACCACGTTCTATTCCTGCCTCTATCGGGCCCACCTCTTCCCGCGCGCCTGGTACGAATACGACGACGCGGGCCTGCCCTGCCACTTCAGTCCCTACGACGGGCAGGTGCATCCGGGTGTGCTCTATGCCGACAACGGTTTCTGGGACACGCACCGAACCGTTTACCCGCTTCTCGCCCTCCTCGATCCCGTGCGTTTGTCGGAGATCCTCGAAGGTTGGGTCCAGGCCTATCGGGAGGGCGGCTGGTTTCCCAAGTGGTCCAGCCCCGGCTACCGCGCCTGCATGATCGGCACCCACCTGGACGCAGTCATTGCCGATGCCTGCGTGCGCGGCATTACGGGCTTTGACCTGGATACGGCCTACGAGGCCATGCTCAAGAACGCCACCCGGACCGGCGACGACGCCGGCAACTATGGTCGCCGCGGCATCAGGGCCTATATGGAATTGGGGTGGGTCCCGCACGACGAGGTCGAGCACGCCGCATCACGGACGCAGGACTTTGCCTACAACGATTTCTGCGTCGCCCAGGTGGCCAGGGCGCTCGGCCACGAAGAAGACTGCGAAGAATTCCGCCGACGCGCCTTCCATTACCGCAACACCTTCAACAAAGCGACGGGCTTCATGCAGGGGCGTCTGCGCGATGGTTCGTGGGAAAGTCCCTTCGACGAGTTTCGCTGGGGCGGCGCCTATATCGAGGGATCGGCGTGGCAATGCACCTGGGCGGTGCCGCACGATGCCGCCGGGCTGATCGCCCTCTTTGGCGGACCCGGGGCCACCGTCCGGAAACTCGATGCCATGCTGTCGTTGCCGCCGCGTTTCGAAGTCGGCAACTACAACACTGAAATCCACGAGATGACCGAAATGGCTGCGGTCGACTTCGGCCAGTATGCCCATTCAAACCAACCCGTGCATCATGTACTCTACCTGTATCCATTCGCCGGTGCCGCCCACCGGACACAATACTGGGTGCGGCGCGTGCTCGGCGAACTCTATTCGCCCGATGGTTTCTGCGGCGACGAAGACAACGGCGAGATGGCATCGTGGTACCTCTTTTCGGCGCTTGGTTTCTTCCCCTTCTGCCCGGGACACCCCTCGTTTGTTCTCGGCAGCCCGCTCTTCAAAAAGGCCACCGTGCACTTGCCCAACGGCCGGGATCTCGTCGTCGAAGCCCCCGACAACAGTGTCCACAACGTCTACGTAGAGTCAGTCCAGGTGGACGGTGAAAACCACAGTGCCGCCGACATCGCGCACACAACCCTGGCCAACGGTTGCACGCTGCGCTTCAACATGACCGACCAACCCGTAGACTCTCCACACGCAGCCGGCGACCTGCCGTTCTCCTTGTCCACCGAGCTTTCTTGAGACCGTCGCCGCCGGAACTTCCCGATTCGGTGCCCCGAGCGAAACCCAGGCCGCACTTCACAATTCGCCTGCCTGTCGCTTGATGGTTGAAGACATGGGTCTGATTCCATTTCCAGCGCCACACTCCCTGACAGAATCGCGGATCCCGCTCAGCCGCCGCGGGTCCCGGTATGCGGTTCACGACGCCACCGCCTCTCCGCTCATTCGTGCGAGGATCTCATCCCGGCGCCTGCGTGCCTCGGCCAGATCCCGGGTGGCCAGACTGCGACGGACCCGACTGGCCGTATGATCCGGCAAGTGGAGGGTGTAGTGGATCCACCAATTCCCCCGGTTGTTCCGGTAGAGGTGATGGCGATCGTTGCGGGGATCGGTGCGGAGGCTCAGGACGCCTCCCGATAACGTGCTGTCGGTCATGGGTATCGTGGTTTTCGAACACGCACCCTTCCGCCCGCGTCAAAAAAAACGCCGGGCACTCATCAGTGAGCTCCCGGCGGATCAGCGAACGGGAGAGTGCTTGGATTCAGTGGTTTACTGCGCATCCCGCGGGACCGTGAAAAACACGACCCCGTCTGGACCACCGTGGTGACTCTCATCAACCCGGTTGGCGGCCCCGCTGCCTGCGGAGCACTCGAAGGATGTTGTGGGAAAGAACGAGGAAGAACCTAAGGCTTCACCTCAGGGATACAAATCAATTCCGTGTCATAGCCTGCCGGGACATCCGATCATCCGGTAATCGGATCCGCCAGTAGATCCCTATCCGGGTCCCGGATTCCGGATTCCGGAAGGCAACCTTCAGCGGTTGGGCCTCTCTGACCGAACACCGGGTCGAAGAACACTGCGTGTTTTCAGCCGGATGCGCTACCCCCGGCGGATGCGGTGACCCAGTATTGAGAGGCATGACAAGCACGCCAGAGTTTGAAGATCGATGCCGTAATTCGCCACGAGGGCTTCAAAACCCGATCGACGTGGGAACGAAAGGATTTGGCTAAACGGGCTCGATGACCTAATCATCACCCTAGCCCCGTTGATGGTTGTCATGGTTTTTCATTCACCACCCATGTGGCCGAAGACCGGGGCGGACCAAATCCTCTCCTCAATCGCTGTTTTTCGCACGAGAAGACCTCACAACACTATCGCTCAAAAAGACACGACCAAGCCTGACCCCTTTTGCCCGTTCACACGCCCTGCGCGGGCAGGCAAAGGTGCGGTTCTTTCCGGCACAGACATGCGTGACTCATGACAACATGGACATTCTCAAAGCGGTAATGGATGCCGGAGTGGTCGGGGCCGGCGGGGCCGGGTTCCCCACCCACATCAAACTCAAGGCCGAGGTCGAATACGTCCTGGCCAACGGTGCGGAGTGCGAACCGCTGCTGCACAAGGACGCCGAACTGACCGAAGCCCATGCCGCTCAGGTCATCCGAGGGATGGAGGCATCGATCCAGGTCACCGGGGCGAAACAGGCAATCTTTGGAATCAAAGCCAAACGCGCAAAGACGATCGCCGCACTGGAGAATGCGACGGCGGGAACGCCGATCAGGATCCAGAAGTTCGGAGACTATTATCCAGCCGGAGACGAGTTTGTCCTTGTCCACGAGTGCACCGGGCGGCTCATCCCGGCGGGGGGCATCCCGCTGCAGGTCGGCGTCGTGGTTCACAACTCCGAAAGCCTCTTCAATATCGCGGAGGCGATGGACGGCCGGCCGGTCACGCGCAAGTTCCTGACCGTGACCGGCGAAGTGAAACGGCCGATGAGTCTGGCCGTGCCGGTGGGCATCACCCTGCAGGAAGTGATCGATATTGCGGGCGGCGCCACCAGGGCCGACTGCACCGTATTCGTCGGCGGTCTCATGATGGGCCGCATCGAGCAGGACCTCTCCAAACCGGTCACCAAGACCACGGGCGGATTGATCGTTCTGCCGACCCAGCACCGGCTTGTGCAGCGCATGTTGCGGCCGAAAGAAGCCATGCACCGGATCGGCAAGTCGGCCTGCGACCAGTGCAGCTATTGCACCGAGTTCTGCCCCCGCTACCTGCTGGGCTATGACGTGCAGCCGCACAAGGTCATGCGAACCCTTGGGTTCACCGCCACGGGTAAGGAAAACTGGAGCAAGTGGGCGGACCTATGCTGCTCCTGTGGACTCTGCACCCTTTACTCCTGCCCCGAGGACCTATTTCCGAAGGAAGCCTGCGACCAGGCCAGGGACGACCGCAAGAAAGCCGGACTGGCGCGCTGGCTCGGGCCGGACAGGAAGATCACCGCACACCCCATGGAGGCCGGCCGGCACGTGCCGATCAAGGCGCTCATGCTGAAGCTCGGGGTGAAACATTACGATGTTTCGGCGCCGTGGACCGACGTTGATTTCGACGCCCGCCGCATCACCCTGCCACTCACCCAGCACGTCGGCGCCCCGGCCCAGCCGGTGGTTCGTCCCGGCGACCGGGTCGCGGCGGGACAGTTGGTGGCCGACATCCCGGAGGGCAAGCTCGCGGCCCGCATTCACTCCAGCATAGCCGGCACCGTCACCTCGGTGAACGGCGCCATCGTCATCGAGAAAACCTGATACTCCCGCCATGCCCAAAAACGCCATCGGAATCGTCGAACTCTCGAGCATCGCGGCCGGCTACCTCACCAGTGACGCCATGCTCAAAGCCGCCGACGTGGAAATGCTGTTGGCCCGATCTATCTGCTCGGGAAAATACATGGTCGCGGTCGCCGGCGATGTCGCCGGTGTGGAGGCCGCCGTCCAGGCTGGGGTCGGTGCCAGTGAGGGCGCCGTGATCGACCATGCAGTGCTCGCCAACATCGATGAAGCCGTCTTTCCCGCCATCTCCGGCGCCGCCACGGTCACCAAACTCGACGCCCTGGGTGTGATCGAATCGTTTTCCGTCACCTCGATGATCGAGGCCGCCGACGCCGCAGTCAAAGCGGCCAATGTCCAGCTCATCGAGATCCGTCTCGCCATGGCGCTCGGTGGCAAGGCATTTGCCACCCTGACCGGCAGTATTTCCGCCGTTCAGGCCGCGGTCGACGCCGGAGCCGGCCTCGTCGCCGCCAAAGGCCTCCTTGTCAATCGTGTCGTCATTCCCCGCCCGCATCCCAATCTGCTCAATGAGATGATTTGATCCGGGCGGCCGAGTCCCCGGGCGCCAAAGGATCGTTACCTGCGCGTTCACTTGCCGGATTTGACCGCCCTCTGCCTATTCCGACCGGCCGGCGGTCGATCCGCCGGGGTTGACATCGGAACCGATTCTTCACATCGGAAAGGCGATGCGTTTGTTTCTGTTTTCCATTCTCTCATGGGTTGCTGCCTGCGGTCTGGCCGTTGGATCCGAGACCATGAAATCGTCGACGACTACAGCGGCGCATTCCAGCGGCGGCAGTTCTGCGGATACCCAAAACGGATCCGGCTCGGTCATCATCAGGATCGTGACAGTGCCCGAAGTTGACACCGAAACACTCCGCTTCGAAGGCACGCCGGACGGCCTCATTACTTTGCGCCTCGGACAGGAAGAACAGCTGGTCACGGAGAACCTGAAACCCGGAACCTACACATCCAGATTGTCCGTCATCAGCCCGACACTGCTGGCCCGCGGCTATCACCTGCAGACCATCACCTGCGACGACGGGGAAAGTCCCGGACCCAGCACCGGCGACGTGCCCGCCGGAACAGTCACCTTCAATGTGGAAGAAGGCGAGACCGTCACCTCTACGTTCACATTCACCGCCCATGACTGCATTTGCCCTCGGGAGGGGTCCTGGACCATCACGAACCTTCCGGGCGCAATGGTCTGCACCGGAGCTTTCAACATGACCGTCCCGCTCCCGCCCGATACAGCGACCGGGAAACTGATCTTCCAGGATGGGTGCGACACCATCCTCGGAACCGATTTCTCGCGCGATACCGCCGACCTCGTCATGCACCGGGTGGCCGACTGTACCTATGAAGGAACCGTCGGTGGATCTCAGGAT
This sequence comes from Opitutaceae bacterium, assembly GCA_041395105.1. Classification (NCBI taxonomy): domain Bacteria; kingdom Pseudomonadati; phylum Verrucomicrobiota; class Opitutia; order Opitutales; family Opitutaceae; species Opitutaceae bacterium. The sequence continues at coordinate 83,737 of JAWLBB010000003.1, read as the reverse complement.
GGAATCCCCATGGAGATCCACTTCACCTGGCGTGTTCAGAACGAGGAGTACATCACCGGAGAACTCCACTCGCAGGTCAACCAGAGCGGCGCGACCTGCACGATGTCGCGCACGTTCGAAATGCGATTCAAACAATAGCGGAGGTGGCTCTGCTGGATCGGTTAAGGCAAATCGGGGGGCGTCAACTCTCGTCCATGCAAGGGTAAGGCCAGCGCCGTTCAGGAGCTTATTGAAGAGCACACCCTGAATTATGATCGGCAGGAAAGCGGTTGTCCGTGTTTCAGGGCCTGGAATCGATTTTCTGTCAGTTCGCGAGTTCGACCTTTACGGAGTGAATATTGCCATCGAAGCGGAAGGGGACCTTTTTGAAGTAATCCCGAGCCACGGGTGAGCCGAGGTCGACGCCAACGTCGAAGGACTCGCTGGCAGTGAAGGCGGCGGGGACGGTCATTTTGGTGGTGCCGCGGGCGACCTCCCTGCCGTCCACGCTGAGGATGATGTCGGCGGGCGAGCCGGGATTGGGCTGGGCCAACTTTGTTTCCACGACAATCGTGTGCTTGCCTGGCGCGAGCTTGTCCGGGGACTTGATGAGGGTCCGGTAGACGATCATCAGGTTGTATTCGAAGCACAGGTGCCCGTCGAGGATGTAGCAGGAGAGGCCGCCACCCGAACCGCCCATGGCGTAGAGCACGCCGTTGGCATCCTCGCCGGTCTCGACGTCGAGCGTGATAGTGTTGCTGTGGTTGCCGACCGCGGGAGCAGTGAACTCGGGCATCCGGGTGGTGGTGTCGTCGAAGGTCCAGCTGGTGTAGGGAGTCTTGATGCGGTCTTCGGGATGGAGGCGCAGCCAGATGCCGGCGCCGAGCGGGAAGACCTTGTTGTCCTCGGCCTCGGCGAGGAAGAGTTCCTTCAACTCGGCGAGTTTTTCCGGGTACTCCGCAGCGAGATCGTGCGCCTGGGAGAAGTCCTTGGTAAGGTCGTAGAGTTCCCAGACATCCTTGGCCGAGTCCCAGTCGGCGAGGTCCTTCTGGGCGTTGAGCCAGGGGATGAGCGGGCCGAAGGTGCAGGCATACCAGCCTTCGTGGTAGATGCCGCGGCTGCCGTTGTTGTCGAAGTACTGGGTCGGCTTGCTGTCGGCAGCGGAAGCATCGGACAGGCTCTTCGCCATGCTGGCGCCGTCCATCGGGTCCTGCTCGAAGCCGTTGACGACCTCGGGTTGCTTGATCCCAAGCAACTCGTAAATGGTCGGTGCGATGTCGTTGACGTGCTGGAACTGGGTTCGCGTGGTTCTGTCGGCCTTCAGCCTCTTCGGCCACGAGACAACGAGAGGGTTGCGGGTGCCGCCGAAGTGGGAGGCGACGAGCTTGGTGTTCTGGAACGGCGTGCTGCCCGCCCAGGCCCAGCCGGCATGATACATGTTGTCGGTGACCGAGGTGCCGAGAGCTTCGAGGCCGCCCAGTTCTTCGAGGGCCTTGATCTGCTGGGAGACGGAGTTGGGAATCTGGTTCTGGGCGAGCAACTCGCTGATCGAGCCGTTCTGGCCTTCGGCGGACGATCCGTTGTCGCCCCAGATGAAGAAGATGAGAGTGTTGTCCTTCACGCCCATCTCCTGCATGGCGGAGAACAGGCGGCCGATCTCAGCGTCGGTGTGCTCCGCGAAGCCGGCGTAGAGTTCCATCAGGCGGGTCTGGAAGGCGCGCTCCGATTCAGGGATGCTGTCCCATGAGTCCATGGTGGGGTGACGTTGGGTGAGTTCGGTGTCGGCCGGGATCCAGCCCATCGCCTTCTGGCGGGCGAAGATTTCCTCGCGCAGTCTGTCCCAGCCCTGGTCGAATTGGCCTTTGTATTTGTCAGCCCATTCTGCGTTGACATGGTGCGGGCCGTGCACGGCGCCGGGTGCCCAGTACATGAAGAAGGGTTTGTCGGGCGAGAAGGCGCGATGCCTCTTAAGCCAGCTGATCGACTGGTCCACCATGTCGTCGGTGAGATGGTAGGTCTCATCGTGCGGCGGCTCGATGGCCGTGGTGTTCTCGATCAGCCGGGGCTCATACTGCGAGGTCTCACCGGCAAGGAAGCCGTAGAAGTAGTCGAAGCCGTAACCGGTGGGCCAGTAGGTGAACGGACCCATCGCGGTGGTCTGGTCAGCGGGAGTGTTGTGCCACTTGCCGAAGGCGGAGGTCTTGTAGCCGTAGTTGCGCAGGACTTCCGCGATGGTGGCGGAGGTCTTCGGGATGATACCGGTGTAGCCGTCCCAATCGACCGCGCGCTCGGCGATGGTGCCGGAGCCGACACGCTGGTGGTTGCGGCCGGTGAGAAGCGCGGCCCGCGTCGGCGAGCAGATCGCGGTGGTGTGGAAGCGGTTGTAGGCGATGCCCTCTTCGCGCAGCCTGGTAAGGTTCGGCGTGTGGGCGAAACCGCCGAAGGTGTCCGGCGTCCCGAAACCCGCATCATCAACCAGGATGATCAGGATGTTTGGTGCGTCCACTGGGAGACGCTCCGGCTCGACGCGGCGCTGGTGAATGGAGTCCTGAAGGCGCGGCGCAGCCCTGCTGGCGGACAGGGTCGGCGGAAATGGCAGGACGGAGCCGTCGTCGGGGGTGGTGGCAGAGATTGGCAGAGCGAGCCCACACAATAGGGCGAGCAGCGTTGGTTTCATGTTAATCGTTGTTGGCTTTCCTGGATAGGCGATAGCTATCCGGATGCCGTTCAGAGGTGCGTCAGGTAGCCTGCATTTCACTGGTAGAGGTTCTTTTTCAAAATACGCAAACGATTTTGTTCCAGCTGTGAACCACTCTCAGGCATTCGAGAGACCCGTCAATTGCCCAGGTATGGTCAGTAGAGCATGGCGGTGGGCATGGGATGGTGCCAAAGGGGACTCCGCTGGTGCCTATCGACCCGGCTCAACCGCGCTCAATCCGACCCGGCAGATCGGGTGATTTCGCGGAGCAGGCGCCGGTAATGGAGATAGTCCGTGAAGGCCACGTCCTCCCGGACGCGTCCGTCGGCCAGCGGGATGTAGCCGCCTTCTTCAAGGAGGGGCGGCACCTCCTCGCGCAGGATGCGGTCGATGGCGTGGCGCCCGGCGCGGATCGCGTCCAGGTCGATCCCCCCGATCAGGCGCAGGTCACGTCCGAACTCGCGGCGGATGGACCGGTAATCCATTGCGGCGGTATTCACCTCGCAGGCCCAGAGACAGTTGAATCCGGATTCGAGGACTGCCGGCAGGAGAATCCGCGCATTGGCGTAGGTGCGAAAGATAATGGTGGAAACGCCATGCCGATAAAAAGCGTTAAGCACCGGCTGATAACTCGGCAGGAGCAGATCACGATACATCGACGGGGAGATCAGCGGCCCCGCGTTCCCGCCGATGGGTTCGCTGAAGACAGCGGCATCGATCTCGGTCTGTTCCAGGATGTGCTCGGCCAGAGCGGCGCAGAAGCGGCCCTGGATGTGCATGGCCTCGCGGACGACGCCCGGGTCATCGCCCAGGAGGAGCATCAGGTCCTGGAAATGCTCCCAGTTCCGCACGCCCAGGGTAGGGAAAAAGCCCCGGTGGATGCGCAGCATGCGCACCGTGTCCGCGGACTGAAGTTCTTCGCTTACGGCGCCCGCCATCGCGGCCAGCCGTCCCGCGTCGTGCGGATCAAGCCGTCGTTCCATTTCGGCCAGGTCGGTCCGGGAGCGCGGACGCCCTGGCATCTCCGGAGCCGGTTCCAGGTCCGGTTGCAGTTCAACCTTCGGATCCGCCTGCAGGACCCAAGCCTGGGCCTCGACGGCACCGGGGGACTGCCGGCGCCAGGCTTCGAGCACTTCGGCACGGATGCCTTCCTGAAAATAAGGCACCCGGTCCGGGGATCCAGGCCCCATCGTTTCGTGGAAACGGCGGCGGTGGGTCATGCTCTCACGCACCCGGCAAGGTTACGGAGAGTACCCGTCCGGCGCAATCCCCGGATCGCGTAACGCGCACCTGTGCCCGGTCGCGGATGTCTACTCCGCCCCTCGGACGCCGGCCGACCTGGCTTTCTGCTCCTCCAGCCAACGCGCGCACTTCTCGAGTCCCCCGAACGGATAAAGGTGAAAGCGGCGGGTTCCCCGGACCGCGGCGACGAAGGCCTCGGGCTTGTTCGACACCAGGAGCCGTCCGAGATTGAAGCCCTGCTTCTTCAGGACTTCCGTCGCGGCGGACACCCCGCAGGTCTTGGCATACTTCAGGAGCGTCTTGAGCGAGGCCGGACCCGCCACTCCGACCGCCACGGTCTCGTTGATCCCGGTCCGGCGCAGGTCCTCGATGTAGGTGGTAACGTTTTCCGGAGAGAAGCTCCACTGGGTGACGATTTCCACCTCGATGCCGGCTGCGTGCAGGAATCCCAGTTTCCGCTCGAGGCTCCGGCGGGGATCCGGGTCAGCGGGATTGCCCTCGGGATGGCCTGCCACGCCCACGGTCCTGAGTCCCGAGCGTTCGAACGCCCGGGTCCGCAGGACATCGAGGCTTTCCGTGAAGGGGCCGGCCGGACGACCAATGCCGCCGGCCAGGACCAGCGCCTTGGCAATCCCAAGACTGCGGATACCTTCCAGGAAGGTATCCAATTCGGCCTCGCTCCGGAATTCGCGCGCAGCGATGTGCGGAACCGGTGCGAAACCCTGGCCCGCGATGGTCTCGATTGCCGTGAGGATCGCCCGGATTTCGGAACCCGGTATCATGGTCACGAAGACCTCGTCGACCAGGCCGCGTGCGACCGAAACCCGGTCGGCGTGGGCGGGCACGACCTCAAGGGTCCAGCGGATCTGCGCGTCAGTCGTCATGTGTGGTTGTCCGGTGCGGCAGCATGAAGCGGGCCCCTGCCCGGTCGATCGCGGTGGGAACGCCTCAATGCTCCTCCGGCACCGGACGCGAGGTGCGAACGACCGCGCCCACCTCGGTCTGGACATGACGCTCGACTGAAGGCTTGGCCGTGCCGCCGTTTTCCTCGCCCCAGATGACCGTGACCTCCGTCCCGTCGGCCGCGGCCTCGCGGTTGACCATGGCCAGTGAAACCCAGGCCCGTGTGTTGGAGGTGTAGACGTTGTAGGTCGAGAGCCCGACCAGCTTCCCGTCCATGAGCACCTGGTCGAACGGCAGGGTTGAATACTGGGCGCCGGGCATTTCCAGGTGCTTGAACCGGTCACCGTGCCCCAGGGCGCTGGCGTAGATCCGGAGCACGTCGTCATTGTTCCAGACCAGCCAGACCTTTTCGCGGTGGGGCTTGTCGGCCATCGCCTCGAGGGCGGCCCGGCCCACGAAGTCATGGTCGAACTTCACGTGGCGCCCGTAGCCGAGGTCCCAGGGCGTCTGGTAATAGTCCTCGATCCGGTCCGAGACAAAGCTGCCGCCGATCGACGCGTTGGCCTCGAATCCGTCGGCCGGCAGCCATTCGCGGTAGGCCTTCATCGACTCGCTGAACAGGGCCGGCATCGGCGACGGAATCCAGCCCGACTCGGGCGAGACGGTCGAGTAGGCCCGGCCGCCGACCTCGCGAAGGCCGAAATCGGCGCCGGCCTTCAGCAGCGCGGCGCGGACGTCCTCGCCGTATTCCGACGGACCGAACAGTTCCATCCCCTGCGTGCGGGCCATGCCGTGGCCGAGCGCCTGGATCGGCCGTCCCGCGATGGACAACGAGGCGATGTTGAAGAACTTGACCACCGGCATCGGACCGTCGACCACCTTCTCCAGGATGGCCATCGAGTGCGGGCCCTGGATCTGGAAGCGGAAGGTCTTGCGCCGCCCCTGGTTCTGGACCGAGCGCTCGTCACGGGTCACCGTCACGTTGTAGCCGCCCTTCTCGGCATTGTAGGCCACCCAGTGAGGAACGGACGGACGACCGCCGATGTTCACCTTGTTCTCGCCCAGCCCGAAGAGGATGGCATCCCCGATTACGTAGCCCTCCGGGTTGCAGCACACGATCTGCTTGGCCTTGCCCGGCCCGAAATTGGCGAAGGTGTTGACCGCGAGGTCCGAGAGCAACCGCATGAGGTCCGGGCCCTCGAAATAGATGTCGGTCATGTGGTGCGAGAGGTCGAAGAGCGCGGCCGTCTTCAGCCAGGCCTCCTGCTCGTCCCGCCAGTTGCTGAACTCCGGCTTGATCGGGAACACATAGGGGCCGACCGGCGCATTGCGCAGCATGTCGACGGGGCTCTTCCAATTCTTCAGTTTGTCTTCAAGCGATTTCATGACGGGTAACAGTGCGGAAGGCCGGAATCCCGGGACCTTGGGTTTCGCCCCGGTCTCCGCTCAGGAAGGCGGAGAACCTTGTCCGGACACCCCAAAAACTTCGACGGAAACTCCCGTTAAGGCAAGGCCCGACGGACAGTCGTTCCAGCCCGCGACGAGCAATCGCCGCACGCCCGTTCCACCCCCTCCGGCCGACTGAGAAATCGCCTCGGCACCCTTGAAACACTGCCGCTTCCGGCCGCCGAAAATCGAACGATCCCACCAATTTTGCCTCGGACTAACCCGGAGCCCACCGGTGGCACGCGCCACGCCCAGGGGATATGCGGGGCCTTTCCTCCCGAAACCTGAAAGGTGCCCTCTTTCGCCTCTCCCATTCTGACCGGAGCCACCGGCAAGTCATTGCCCGTTCCGGCAGGAGATCGTGGCTTTCCCGACCAGAGGAATCCGGGAGGACGCTTCGTCTTCCCCCCGGGAAAGCTTGAACCGGGCGGGCCTGGCCGGCTATTCTCGATCCGCCGCCACGGCGGCAAAAAGGAGAGCAAGATCATGACGGACGGTTCATTCGAGAAACGGGTCCGGGAATTCCTCGGCAAAAAACGCATCGCGATCTGGGGCGTGGAGACGGGCAAGCCGGCTCCCGGGGAATGGGTGGCCCGGAAGTTGGGCAAGCGGGGAGCCGAGGTGATCGCGGTAAACCCCGCATTCGCCGACGACCCTGCGGCAGACCGCGCCTCGTCGCTCACCCGGATCGACCCACCGGTCGAGGCCGTGCTTCTCTATGTCGATCCCCCGCAGGTCACCGAGGCGGTCGAGGACTGCATCGCCGCCCGCGTCCCCTTCGTCTGGCTCCACGATGCGATGAGCCCCGGCGCCGCTACGGCCGAAGCCATCGAGCGGCTGCGCGGCGCCGGGGCCATCGTCATTCCCGGGCTGTGTCCGATGCTCTATCTCAAACCGGCCGATCCCGCCCACTTCTGCCTTCGCTGGGTCCTGCGCATGAAGGGCAAGGAGCAGCGCGTCCGAAGCGAGACGCTCTGAAGGCGGCGGCGGGTCCCGCCCGACCGGATCTCCCGATGGGGGAACCGGGTCGGGTTTCCGGGCAATACTTCAGCGGGGTTGTTGCGCGGGACAGTTTAACGGATAACCGTCATCTCATCCGCTTCGAGTCATGACTGCCGACATCCTGGTACGCTACCTCCACTTCGCTTCGATCCTCACCCTGGTGGCCGCGGTGGCCGCCCAGCACTGGGGTCTGCAGCCGCGGCTCACGCGTCTGCAGCTCGCGCGCCTGCAGCGGATCGACCTGGTCTACGGGATAAGCGCGGTCATCGTATTGGTCACCGGCCTGCTGCAGTGGTTCGTGGTCGGCAAGCCCGCCTCCTTCTACTCCCCCAACGGCATCTTTCACCTGAAGATCACCCTCTTCCTCCTCGTCGGGCTGATCTCGATCTACCCGAGCGTCTTCTTCGGTCGCCAGCGCAAGGGCGAACCCTCCGACGAGGTCGCCATCCCGGCTTCCTTGATCTGGAGCGTCCGGCTCGAGCTGATCCTGCTCTTCGCCATGCCGCTGCTCGCCACTCTGATGGCCCGCGGGATCGGCCTGTCGACCTGAGGCTGATGCCCGCGCCTCGCCGCTTCATCATCCGACTCATGAGTCTGGCCGCCCTCTCCCTGCTTCCCGGCTGCGTCTCGCTGACCCCCTACCGTGAGGCCGTTGCCGCGCTTCCCGGCGACCAGCTTGTCGAGGTCGATGGACGGCGGGTCCACGTCGAGGTGACCGGGGCGGGCCGACCGGTCGTCCTTCTGCACGGCTTCGCCGCCTCCACCTTTTCCTTTCAAAAGCTGGCGCCCCTGCTGGCGGAGCACCACCGGGTGGTGGCGATCGACCTCAACGGGTTCGGGTTCACCGAACGCCCGGCCCGGACGGAGCCCTACACGCCGGACGGCCAGGTCCGGATGGTCCTTTCGGTCCTCGACCACCTGGGCGTCGGGCAGGCCACCGTCGTCGGCCATTCCTACGGCGCCGCCCTCGCGATGGTCCTGGCCGCGGACTTCCCCGACCGGGTCGACCGCCTCGTCCTGATCAGCCCGGCCGCCGAATTCGAGAAGCCACCCTGGTACCTGCGCGTCGCACCGGGACGGCTGCTCGCCTACGGGATGGTCCGCGCCCTCCTTTCCAGCCCGGACCGCTTCCGGCGCACGCTCGGGATGGCCTACCATCGAAAAGACCTCCTCACCTCGGAAATTGCCGAGGCCTACCGGGAACGTCTCCTGATCGAGGGCCTCGGCGACGCGTTCCGCGGCTTCGGCGCGGCCATGCAGGCACCCGGGGATTCACCCTGCCCTTCGAACGCATTCCGGCGCCCACTCTGGTCGTCGCGGGTCGCCACGACGCAGTGGTCGGGGTCGAGCCCTGCCGGCGCGTCGCCGAAACCCTGCCGCAGGCGCACCTCATCATCCTCGAGCAGTGCGGCCACTCGGCGCCCGAGGAGGAGCCCGAAGCCCTGGCCGCGGCCATCCTCGATCACCTTTCGAACCCCCCGTCTCCCCTTCCGCCGACTTGAGGCATCACCCTGCCTACGAATCTCCAGCGCACCAGCAGTGGGGACGCAAAGGCATTACCGGCAGCATTGGAAAGAAACTGTAGCATAATAGAATGACGCCTGGTTAGCGCCAAGGCGCAATGAGCCAACAAAGCTCTGTTTGCTCTTCGACGGCGGGTCCGGAGGCCCCGCCCTACCACCTGAAAACGGAGCGTCCGTGATAGGGCTGGACGTCCTCTCCGAGGCGTAGGCTCGACGAGCCGGAGGCCCGGCCAGCCGCAACTGTTGTCCGAGAAAAAACAACGATAAGCGGCTCGACGGTCAGTCAGCGGCCAAAGTTCAGCGTCCCGGGACTGACCAGGACTGGGAACAGGACCTAAGGCGCCCCGTGTAAACGCAGGAAGCCTGCGGTGATTACTTCAATACCCGGGCTGACCCCATCCCAAGCCCTTTAGTTACCCATTCGAGAAGATTGAACGCGACAGTCAGGCTGCCGACGACCTAGACTTCCCCGGTATTCTCAACTTGGCCTGCAACGACAGGTCCCAGCCAGACTCCCCCAACCTTCAGCACGATGACCCTCATTACACCTGAACAGCGCGATCTCTATCACACCGAAGGCTACATGATCCTACCGGGAATCATCCCACCTGACACACTGACGATGCTTCGCGAGTAGTGTTCCTATTTCCTCGGCTACAAGGATTCTCAGATGGACAGCAAGGGTATCATGGTGGATGGGATCAATCATCGAGGTCGCCGATACTTCATTGGCAACCTCTATCGGTTGAGCCAGCGGATGCGGGAGTTCATTTTCAGTCCCATGATGGCGGAAATTGCCCAAGCCGCCCTCGGTCCCGATGTGTTCTTGTTCAATGAACAATGGGTCGTCAAGAATGCGGAGCAGGGAATGAAGTTCAGTTGGCATCAAGACAGCGGCTACGTGAAACGCAGCCATCCCGACGTCGCACACCCTCCGTATCTGACTTGCTGGGTCACGCTCGATGATGTGAGTGAGGCCAATGGCACGGCCTATATCCTCCCACATTCCCGTGGTGGCACGGCGGATAAGATCGTGGAACACATCGAGGAACCCGGCACGCATGATCTGGTGGGCTACACCGGCGACGATCCCGGAGATCCCGTGATTGCTCCCGCCGGCAGTATCGCCTGTTTCACGAGTTACACCCTGCATCGCAGCGGCCCCAATCTGACAAAGCGGATGCGCCGCATTTATCTGCCGCAGTATGCCTCGGCCCCGATTGGTGGAGATGAAATCAAGAAGTGGGCCATGGCCGTGCCATTTGTGAAAGATGGCAAGATCATCTATGATGCCGACAATGACCTGGCGGAGACTTACGGCCCGTTTCCTTCCAAGAGGCTGTCTTGAGTTTTGCTGAAGCGTGTCGCAGAGATTGATTGGGTTCGTTGGGCAAGGCGGCGGTTGGGGAGCAAGAGGACGGGGTCAGTCCCTGCCAGCGGCTGTGTTCGAGGAACCCAGGACAACATGATGCTCTGAATGGACCTACCTCCTTCAAGAGCGTTGTTTCCAAGAGAACTGAAATCTGAACATTGACCCCTTCTGCTTCCCTGTCGGCTACATGTCATCTACCATGCATGCTCCGGTTTCAGGTGGTAGGGCGAGGGCCTCCGGACCCGCCGCCAGCTCAATCAACACCTCGTTGGCTGATCCGATTCTTTCGCAAACTGAGCGCCATTCCAGCACAATACGGTTTCTTTTGGGCGGCAAAAAGAATACGTTGCATGCTACGTTTTCTTTCGAGTTCGGATATGTCCGGCCTGGTTGTGGCTGGTTCTTCGTCGGAGTGTCCGGCCTCGGTTATTCGACTCTTGCGAGACGCCCTTCGCGTTCATTCAGGCGGGTACGGGCCACCCGGCGCCCGATGCAGATGGGAGTCACCACTCGCGACCAGGAATGACGCGCTTGTTTCGAGCGGGGCGCCACGCCTGTCGATATACGGCACCGTCTGGAAGTCGACCCGCCATTCCGCGGGTGTCACCCTGCAGCGGACATATCCCCGTCGGTCGTTGTGAAACTTGACCCAGGGATTTTCGGCCAGAAGTTCCGCCAGGTAGTCCGGCTCCCCCACCCCGTTGCCACTCGAGCTGATTGACGTCCCGACCAGTTCGACCGCCACAGGGTCCGTGACATCCTGATCGGCGTCAATCCAGAGTTCATTGGCCCAATTCTCATGGAGATCGCCGGTCAGGACCACCGGATTGGAGACATTCGCCTCCCGCAGATAGGACAGAAGCCACCGCCGTTCGTTTCCGTAGCCCGACCACTTGTCCACGTCGAAAGAGGTCTCGGAGCCGGGTTCCAGATCAACCGGGGCCATCAGGACCTGCTGGGCGAGGATGTTCCAGATGGCCGGAGAATGGGAGAGCCCATCGGCCAGCCAGAGGCGCTGTTCGGTTCCCAGCATGGTGACGGTCGGGTCTTCCAGCGCCGGACTGAACGGCTGCCTTCTCGGCCCGCTCGGCTGATTGGACCGATACTGGCGCGTATCAAGAACGTGGAATCGCGCGAGCCGTCCATAGTCGAACCGCCGGTAGAGCGTCAAATCCGGTCCGGACGGCCTCGCCGTCGACCTGAGCGGCATATGTTCGTAGTAGGCACGGTAGGCGTCGGCGCGCCTTTGCAGGAATGCGGATTCTGAATAATCCTCGGGGCGTTTCGGAACATCGCCCGCGTAGTCGTTCTCAACTTCGTGGTCGTCCCAGGTCACAATCCACGGAGCCATGGCGTGGGCCTTCTGCAGTGCCCGGTCCGATTTGTAGACGGCGTAGCGCAACCGATAGTCGTCCAGGGTGCGGATGGCTTCCAGCCCATGGGGCCTGACCCCCTTGGAGGAGTCCTCATCCTCATAAATATAATCGCCCAGAAAGACCACCAGATCGAGATCCTCGCGCGCCATGTGCTCATAGGCTGTGTAATAGCCCATCTCGTATTTTTGGCAGGAAGCGAAGGCGAAGTTGAGCCGCTCAGGCAGGGCACCCTCCCGGGGAAGCGTTCGAGTTCTTCCCGTGGGGCTGACCTCGGGGCCGGCCCGAAACCGGTACCAGAACCACCGATCGGACGGGAGCCCCGCGATCTCGACGTGAACGGAATGCGCCCAGGCCGCCTCGGCCACAGCGATGCCTTTCCGGACGATGCGGTTCATCGATTCATCCTCAGCCACTTCCCAGCTGACCTCGACGGGCTCGGGTGACATGCCTCCGCCTGGCTCGTTTGGCCGCGGAGCCAACCGGGTCCAGAGCACAAAACCGTCCGACAGGGGATCACCCGAAGCCACCCCAAGTGAAAAGAGCCCGCCTTCAGGCTCCCCGATGGGATCGAAAACCCGGGAGCGAAGCAGCGGGGCGGCGGCAATTGAGGCTCCGGCCAGGATAAACCTGCGCCGGCTGAGAAGGTTTCGATTCAACAGCTTGTCGAGCATGATCTATTCCTCATTTTGAAGACGTTGGATTGCCGGGAGGCGATACGAAATGTAAAGTCTCCTCCTCACGGTTCCACAGGGCCGGGTAAGGTAGTCCTGCAACACGGAAAGAGATGCGACAGAAGAAAGTGAGATACGGCAGCGGAACGTCTCGGCCAGGACGGGCATGATGAGATTGGCACGGCTTCAACCCACGATATAACCAAACAGACCGACAAACTCAACAGCGACACCGGCCGTTTCCTAAAAGAAACAAAGTCGAGCGGCCCGAATCAATGACATTGTTTGTATCTTATATCCTGTGACCCGCAATTCTGCCGAACATACCCGCTTCCCACCCGGGCCGACTCCTCACAGATACGCGATAGGAACGATCAATCCCATTTCGGGCGCGTTGTTTCAAAGAAAACTCGAATCTGAACACCGCCCCCTTTGACCTTCGAGCGGAGCGGCCGCTCCGGTACGGACGGCGCAGCGACCTTGCTTGGGCCCCACCTGGCTCCGCGGATGAAACGGTCAGGGCAGGTTGTAGTCGGGATCGTCCAGGCGGGGCGTCCCGCTTATCGTCAACAGGTAGTTCTGGTTGCGGGTGTCGTCCTGGGTGCCGACGAGGAGCACGTAGCCCCGGTTGGATTCGGGCGCGAAGGTCAGGGTGACGAGACCACCCTTGCCCGTGTCCACGTAATCGTCGTAGCCGCTGCCGACGATCGCGACAAATGGACCGTAGCCGCTGAGTCCTTCAACCGTGACCGTGATGCTTGAATACTCCCGGGCCCGCTCGATCTCGAGCCACTCGTACTGGTAGACCCTCCCCCTGTCGTCGGAGACCGAGGCGTCCCGGCCGGTCACGGCCCGCTGCCGGTCCGATCCGACATCGACAGTGTCGGTGTTGGATTGGGGAGTGATCCGGAACCGGTAGGCGCCGTAGACCCCCGCATCGAAATTCCGGATACGGAAATCCGACTCCGCCAGGTCGAGCCAGTCGGCGATAAAGGATTCCGTCTTACCCCCCACCTCCTCGTCGAAGTAGCCGCGCCGTCCGCCGGTCCGCCGGTCGACCACCTCCATTTCGGCATCGAACTCAGAGTAGAGCTCAATCCGGTATTCCCCGGGTGTCAGTCCGGTGAACCGAAACACGTCCATCACCACGTCGGCACCCGCCCTCGGAGTGTCGGAAGCCTCAAGGGAGCCGTTCTGCCACGCGTCCACCACCACCCCGATCGCCGTGTCCTCGCGTGCGTAGAGCGAGAACTCCTGATCCTGGTGCGGGTTGAGGCCGGACACGGTCAGCCAGTAGCCGGAGCCGGCCTCCGCAAGGAAGGCGATCTGCGCTTCGAGGGTCTCGCCGATCACCGACGGGATGTCCTTGAGCAGGCCCTTGGTTTCCACCTGGAACCGGATGTTGCTGGATTGGATGTCAGGTTCGTTCCAGGAGATGATGTAGGGCCGGCCGGCTTCGAAACCCGCCAGCCGGTAGGTGACCTGGTTCTGGCCGAGGGAGGCCGCGGTGCTCCGGCTCGTCCCCCGGGTGACCACGTGGGGCCGGAGGGGAAAGGCTCCGGTGCGGACGGCCGATGCCGGGTTTCGGGTGTCGCGGACGAAGACGCGACCGCTCAGGTTGAAGAGACGGGCGGGGTCGACAATGATGCCGCCGTCCGCCTCGAACCGGTAGTCGGGGGCGTCGCGCATCGCAAAACTGAACCGGTGCCAGTCACGCAGGTCGTCGGAGAACTCGATTTCCTGAAGGCAGCCGGGAGCGAAGGGCCAGAGCCTGAACGAGGGAGGGGTCGCCTCAGTGGTGGCAAGCTGGTCGCCGAGGAACGGAAATCCGTCGACTTCGACGCGCGGGGCCGAGGGCGCCGAGCCGGTGATCCCCTCGATCCAGCCGGCGTGGTGGGCGACGTCGGTGTAGACGGACAATCCGTTTCGGCTGTCCGAAGTGGGCCGGCCGCCGTAGCTGTCAATCCCGGCCAGCAGCCAGTCGCCGGTTTCGCCGTCCCGGATCAGGAGCGGCCCGCCGCTGTCGCCCTGCGCCGAATCGGCCGGCGGATCGAAGCCTCCAACAGGGATGTATCCAGGCGGCAGGTCGTCCAGTCCGGCTTCAACCAGGATCGCGCTGTCGAGCGGATGGATCGGAACGTCCACGACCTGGAGATGGGCGGTACGCGTCTGGTCTTCGGGATCGGTCGTGGTGCGGCCCCAGCCAAGGATGGTTCCCGTCCCGGGCAGGACCGGCGGATCCTCCGGTCGGCGGAGGGTGAGCGGGCCGATGTCATCGACCGGGACCGAAAGCTGGATCAGGGCGATATCGGCGCCCAGGGAGACCCGGTGATGATGGTCGGGATGAACGAAGACAAGTTTGGCGCGGGCCAGCCGCGGGGAAGCGTTCAAGTTGGTCTCCCCGAGGGCTACGAGGAAGCCGTTCAGGGGGATTGAGTCGACGCAGTGGGCGGCGGTGAGCACCCAGGTCGGGCCGATCAGAACACCGCCGCAGAACTGGCGTTCGGAGTTCAGGGTCGACCCGCGGTCGATCAAGGCGACCATCCAGGGGAACTCGCCCGGGGCGGCCGGTCCACCGCCGATAATCGGCTCAGCCACCGGCGTCCGGATCGATACTGCAGGTTCAGGACCGGCAAGGGCGCAGACGCCCGTAAGGAGGGCCAGGAGGCCTACCAGGGCGCGCCGCCCGCCCCGGACGGATGACAAGGGCTGGGTCTCCACCCCGACCCGGGAATGGCCCGGCGGGCGCGGGTGGCAGGCATCATCGGCGTCAGCGGTCCCGTCGGATGGGGCGGCAGTCATGGAGGGCGATTCAGATCATAACCTGAGCTAATGTCACGCCCATATGCAATTAGGCGGATCAGGTGACAGCGCGGAGCAGGCGCTGGCAGTGGAGGTAGTCTGTGAAGGCCACGTCCTCGCGGACGCGTCCGTCGGCCAGCGCGATGTAGCCCCCTTCTTCAAGGAGGGGCGGTAAGTCTTCGCGCAGGATGCGTTCGGCGGCGCAATCTCCGGATCGCCCCGAGGGTCCAACCTGAATGAGATCGACAGACAAGGGACTCTTTCCCAATTCGGGATGCCTCCAATCTGACGGATTCTTCGCGCGGGGGCCCGGCCTCCGGCTCACGGGAGCGTGCGGATCGGAGACGAGGACCGTCCTTCATCGCGTTCCGTCACTGGAGATGGGGATCGTGATCCCCGAGCGGCCGCTGCACCTCGGGACAGACCTGCGCGACCACGTTTGGGCAACAGCTTCTCATTGACTGACCCCATTGGCCCCCTTCCTCTGGCTCTTGTCCCTGGCGGGGTCGGGCGAAAACTGAAAACTGAACGTTTTCCCCTTCCAGATCCCTTGTCCCGTTCCAGATGCCTTTCGGTTCAGAGTCACCGTGAATCAAAACTCAAGGGATGAACTCTTTTGCCCCCCTCTAGATTACGCGTTTTTTCCCTTCTGCCCTTCCGACTTCCTCTTCACTTCCGGAATCCTGAATAGTCGGACTGACCCCGTGAAGACGCCTTTGCTTGTCTTTCCCGCTCCGTCTCCCTTCTCCTTTTGACTTTCCCTATTCTTATGAGCAACGCCACCTCTCTTCAGTCCTCCCTCCGGATCAAGGCGACCACCTACGCCTCGAAGTTTTCACCGGTGGAAGAAACTGCGGCCGATGAACTCGCCCAATTCACCGGTGAATGAGAGAAAGGGTCGGGCTTTGTAGTTTGTAGCTGAAGACAGTTGCACCGTATGTCAGCCATCGGGGCGCTGAAAAGGGTTCGACGGTCAGGTGTCCGTTTCTTCAACGGGTCCGCATGAGGGAGGCTGTGCCTGGGCCGGGTATTCCGAAAGAAACCGTAGCACAATAGGATGGCGCTCAGTTAAGGGTGCCTTTCATTGTCTTGTCTCGGACAACCGTTGCGGCTGACCGGGCCTCCGGCTCGTCGAGCCTACGCCTCGGAGAGGACATCCAGCCCTGCCACGGATGCTCTGACTCCAGGTGGTAGGGCGAGGGCCTCCGGACCCGCCGCCGAAGCGCAATCAACACCTCGTTGGCTGATCCGACTCTTTCGCTAGCTGAGCGCCATTCGTGACTACTTCAAAACCAGGGCTGACCCCATCCCAGTCCAAGAAAGACTGAATTCTGAACAACCCCTTCTGCTTCCCGCAACTGACGAATTCCGCCTACGGCGTCGAAGGGCTTAACACCAGTCTGTAGAATCCCGTGGGCCCTACTTGCACTTTCATGTGTGCAATACCCTCACCTTCGTCGACCATGACGAAATCAAGCGCCGGTGCGGGGGAAGAGAGAACTTCATCCGGGTAGGAAAACCAGACAGACAAATCGGGTGAATACTCAATGGCTCGCGTGATATCTCCGCCGCTGGTTCGTTGAGAAAAGTGGAAATTCAAGTTTCCGTCGGAATCAAGCTGAATAAAGTCCTCCGCGGAGGGGTCCTGGCCCAGCGGGTTGGAACCTCTGGCGTACTCTTCGAAATTGCTTTTGCCGTCCCCGTCGGGATCCGCAGCCCTGTCGCTGTCGCCGGCCTGGGCCCATGAGATAGATTCCTCCCACTCCTCGAAACTGGAAGTATCCTGCACCGCGGTCTTGAACGATGCCGCCACCGTTTCATCATGCGTAATGGTCGCTATATACTCTTTGGTGACGCCCTCGTATGTAACGGTGATCCTGTGCTTTCCTTTGAACACGGGTGTCACAAAGATGCCGGAACTGTCGCTCTCGCCGCTTACGTTCGTCCACCAATCGGTCAGGACGTGATCTATCCAGACCTGGCCGCTGGGCTTGATCACAGGTTCAATGCGATCGCCGCTGGTATTATCAAGGTCGTCAAACAGGACAGAATTTCTGCGCCAATGGTTGAAATCGTTCATGCCCCACATGGTGATTCCGTCGACCGATGGATGCTCAAAAGCGCATTCGAGCACATTGGCAGCGACGAATGCCTGTTCTTCCGGAGACGCTTTCCAGTTTCCTATATTGAGATCGAAACCCGTCACTTCGATTCGCAAGCCCGGGAGACCCTCAGGGTGATTCGCCGTAGGTGCCATCGGAGCAGCCAGAATATCCAGTCGGCGAGTAATCTGTGCTTTGGTGATCATGCGATCGATGTGGGCCTGCACCCCGATACCATCGATCTGCCCACCTGCATCGCGAATGCCGTCTATCAGGGCCTTGTATCGTATTATGTCGGCATCATCTTCATTCCAGAA
Source organism: Opitutaceae bacterium (assembly GCA_041395105.1). NCBI lineage: Bacteria > Pseudomonadati > Verrucomicrobiota > Opitutia > Opitutales > Opitutaceae > Opitutaceae bacterium. The sequence continues at coordinate 66,304 of JAWLBB010000003.1, read as the reverse complement.
GTTCAGCATATTGGTCTCTTCCACAAAGAGGATTGCATTCGGATCCGCCTCCTTGGCTGCGTTGGACCATTGGGCGATCTCCGCGGCTTGGGCAGTCAAGTCCAGCCCCGGAACAATCTTCGCCATGAGCAGATTGGTCTGATAGAACGGATTATTGTAAAGGTTGAACACCTTCACTCCGGATTTCCTGAACGTGTTGTGGTAGTCTGAAACATGGTTGATAATACGGTCGTGGATAAAGGGGCCATCGTCTGAATTCTGCACGTCCAGGGGCACTTGGTATCGGGCGCCCCAGACGGTGGTGTGTCCGCGAACCCGCATCCGATCAGCACTGCCAAAGCCTCTGTGGTTCCGGGCGGCCTCAACAGCCTTCAGAAGGCGCTCCGGACCTATACCTTCGTAAAAGGCCCAGGTCATGATGTTTTCAAAGGTGACCGAATTGAAGTATTTGTCGACTTCGGTGGCAGTCCACTCATCGTAACTCGCATTATCGGGATCCAGTTTGTATGCCGCAACCGAGGTGCCGAACCGAAAGGCATGATTGAGCATCTCCACCTTTACGCTGGCCGTCCCTTGGAGAGGCGCCCCTTCCAGAGACCTGAGGGCCACGGTGAGTTCGCTCTGGCGAGCACTGAGATCACCCGGTTGATAGCCGGGCTTTTCCGAAAAGGGTGTCAATTCCACATTGTCAAGAACGAGACTGCTTGCGCCGGTCGTGGTTGGGCGAAAGGCGATCATTGCTTGAGCGGCCGTTGGATCGGTGATCTCGATAAAGAACTCATACCTATGGAAACTCTGATCGAGAGGAAGCGCATGATTGAATCCTGTCGCAATTCCATTGAACCCTCCCTCACCATCAAACTCCGCCACGCTCACAGCCAGGAGAAACGATCCTTCTGAATCCTCAAGCAGGGCCGCATCGAAACCAAGGACAAACTTGTCACCGGGAGAGACCGGCGTCCTGAAGTTGTCCTTGTCCAGGCCGTAGTCCTGACCTACGGGCGTTCCTGTATTGTTTATATCGATACGAAGGGCTTTCCCCTCGGATCCGCCTCCCGTATAATCGGCGGAATCGACAACCGTGGTGACCAGACTCTCGATCGGAGTTTCTCCTACGCTGAAGAGTCGCCATCCGACGATGGATGATACATCGCCAAAAACCCCTGAACCACCCGCCGTTTCCTTGTCGAACAATTCAAAGTCCCCATTTACAACCGGGGGCAATTCGACAATGCTGATATTGTCGAGGTCGATCGTTGCAGAACCGGAAACATTTCTCATCGGCCCGAACGACAAACTGACCATGCCTGTGCTCGGATTTACAGGGCTGAAGGCATACAACTTCGTCGCAAATTCCGATGATTCGACAGAAAAATACGTTTCCGATCCAGCCTGGAGGATATCTCCATTCGCGTCGAATTCGTGAATGACCAAGTGAAGATTGTTGGTGGTTGCACCTTCCACCAGAGCGCCGTCGAAGGAAACCAGGTAATTCTTCCGAAAGCTCGCGGCAGCTCGAGATGGCAAATCCCATTGGTCGAGGGCAAGACTGCCTGATTGGTTCGTGTTGTTCACCTTGAGTCGTATGGCCTGACTGCCAGCCGAAGCGTGATCCGTTATGGATGCCTCGAACACCACATTACCCGAATCAACGTTAAAGAGCCTCCAGCCTTGAAAGGTCTCCGCATCGATAATGTCGGGCGGCGTGATAAAGCTAGCTCCCGGCTCAACGTTCTCAAATCCGCCGTATTCCAGCAGGAGATTCGTTTCAGAACGTGCGGCAAGGACTGCGACTAGAGAAGTGAAGAGAAAAAGCGATCGTTGACCACCGCGTCCCGGCAATGAAATCTTGACCTGATCAATCATGGGAATCCTCTCTTGGGCGCTCTAGGTTCTTCGTGAATCTCCAGCAAATATCATGAAATCGATCATTTCGGAGAGGGGTTCCCGGTCAGCGAAAACGGTCGAGGAGTGGGCGATCCCTCACGATTTCTCCAACTGAATCCCGCGGTCCGAATGGTCCAAAACAGCACAGCCAGCCGAATCGATCAGCTAAGTCCCCCAACCGATCGGAGTGGAATTGTTTCTGATTTCTCCGACCGCCTGCGATACAACTCGTGATTGGCTAATACCAATTTCGGTGCGAAACTAGCATTCCGATGGCGATGCACAATAAAAATCGGACAGTGGAAGGGGTCGGCCCATTCACCCCCTTCTGAGAATGGGTCAGGCTTTGTGGGGATGAACTCTTTTACCCCCTTCAAGTTTATGCGTTTTTCCCTTCTGCCCTTCCGACTTCTTCCTCCCTTGCGGAATCATGAATAGTCGGACCGCTTGAAGACGCCTTTGCTTGTCTTTCCCGCTCCGTCTCCCTTCTCCTTATGACTTTCCCTATTCTCATGAGCAACGCCACCTCTCTTCAGTCCTCCCTCCGGATCAAGGGGATCACCTACGCCTCGAAGTTTTCCCCGGTGGAAAAAACCGCGGCCGATGAACTCGCCCAATTCACCGGTGCGCCGGCCGAAAAATCCCCCCGGCCCGGAAAAGGCGTCAATGTCGCCCTGGCCTCCCGAGGCTGGGTTCCCGCCGCGCAAAAAGCCGCCAGGGACACCGCCAACTGGATGTGGCTGCGCATCGCCGAAGACGGCACCGGAGAAGTCATCGCCAGCGAAGGTTCCGGGCTCTACGCCGCCGTGCGCCTGCTTTCCCACGGCCTCACCGGCACGACTCGGGAAAAACTCGCCCGGGGTTTGCTCATCGAACGCAGCTTCAGCATGAATCGCCCCATCTGGGACGGCTCCTTCGCCCAATACTGGCGCACCAACCGAAAGTTCTGCCCCGAGCAATACGCCGCCACGCTCGCTGAATCCGGCTTCACTCACATTGAGGTCAACAGCCTCCACTCCAGCTTCCCCTACGAAGACTCCGTGCCCGGCGAATATTACTCCCAATTCTACACCTATTGTCCCGGCTTCAATCATTTCATCGACACCCCGCTCACCCGTGGCATCTGGCCGGCCCAATACCTCGACGCCAACCTCGAACGTCTGCAGAGTCTCTCGGCCCTCGGTCGCAAATTCGGCCTCAAGCCCAGCGTCTGCCTCTACGAGCCACGCAGCCTGCCCGAACGTTTCTTCCAACGTTACCCTACCCTCCGCGGTGCGCGTATCGATCACCCCTTCCGCTCCCGTTTGCCGCGCTACACCATGGCGCAAGACCACCCCGTCACCAAACACCACTTCCGCCTCGCCATCAAGGCCCTGATGGATGCCGTGCCCGATCTCGATGCCATGTCCATCTGGACCAATGACAGCGGCGGCGGATTCGAACACTCCGCCTCCCTCTACATCGGTCGCAACGGCGGACCTTATATGATCCGCGAATGGCGCAGCCACGACAAGATCGCCGAAGCTTCGGGAAAAAGCATCGGCAGATTCCTCCGCAATCTCCGCGACGCCGCCGGCGAAGTGAATCCCGACTTCAAACTCAGCCTGCGCATCGAGCCCTTCAAGGTGGAGCACGACCACCTCAAATCCGAACTTGGTCGCGGCATCCACTGGGAAGGCCCCTCGCTCCTCGCCCGGGGTTATTCCCTCCCCTACAGCCACCCCAACTATCCGGATCAACAAGGAGTCGCCGGCGGCATGTTCCATTGCCAGATCGACGAGCGTGAGAAAGCCGAACTCGCCAAGGAACGCGCCCAGGGCGTCGAACCGATCCTCACTTACGCCCCCGGACCCGTCTGGAACCAGGAACCCCTCATCGGCATTCCCTGGCCACGCATGCTCCACGCACGACTCACCCAGCTCAAACGCATCGGCGTCGGTATGGTCAGTGCCATGGGAGGCCTCGCCAACACCACCGCCGCCCCCTACTGGCCGAATACCGCGGCGATCCGCGCCGCTCAATTCACCCCCGAACTGTCCATTGACGAGGTCCTCGCCGCCACCGCAAACCGTTTTGCCGGTGACAGCCACGGTCCGGCTCTCGCCAAGGCCTGGGAACTCTTCGAAGACGCCGTCGCCTGGCAACCGGTCGTGCCCCTCTTCTGCGGCTTCGGCTGGTGCTGGCAACGCACTTGGGATCGCCCGATCGTTCCCGATATCGAAGCCATCCCCGCCGCCGAACGCCGCTACTACGAACGCCACGGATGCTTCCAGCACAACAACCCCGGCATAAACGACCTCGGCAAAGACGTGCTCTTCGACCTCATCCCCCGCGCTTCCGCCGACAAGATGGTGCCACGCTTCGACAAGAAACTGCTCCCCCGTATCGCCAGAGCCGAAAGACACGTCGCCGCCGTCCTCGCCAAATGTGCCGACGACACCCAGGCCACCGCCGTCTTCAGCGATCTCCGCGATCGTCTTCGCGCCTACCGCCACTGGGCCATCACCCTGCGCACCGTCGTCGCGTGGTGCTCCGGTGTCTACGGATACATCGAAAGCAAGTCCGTCGCCCAAAAGAGGAAATACGAGAAGTTCCTCCAAGCCTCCATCGACCAGGAAATCGAGAATGCCACGGGCTTCCTCGATCACTTCGAAAACTCCCCCACCGAGTTCATGGTCGTTTCCGATACCGGCGAAACCACCTTCATCTACGGTAAGAATCTCGGCCGGCACGTGCGGCAGAAGATCCGCCTGATGAAGAAATACCGTCACCACAAACCCAGCATCGACACCAACATTCTCTGGCGTCCGCCCGAAGGCCAACCTTGGCCCGAAGGCTTCCCCACCAGCTAAGAGACTGATTAACTGATGGGTATCAGGTATCCACAAGAGGGTGTAGGAGAGGCTTTATGCCTCGATCCAGAGCCGGTCTGGACAAGAATCGAGGCGTAATCCTCTCCTGCCCAACCCGTCAGATCATGCGTGTCCGACCACTGGGAATCGGAGACTCCGAAGAGGACACGAGGGGAATCCGGGAGAAAGAGAAAGGGTCAGGCTTTGAGGGGCTGTTGCCCAAACGCGGTCGCGCAGGCTTGTCCCGGCGTAGTCCCACGAAGCCGGAAGCACGACCCTCCATCTCAAAGAACGGGACATGATGGAGGGCGGTCCTCCTCTCCGATCCATAGGCTCTTCTGAGCCGGAGGCCGGGCCGCCGCCCGAAGAATCCGTGAGGGTGGACCTATCATGATTTGGGCAACAGCCCCACAAGGGCAACCTTTGATCGCCATTTGATCACCCTGGACTCTGATCTACGGCTCGTCGTCTCCAAGACGATCCGGGACCACTTCACCAACAGCACCGTTCGGGAAAACTTCAAACATTTCGAGGGAACGAAGATTCAGTTGCCAGAACGGTTTCTCCCCGACCCCGCATTCCTCGAGATCCATCGCAGCCAATTCGCCGGTTGAGCCTGAAGCCGGCCTCGCTGGGGTCGAGAACCGGGCGACAATGCCGTTCAACTACAATCCACAAAGCCTGACCCCTTACTCCTCCCCCACCCTCTCCCGTAGGGCTGGCCCTCGGGCCACGCCGCCAAAGCATTCATCTCCCGTCTTCCAACCTTCAGCGCCCCTTACCTTTCCTTCCACTGCCCTGGGCCCCCCGAAGAGGTACCTTCTTCGTAGTCAATCCCCTCCCACAAGCACCAGGCCCTTGCCTCGCTCGAAGCCTCGGTCGATGTGCACCCAGCACCATTCTTGATATTTGTTGCCTGACCCCTATGTCCTTACAAGCCACCGAAAGTCGCGCCTCTCCGAGCCGGAGGCCTTCGTTCCTTCTTTCGCCAGCCCTGAGCCCGTCGAAGGGTTACCTTCGAGTTTAAACCAACCCGAGCCTGATTAGCGGCCCACCATCGACCTTCATTGACAATACTCCAATACTTCTGCAAATGTTGTTCCGATGAAAACGACGATAGATTTTCCTGACAAACTTCTCCATCGGGCGAAGATCATAGCGGCCCAGCGGCGGACAACCTTGCGCGAACTCGTCGTCAGGGGATTGGAGACGGTCACCTCCGAAGAGAACGACAGCGCACGGGACAACCAGAGGAAGAAGACCTTCAAGAACTTGTTGAAAGCCATGCGGGCATCGAACACGGAACCCATGGCGCCTCTGAAGCGGGAAGAAATTTATGACCGCTGAGGCTTTTCTGGATACGAACGTCCTCCTCTACGCTTGCTCCTCCGCACCCGCCGACGCCGGAAAGCGGACCATCGCCGAAGGGTTGATCCTGGAGACCGATTTCGCTCTTTCCGGCCAGGTCCTGCAGGAATTCATCTCCAATGCCTTGTGCAAGAAAGAACTGGGCATTTCCGAAAACGGAATCGAGGCCACCATGGAACTCAGCGGACACGTGCCGGTGCAGCCCATCACTCGTGAGCTGATTCTTTCCGCCATCATCCTGCGACGCCGATTCCGACTTTCCCACTGGGACTCCACCATCGTCGCCGCCGCCCGGGAACTCGGCTGCCACACTCTCTACTCCGAAGACCTCAACCCCGGCCAGGACTACGATGGGGTTCGGGTGGTCAATCCCTTTCAATGAGCACGAAACAAAAGATCGGACGCAACTGGTCGGCTGACTCGATGGGAGCGCCCCCTGGGTTGAACATTGAACGGTGACACCTTTTCGTTCCTACCCCTTTCCCTTCACCACCCCCTACACCGAACAATGAGTCTCATGCAACGGAAAACATCAAGAAGTAAGGGCTGACCCTTTCGCCCGTACCATGAGTCTCATGCAACGGAAAACATCAAGAAGTAAGGGCTGACCCTTTCGCCCGTACCCTCAAGAAGTAAGGGCTGACCCTTTCGCCCGTACCCTTCATTCTTCTGCGAGGACCGGGAGAATCGCTTCGCAGGCGCGTCCAAGAGACCGAAAACACCATGGAACTCTGGGTGTTGGGAACCGCTCTGGGTCCGCTACTGATTGCTGGGGTCTTTGTCTACACCCTGCCGGGACTCCCTGCAGATCGGATCGTCTTCCAGTTGGCGGCCATGGGCGTGATCCTCGTTGGCGGAATCGCTATAGGAGGCACCCTGCTCTTTCGCCGTTTGAACAGGATGAGGGATGATCGACTCGGGTACCTCGGCGAAAGAGCCGTCGGGGAGTATCTTGAACCTCTGAAACCCGATGGGTACCGAGTCTTTCATGATGTGCCCGCTTCGAACGGAAAGAAGCGGTTCAACCTTGATCACGTCGTTGTCGGACCGACTGGCGTTGCTCTTGTCGAGACGAAGGCACGTCGAAAACGCCGCGCACGACCCGGATACAAGGAATACGAAGCCAGCTTTGACGGACGGAAGGTTATCTTCCCTTGGGGTGAAGATACCCAGGGGATCAAACAGGCCAAAGCGCAGGCCGATTGGCTGAGCAATTGGATCACAACCCGAACGGGACTGAAAACGCCGGTTCGTCCTATCCTCACCTTCCCGGGTTGGTTCGTGAAGGAATCCCCTTCCCCGGGTATCCGGGTCATCAACCCCAAGATTCTTCCACAGGCTGTCAAAGGACGTGGTCAGCAGATTCTTTCGGCCCAGGAGATTGATCTGATCGCCCGTCAACTCGACAGCATCTGCCGCGACGTTGAGGATTGAGCCTGGACTGAAACGGGCTAACAATTCGTCCGCTCTCGACAACCAGTGAATCTGCAGGACTACATTGATAGACTTTATCGCCTCAAACGGGACAAGTCCGCAGGGCACGAGCGCCCCCATAAACCGGCACTCCTCCTGGCGATCCTTGATCTGATCGACTCGGGAGCAATCAAGGCGAATCGGATCGAATTGAGCGATCAACTCATCACAAAGTTCAAAGCGGTCTTCGCCACAGTGGCCGAAAAAGACGACCGGCCTACGATCCAGAATCCGTTCTACTACCTGTCTGGAGACGGCTTTTGGCATCTGCAACCCAGCAAAGGAAACCAACCACTCTACGTGCCGGGAATTGTCCGGGCACCCAAGTCTGTCGCTCAACTCCGAAAAGAAGCCGACTACGCCTACTTTGATCCAGATCTCTGGACCCTTTTCCAATCCAGAAAAATCCGGAATGAGGTTCGCTCCTACCTGATCGCTCGCTATTTCCCAGACAAAGCAACGGAGCTTGCCAGACTCGGGTATGAATACGGCGAGAAAAGGGATGACACGGATGGAAGGACGGCTGAGAGCCCGTTACGATCGACAGCTTTCCGTCGGATCATCTGCGAACTTTACGACCACCAATGTGCTGCCTGCGGCCTGCGAATAAGGCTGGAGAATGAACTGTCCTTCGTCGACGCAGCTCACCTGATTCCCTTTTCCGCCAGCCGCAACGATCACCCATCCAATGGAATCGCACTCTGCAAGAACCATCACTGGGCGATGGATCATTCACTGATCGCTTTGAACCACGACGATACCTGGGCGATTGCACCCATCATCAACCCGCGTCGATCCGCCGGAGAGCAGGAATTGTCGGCCCTCGATGGCCACCGAATCATCCGACTACCGTCCGAGCAGGACTTCCGACCGGCAGCAGCCGGCCGGGAGTCGCGAATGCATCGATTGCTCCAGGCCTAACGCAGTCAGGGTAAAAATAGGTCCGGATGTTGGCGGAATTGTGGATTTGGCAGCTTAGGTGTCGAGTTTGGTAGGTGCCCGTCCAGAGTGCACTCCGTTACCGATGACCAAATCCCCTCGAAGCCTCGATCTCGTAACCCCCCCCCCTGCACTATGGGGACCCGCTGAAACATGGAGCCCAATGAATTCGGAAGGGTGTCACCGTTGATATCTCACAGTCTTGGTCTCCGACTTGCTTCGGATTCAGAGCGTGGGGTGACGTTGATTTTGAACGATAGAGCCTTTCCCCTCCCCAAATAGGTTGCTTCATTGTTCCCCTTCAAGGACTTCAAAGCGAAGTCATTCCCTGCCACCGGCATGTAGTCAGCAAGAGCCCAAAACAGTCTATCCAGAGCCCCTCTCAGAATCCGCCAAGATCCGGGTTTATATTTGCAATCTAAGTTCCTCTGAGACAATAGGAAAACTATTCTGAAACCATGGCGATGCCCTTCCGGTGGCAGTTTGGCCTTCGCGAACAGGACCAGAGCAATTCCCCATCATGCCGAACGGATTGAGACAGACCACCCGCTGGGGCAGCCCCCGGGGTGAGAGTGACGTCGCCTATCATAACCTCTCTTTTGCCACCACCGCCCCTCGGATTGTCGTCTTCCTCAACAACGATCAGTCGAAGACCCGGCCGGTTCCGGTTTGCCTCGTCAACGCCAGCCAGGTCTTCAAAAAGGGCGTCCCCAGGAGCCTCTTTCCCAGCGCAGGTATCCAGCGCGTCGCGCAAAAACTCACCGAGCGGAAGGCGGAGGAAAAGCACAGCAGCATCGTCAATCACGAAGAGCTGAAGAAGAACGAAAACAACAACTCTCCGATTCGCTACATCCGTACCATCGAGGCCGATACCAACCGGCCCATCGGGAAAATCGTCGTCAAAGCAAAGCAGCGTGATCCGCACAAAAAGCCTGACGAGGTATCTCAATACGTCGATGTTTTGGCTGTCTCCAACAGGTCATTTAGGATCACTGGCGCGGCTCCGACACTTGGATCTGACGCACCAAGCCGAGCAAGGAAAGCAACTGAAACCGACGAAGTTCTGTTCGCGACGGTTCGTCCGACCCTCAACCTAATTGCGCTGTTTCCGCCAGAACGTGACGGTCCGATTGCGGGCACCGGCTATTGCGTTTTGCGTTGCGATAAGGCGAAGGCAGTACCTCGGTTCCTCTACACTTTACTGATCACTGGTCACTTCAATGCCCGCATGGCGGGCTTGGAACGAGGGGCGAGCTACCCAGCAGTTCGGGATTCAGACGTAACCGCGTCGTGGCTTCCTCTCCCCCCTCTCCGCGAGCAGAAGGAGATCGCGCACATCCTTTCGACGGTACAGCGGGCGATCGAAACGCAGGAGCGGATCATTCAGACCACCACCGAGCTGAAAAAGGCCCTCATGCGCAAGCCCTTTACCAAAGGCCTCCGCAACGAACCCCAAAAACAATCCGAAATCGGCCCCGCTCCCAGGAGTTGGGAGGTCAAACGCTTCGATTCATTTGCGGTTCTTCAAAGAGGTTTCGACATCACAAAAAAGGATCAGCGCGTCGGAGAATATCCGGTCGTTTCGTCAGGCGGAATTAGCAGCTATCACGATGAAGCCAAAGTCAAAGGCTCTGGTGTCGTGATTGCTCGAAAGGGTTCATTTGGAACCGTTAATTACGTTCCCTCCGATTATTGGCTGCATGACACGACGTTGTGGATTAAAGATTTCAATGGGAATAATCCGCGATTTGTCGCTTACCTACTCGAGAAAATGCGGCTGAAACGATTCGATACTGGAGCGGCAAACCAAACGTTGAATCGGAATATTGTTCACGGCGAGAAGATCGCGACTCCCCCCACGGACCAACAGGCGGAGATCGGCGAAGCACTTGAAGCGGTAGAATCCAAGATCACTATCCACGAGAGACGCAAACGTTCATTCCAAAACCTCTTCCGCACCCTCCTTCACGAACTGATGACCGCGAAGACCCGCGTTCACGAACTGGACCTATTACCGAAACACCAAGGAGCCGCATAACATCATGGACCCAACGACCAAAGACACTCTAGCTCAGCTCGACAATCTGCTCGGTGCGAGCAACCAATCTTGGCTGTTTGGCGCAGGAATCAGCCTTGATGCGGGCATTCCTCTAATGTGGCCATTGACGGAGCGGGTTTTTGCGAGGGCAAAAGACGAAGGAGAACCGAATGACATTAAGGTCCTCGAGTTCGTAAAAGGACAGCTCTCGGATGATTCACATATCGAACATATCCTGAGTCAACTAGGGGACCACCGTGCAATTGCCGATCGATCCAAGGATAGGAACGTCGCGTTTGACGCCGTTTCGCTTTCTGTCGATGATCTGGACGCGCTCCACCAAAGGGTTCTTACATGGATTGCTGAAACAATCAGATGGGGATACAAGCCCGCGATACCCGGGGGAGATCCCCAGAAAATCGGAACCCACGAGAACCGGATTGTCCTTATCGAGAGCCACTCAGAATTCGTTTCCGCTCTCTTCAATCGAAGCCAAGCAGGAATCGCCGAACGGCGGAGAGCGGTTCGCCTCTTCACCACCAACTACGACACACTCCTCGAAGACGCTCTGGCGCTTGGAGGTTTCTCATACTGGGACGGTTTCTCTGGAGGTGCTGTTGCGTATCGCAGCCATCGTTACGGTGACGAGGAACCGAATCTTCGAGATCGAGCCCATGTGATTAAGCTTCACGGGTCGATCGACTGGCATCTAGGTGAAGACGACCGCGTATGGCGAGTCCGTGACGGCGACCTTTATCCGAAGAAGGTTTCTCGCGTTCTGATCTACCCGCAGTCCACTAAATACCTTGCAACCCAACGGGACCCCTTTGCGGCCCAATTTGATCTGTTCCGGCGCTCGCTTGGGGCACGCGAAGAGAATGTGCTTGCGACCTGTGGATACAGCTACGGGGACGAGCACATCAATCAAGAGATCGAGCTCACGCTTCAGCGCCCGGAGAACAAGACAACCATCCTAGCCTTCGCATCGAAGCTCAATCCAACTCTTGAGAAATGGAGGAGCGGTCCTTGGGGCAGGCGGGTTTACGTCATTGCCGAAGACGGATTGTATGTTGGTTCAGACGGTCCGCATGCTCCTCCATCCGCAGGCGCTAAACGAGATTGGTGGACGTTTTCCGGTGTCACGAAAATGCTAAGCAGTGGAGCGGAGGCCTGCGCACTATGAATACCTTTGACCTGATTTCCGACCTGAAGATTGGACACATCGTTGAGGTGTCTGGGACGACGATTCGAGTAGAATTGTCCGGCGATGTGACCGAGTTGACCCGAAGCTACGAGGGGAGAGTCTATCCCATCGGTCAGATTGGCAGCATAGTAAAAGTCCATTTTGGGCGGCGTTTGGTATTCGGATTCGTGACGCTGCTTCGCATGCGGTCGGAGGAGTTGCTGGAGATCAGCAAGCCGATCCCGCCAGATGCCGATCAGCGCCTCATGGAGGTCGAATTGTTCGCTGAAGGCGTGTGGAACGCGGCAGACCAAAGGCTACGTTTTGTTCGAGGTGTCACGACCTATCCGCTACCCCGCCAGAGCGTCCATCTGCTCACTCGGGAGGAGACTACGCAGATCTATTCAGCGGCAGAAGGGCAACAAAATGACGGCGACTACAGCCCTCTTGTGCCTTTCGCTCATTACGTAGGCGCGGACAACGCTGTATGCCGGGCAAACGTAGACAAGATGTTGGGCATGCATTGCGCGGTGCTCGGCTCAACCGGTTCTGGAAAGTCCGGCGCGGTTGCGGCTTTGCTTCACAGCATGTTGGATCACATCCCGGAGCCGGATGCAGTTTGCCACCCGAGAATCCTCGTCATTGACCCCCACGCTGAATACGGCAATGCCTTCAAAGAGCGTGCTGTTGTGTATCGCGCCTACGACCCACTTGGAAACGAACCCGCTGCTGGCACCCCAATCAGTCTTCCATACTGGCTGATGAGCGCGGAAGAGTTTCGCCTTCTGGTCATAGGAAAGACGGAGCGAGAAGCTACATCACAGAATAACATTATTTACAAAGCGCTCACCCATGCGCGGATGGTGGTAGCAGGTTTGGTCGATCCTGCCCCGACAGAATATGCCGTTACAATTCCGGATGACGGGTCGGAACCGGACTCGCCCCGCGCCAAGCAAGGAGTCGAGTTTGAGGACCTCGGTGAGTTTGATAGAGATAAGCCGAGACCATTTAGCCTCGAAGAGGTGAAGAACCACATTGAGTTCCTTCAGGCTGCACGACTTAAAAAGGGGACCCAGCTCACGGAACGTGTTCCAGCAGGGGAATTCTCCGAAGGCTTCAAATCCATTTTGGACAAGCTGGCGGTTCTCAGACGCGATCCCCGGATTCGATTCATGATGCGAGAATGGACCGATGAGAGTCCTTCACTACCGCACATTATCGCCCAATTGGTCGGACAGATCCAAGGAGATGGAGGTGTTGGTCAGGATATTCGGATTTTAGACATTTCTGGTCTCCCAAACGAGGTTGCAGGGCCGCTGGCTGCAATGCTAGCCCGCCTGCTGTTCCAGTATAAAGTCTACCAGACGACGGAGGAGAGAAGACGCGATCCAGTAGTCCTTGTGTGCGAAGAAGCCCACCGATACGTGCCGGATCGGGGCGAGGCTGAATATGCAGCGGCCCAAACAGCAATCAGACGAATAGCGCGTGAAGGGCGGAAATACGGCATCGGTCTCATGCTTGTCAGTCAGAGACCTGCGGATGTTGAGAGCACAGTCATCTCGCAGTGTGGCACCTGGCTCGTTCTGAGACTGACGAACGCAGCAGATCAGCAGCATGTTTCCCGTTTCTTGCCGGACGGCTTGTCTGGGATGACGAAGGCTTTGCCGAACCTGGCCCAGCAGGAGGCGATCTTTGTCGGAGAAGGCGCGTCCATGCCGGCGAGGGTTCGCATTCGCGACCTTACGGATGAGCAACTTCCGAAGTCGGAAACTGCCAAGTTTGCAAAAGGATGGACATTGGACCGGTTATCCGAAGCCGAGATAGTAGAAATCGCTAATCGAATGGCTGGCTAACTCATGCCCACACCCGGAGAACACAAAACCGTCCAGGCCCGGATCCTCGTCTACGCCGAGGTCGTTGGGTGGACGACCGTGTCTCGCGAGGAGGCCGAGCAGCGTCGCGGATTTGATTCGGCCCTGCCAACCGCCGAACGCGCCAAAAACCGATCGCTCTTCTTCGACGATCTGCTCGACGCCACGGTGCGGGAACTCGCCGAACACCTGTGCAACCGGAGCATGTTCTTCGACCACGACGATAAGCGCGAGCGCGACTATTTCCGAGAACTCTTCCGCACCCTCCTTCACGAACTGATAGCTGCGAAGCCCCGCGTGAACCATTTGAACCTGGTTGGGAGTCAAAAGCCAAAATGAACACGACAGACGAATATCGGATCCACCTTAATTTTTTTCCAATTGTGAGCGAAATTCCCAGATTTGAAATCTGTCGCAGACTGGTTGCTAACCCTCAAGAGGATCGCCCGGAGGGAGACGACGTCCGACGATATTCGCTGCCGAGGGAGGCGGCGGAGACAGAGAATCGCGCCCACTATTGGGTTGTATTCAGACCGCGAGAAGGTTTTGAGCCGTTCTACGTAGAACCTTCTTATAACAACCACCTCACAGTTTGGGCCTTGTTCAAAGGAATTGGTGAACAGTGCAAAGTGAATCTCGCACCGGAAGACTTCTGGCTGTCGCAGGGTGGCTTTCTCAGGGAGATCCACTTCAACATGCGACCGCATAAGGAGGGGAATGAACAACTGGTCGTTCAACCCTATCGAATGCGTGCAACTCGGAAGTTCGGCGTGCTAGCTGACTTTCATTTTCGGATGAAGGACGAAGTGAGATTCTCCAGACGTGTTCAGCAGTTGAGTCTCAGCCTCGACGAGCGATTTCGTAGGAATCTGGATTTCTACGTAGATCGGATCGAGAAAATTACTGAGTTCTTGGAAGAGCGTCGCGAAGTTGTCTCAGCTATCCATCTGCCTGGCGCGAAAGAACCCGTAATGTTGGCGCGAGATTCTGAAGGAATGCCAGCCGCCAGCCTGCGCCCGCGCAGCTATGTGTTTAAGGGGGGGCATGAATCCCGGAGCCAATTCATGGGGCTAAAGGATAACGGTCCCTTGCGGCCATTGTCGGAATCACCCAATCTGGTGTTTGTGTTCCGTGAGCGTGACCGGCAAACAGCCCGGATGCTTGCCGCCGCTCTCAAAGGAAGCACCAAACGTGAGCGATTCAGTTTTCCCGGGTTTGAAAGTCTGTTCAAAACACCCATTGGAATCGACCGAGACCCCATCGTTGTTCCAGATTTTTCGACCGATTCGATGACCATCGCTCTAGAGCGAATGGAACAGAAAGCGAATACCAGCATTCCAGTCTTGATCATACCCGATGATGAGGAAGAGGGGTATCTCAACCACAAAGCCCTCTTCACCCACGCGGGGCTGCCAAGTCAGGTCTGCACTGTGGGGGTTATTCAAGATGAGAACTCTCTCAAATGGTCTGTCGCCAACATCGCGCTCCAGATTTTTTGCAAAGCGGGGGGTTGGCCATGGAAAGTCCGACCAGCTGGCGACCGGAGCTTGATTATTGGCATCAGCCAATCGCACAAGCTGCGAAAAACTGAAGAAGAAACCGTCGTCGAAAGATATTCCGCGTTTTCAATTCTTACTGATTCGAGCGGGTTGTTTCAAAAGCTTCAGGTGCTCGGGGAGAGCGAAAACGAAAACACATACTTGGATCAGCTCCGGAAGAATCTGAAGCAAGTCCTGACCGCTGGTGCAGATGAGTTTTCGCGAGTAGTGATTCACACGTCATTCAAACTGAAGCAGCACGAGATAACCGCGATTCAGAAAGTCGTCCAAGAAGCCGCGCTTCAAACGCAGAACGGTCACTGCCAATTTGCGGTGGTCAAGGTAAACCACAAAAGCCGATTTTTCGGAGCCAACCGCAACGTCAACAGTTTAGTTCCATTTGAGGGAACCCGAGTGAAGCTTGGTCATTGCGAATACCTCGTATGGTTTGAGGGCATTTTCCCCGACAAGCCCACAGTAACTAAGGCGTTTCCGGGTCCGACACACCTCCAGTTTTTGAGTATAACCGATGACAACAGAATCAACGACGAAATCTTGCTCCAGGATTTGGTGAACCTCTCCGGAGCGAATTGGCGGGGATTTAACGCGAAGAGTGCGCCGGTATCCATATTTTATTGTCAGTTGGTGGCAGACCTGGTGCACGACTGTCAGCAACGGGGATTGCCGCTTCCAGCCGTGAATGACCTGAGACCGTGGTTTTTGTGATACGGATATGACTAGCAAATCAAAAGACATCATTTTTCTTCTCGGAGCGGGCGCGAGCGCCGAGGCGGAAATCCCGCCGTCGGGCCAAATGATTGACCACATTGAGGAGTTGTTGACCGGCAAAGACCACGCTGAATGGTCCCCATACGCGACGCTTTACAACCATATCAAGAGCGCGATTCATTACGCAGCCGGGCTCAAGGGGCAATTCAGGGACGGCGTCGCCTACAACATTGAGACGCTGGTCAATACGCTTTACGAACTCGAACGAAATGAGGAACACCCGCTCTACCCATTTATCGCCTCATGGAATTCGCGGCTCGTATCGCTCTCTCGCGGAGACGACGGCGATTTTTCCAAGGTGAGGGATTTCAGGCGCCTGATTCTCAATCAATTGAAAAGCTGGGTGTCACCCGATGACATCTCACTGGCAGACTACTTCCAAGGCCTCATCCCGCTTCAGCGAGGGTTGACATTTCCGTTGCGAATATTTTCGCTGAATTACGACTTGTGTGTTGAACGACTGAACACCCTCGAATTCCGAGTTGAGACGGGATTTGAAGGTATCGGGCCAAAGTTCCCTTGGGATTGGGAGCGATTCGAGGACAGCAACGCAGGGCCGACTCCGCCTGAAATCTACCTCTACAAGCTCCACGGCTCCATTAACTGGAAGCGGGATGCGACGAGAAACCTAATCTGTTTGGAGCAGACGGAAGGCATAGCACCTGAAAAGATGGATTTGATCTTTGGGCGCGACCTAAAATTAGAGGCGGCCGATCCTTACCTTTTCTATGCTTACGAACTCCGAAAATACTCGCTAGAAACAAGATTAATCGTATGCATCGGATACGGCTTCGGAGACCAACATATCAACAAGATTTTGACCCAGTCGCTGCAACGAGACGAGACGAGGCGGCTCCTGGTGGTAGCCAACTGCCGAGCCGACGATGCCGTGGGACCAAAGAAAACTGAAGTATGCTCGGCCCTTTCAGTGAGACCCGAGCAAGTTCTTGTCGAAAAAGGCTCATCGAAAGGATTTCTCAAGACAACGGACTTACACATGAAGCTATTGGGAATGATTCCAAAACCTCCCGATGCGGAGTTCTGATAAGTCCTACGGTATGAACCGGAGAGATCGGTAACAGATAGTCCAAAGACATCGGTAACACTCCGAATAGGGCGCCAGAAAGGGGTCAATACGCAAAAGTAAAAGATCTCGCAGTGGTCATGGTGCGATGGATCGGCGGGATCGGTATGAACCGGAGAGATCGGTAACAGAAAGTCCAAAGACATCGGCAACACTCCGAATAGGGCGTTATGCCCTGGAAGGAAGTAGAACCGATGGACGAGAAACTGAAGTTTGTGACCCTGGCTCGGACGGGTCGCTTTACGCTGAGCGAGTTGTGCCGGGACCATGGCATCAGTCGCAAGACCGGGCACAAGTATCTGAGGCGTTACGCCGAGTCGGGTGCGGCTGGGAGCCCGGATGGGGTCGGGAGCCCGGATGGGGTCGGGAGCCCGGATGGGGTCCGAGCCCGGATGGGGTCAGCCCTTACTCCTTGCCTCGAGCGCCTGTGGGTTGGATTGGACGGAGCAGCCCGGATGGGGTCAGCCCTTACTCCTTGCCTTGAGCGCCTGTGGGTTGGATTGGACGGAGCAGGCCAGACCCACGCTATGGCGGCTCTGGCGTGCAAGTGGATCCGCTTCCATCGACTGTTGATCTTGGCAGTTGCCCATTTCCTCACCTCTGCCTTCGCCTGCCGAAGCACCGCCCGCCCCTTGTCGGTGAGGCGGTTTCAGCGCTTTCAGGACAGCCTCTCGGTGACCCATTCATGCGCCTGCCTTTGCCGTTGACCAGGGATGCGATTCGAGATCATGATCCCACCGCTCCCCCAACCGACACCGCTTCAGTGAAGTCTGTCCTCTTCGGATGTCATGGTTCAGACAGAACCCCATACTCTTGTTCCGGTCCTCACCTGCTGTCTTCTGCTGGTGATCACTCCGGGATGCGGTCCGAGCTTGCGAAGCGCGAACCCTGACGAAAGGATCGCCGCAATCGCCGGGATATCCGATCCCCAACGTCTGATCCGAATCGCTCGGGATGATCGGGTCGCCCGAGTGCGGGCCGCCGCCATCCACCAACTCCGCGACGATACCCTCCTGACCGAATTTGCGATCGACCCGAAGGCATATCTACTCAACCCGGACGAGGTTGCCGAGACTTGCCGGGAGGCTGTCTTCCGAATCAGGGATCCCGCCAATCTGGGCAAGGTTGCCGCGGAAGCCAAAGCCCATTCCACGCGAAAAGACGCGATCTCCTGCCTGGAGGACGATGTGATGCTGCTGAATCTGGCCGAGAAATTCGGCGATCGCAGGCTGCGGAAGGCGGCTGTCGAACGGATCAGCGATCAGGACATCCTTGTTGAGATTGCCACATCGAATACCTCGTGGCTCGCACGCCGCGTGGCCGTCGACCGCCTTGCTGACGATGAGAAACGGGCTGACTACCTTATCCGGTGCCTGGACCTCGATATGGCGCCAGGCGTAATCGAAAGACTTGAGGACTCGACCCAACTCGCACGGGTTGCCGTGCAGGCTGAACACTGGATGAACCGACGAGCTGCAGTCGTCCGAATCACCGATCCGGAATCGCTTCGAGCCATCGCAGCGAGCCAGGATACATGGGAAGTCCGGACCATCGCTATGGACCGCATCTCCGATCCCGATTTTGCCAGAGACCGGGCAGGAAGCGATCCCGATCCAGAGGTGAGGATAAGCGCCGTCAACAGTCTTGATGATCCATTGCTGCTGCGGCAGCTGGCGGAAACCGATCCTGTCAAGCGGGTTCGGGTCGCAGCGACCCTGGCAATTCGGGATCCCGCCGTCCTGAGGGAGTTGTTGGACCGGGATGACCCTGACGTGCAGCTCGCTGCAGCGGCCGGTCTATGCGAAGTCGTCCCATTCAACGACCCGTTCTGGAAGGATCTCTACGTCAACGCGGGGCGCGAATACCGGGACCACTATTACGGTCGGCAAACCCTATACATCAACGGGACTGCCCAGGAATTCGGGACAGCGGCAGCCGTCAATCGGACAATGAATCAGGAGGTCCTCGCCCATGCCGCAGAGAATGACTCGCGCGACTGGATGCGGCAGAAGGCAATCCGTGGTCTGGAGGATCTCGAACTGCTCAACCGGATCGCCACCACGGATGGCGACTGGTGGGACAATACTCAACGGGCGGCCCGGCAGCGCCTGGCGGAACTCGGCGAGCCGCCGGATCTGGAAGATCTGAGAAATCTGGATACCGACGACTACGACGAGTCGATCTTAAGGGGCATTGATGCCGTCGCGGGACTCGATGATCAGGATTCCCTGCAGGCACTCGCCTCGGATCACGCCGTACCGGTTGAGCTCAGAGTCTTCGCGATCAGCAAGCTCACCGATTGCACAATCCTTGCGCGCCTGCTGGACAATCAGGACAGCAGAATCGCTTCTCCCGCCACGAACCGGCTGCTCGAGACCTGCGACGAGGAGTTCCTTTTTCAATTTCTGATGAAGCAAGGATTTTACCGGGCATCGGATGCGATTCAAAAAATCACCAACCAGGATCACCTCGTGGAACTTGCACTCCGCGGCCCTGACGACTGGACCCGTCTGGTTGCGATCAAGAAGGTTGAGGATCAGGCGGTTCTGGCCGAGATCGCCCTTGGCAAGAGCGATATGAAACAGAGGACCGTCGCTGCGAGGCGCGTCCGTGACCCCGAAGTCCTGGAAAAGCTTATCGCCGAGCCCTATCTGGAAATAAGGGCGGCGGCCCTGATTTCGTCGGATGATCCGGACCGGGTGCGTGACACCCTGTTTGCCGACCGTAGCCACGACTTCCAGAGAGCTGTGATCGAGTCGGTAGAGGACGACGACCTCATGAAGGAACTCTTTCTTGACGAACCAGAGCAGGCGGGTCGCTATATCCAGCGCTACGAAATCAAGGATGACGTATTCTGGTACGGGCGCTACGAGCAGGCCGAAAGCGACTACGAACGCGACAAGGCACTCGAGCGGGTCAGTGATCCCGCCATCCTTGCTCACATCGTCGAGGCCGACGGCAGGAAACGTTATCGAGAGGCTGCGATGAGTCGGCTCCGCAACACCAGCTGGACGAGGCGTGTGGACATCGAGGCTGTCTTCTCCCGCGACCAGCCGGTCAGGACTTATCAGGAATCTCTTGAGACCGAACTGCCCTTCTCGCGGGCCCTGGAGGCACAGGAAGAACTCAAAACGCGCACCGCCGCCGTCGCGTTGATCGCCGATCAGACCGAGTTGAGAAACCTCGCCCTGACGTCTCACTACGATGTCATTCGAGAGGAAGCGGTGCGGCGGCTGAGGTCGACCGATGAGCTTGTCCGGGTCGCGATCAAGACAAGCGACCGTGGGGTTTCCAAATTGATTCTGGCACGCATCCGGGACCCCGAAACGCTCGAAACCATCGCGTCCAAGGCACGCCTTATCTCCGTCCGACTCGCGGCGGAAGTCAAACTGGGCCGAACCACCTGGAGTGATCTGATCGCCGAAGCGGGCGACAAGCACGCCACTCCCGAGAGGATGGGTGATGTACTCGGAGGCATTTCCCTCGTCCCGCATGACGAGTCAATCTCACCGGTCGTAGTGGAGGCATGCCACAACTATATCCGTCGCGGGGATGCCTCCCGAATCCCAGATCTTCGCGACCTTCTCTTCCTTTACGGCAACCGGACCCTGGCGGAGGATTATCTCAATTGCGGGAACGCCCGGCTCGGATCCATTGCCACTGAATGGGCCCACCAGCACGGATACAACATTGACACCGGCCCGGGATCCAGCCGGGTCCGATGGGGCAGCCAATACTGACAGGTCCAGAAGGGGTCATCGTTCAGACTTCAGTTGTTTGATCAGGTGTCCATGGAGGGCTTTAAGCCTGGTCAGGTTTGCCCGGATTTTCCGAAACGAACGGTGCCACCGTTTGTTTTTTGGTGAATAAAGAATACGTAGCATGCTACGGCTTGTCTGGGGAAATGGGTTTGCTCTGCCAGGCCTTTGCTTGAAAACGCGCCGATCAGGAATTGGAGCGAGATCGGGATATCGGAGCCGCTCCCGACGTCATCTGATGCGCCGGGACAGGCGGGAGGTGGGGAATAGTCGAAGGTCTGAAGGTCGAAGGTGGGACGAAGGAGATCGTGACACACCTCCGAACCGTCTTGTCCCGGCCCGCGAGGCGGCGTCGGGACCTGTTTGCGGCGGAGATGTTGGATGTTGGGTGTTGGCCACGACCGAGCGTTTCGCGCTGGAGCGCTACACAATGCATGACATTCGGGCTTGAATTTTAGGAATCGATTCCGCAATTTCAAGGTAAAGTGATCCCTCGAAAGCTGACATCGACCCTGCTCAAACGGCTCCAACAGTCGCCGGCGGTTGCGTTACTGGGATCGCGTCAGGTGGGGAAAACCACCTTGGCCAGAGGGCTGGATCCCGGCAAGCCACGCCACTACCTGGATCTGGAACGCCCCTCGGATCTGGCGAAACTCTCGGACCCGGAGCTATATCTTTCGGGCTTCGGCGGCCAGCTGGTAATCCTCGACGAAGTCCAGCGCGCGCCGGATCTCTTCCCAGTGTTGCGAAGCCTGATCGACGAGCGCCGGCGGGCGGGAGAAAAGGCGGGACATTTTCTTCTTCTCGGTTCCGCCTCGCCGGAGCTTCTCCAGCAAAGCTCCGAAACGCTGGCCGGCCGGATCAGCTACCTGGAACTCTGCCCGCTCGGGCTTCTGGAACTCCCCGGGCCGGACGAGTCCCTCCAGACGCTCTGGGAACGCGGCGGCTACCCGGACAGCAACCTGGCGCCCGATGAGGAAAGCTCGATCCAGTGGCGGGAGGATTTCATCACCAGCTACGTGGAGCGCTATCTGCCGCAACAAGGCATCACCGCGACGCCTGTCGTTCTCCGCCGTTTCTGCACCATGCTCGCCCACCAGCAAGGCGCGACGATCAATCTCAGCAAGCTGGCGGGATCGCTTGGGATCGACGGCAAGACTGCCCGCCGCTATCTCGATCTGCTCGAAGGCCTGTATCTCGTACGTTCGCTCCCGCCGTGGACGCGCAACGCCGGGAAGCGCCTGGTCAAATCACCTAAAGTGTATTGGCGAGACAGCGGAATCCTCCACACCCTCGCCGGACTATCCAATCTGGAACAGGTGCTCGGGCATCCTCTCTGCGGTGCTTCATGGGAAGGCTTTTGCATCGAGCAAATTCTGGGGAGTCTCCCGACGGGCGCGACCGCCACTCATTACCGGACTCATGCAGGCGCGGAGGTGGATCTCGTCATCGAGAAGGCCGGCGGCGAAATCCTCGCGGTGGAAATCAAGCGCACGCTCTCGCCCAAACTGACTCCAGGGCTCGTCGAAAGCATGGACACGCTCGAGGCGGACCGGGGTGTGATCCTTATTCCCGGAGGAAGATCCTACCCCCTGTCCAAGACCGTGACTGCGACGGGCTTGGTGTCATTTCTCGAAACCCTTTCCTGATCGCGCAGAAACTTCGCTGCTACTTGCGAAATGCAATTCCGGAGGCTGATCCGTGGACTCTGTTGCCAGTGCCATTCTCGAGTGGATCTACGGAAGAGGAGGCAGTCCAAGGATCCAGGGCAATTCCAGTGTTGAGCGGGGGGGCGTGGAGTCGCTCCCGACGCCAACTGATGCGACGGGATGGGTTTGCTCCGGAATGATGGGTGTTGGGTGTTGGCCACGGAGAGGCGCCCGGGAAACGCTGCTGTATCCGCGGTAACAGAAGACGTCGTTCACGGCTCTTGCCCTGTGCCTTCAGGCGTCAGGAGGCGATGGCAGTACTAAAGCATCCGCGGCAGGTGAAAGGGACCTTTCCACAACGTGCCTTTGGCGAGGCTGCTGGGTGTTCCATCGCGGTGGAGGTAGCCGTGCCCATTCGCCGTGCTCGGAATCGGCAAAGTGTTCAAAGCTCCAGTCGTGAACCGCCCGGTGCATTTCGCGGAATTTGGGGTCGCCGGTCAGTTTCCAGGCCAGCAGGGTGGCGATGACCGCTTCGTTGTGCGGCCACCAGAATTTCATGTCCTGCCAGTATTCCTGCACCGGCAGGTTTCTGAGATCGCGAAAGTAGAACAATCCGCCGTAGTGCTCATCCCAACCTCGTTTCCACATGCACTCGAGGATTGCGGCACCCAGCCGGACTAGACGCTGGTCCGCACGATGCCGACCCTCATGCATGATGAACCAACTCGCCTCGATGGCGTGACCGGGGTTGAGGAGGCGCCCGTCGTAGTGATCGATGATCGCACCGTCCGGAGCGACCGTTTCCATCATGGCACCCAGTTCCGGCTTGAAGAACAACCGCTCAATGTCGTCGATCCAGCAGTCGATCCATTCGGATGGCGTGCGGCCCCGAATCCGGATTTCGCCCAAGTGCTGGCGAATCTCCTGTGCCGTTGCGATACCGATCATGCGTGGACCCGCGCCGATCATGGGACGACTCGATGGATCAACCTTGGCTTCCATCCGACCGGGCGTAAAGGAGTGATCAATATAGCGATCAAACGCGGTCACGGCTTCGTCGGCCGCGCGACCGTCGCCTGCGGCCCCGGCATACGCCGCCGAGGCAATCGCCGCGAACGATTCGGAATAGACGTAACGCCTCATGCGGAGTGGCTGACCCGTGCGACTGACGAGGAAGTACATCTTCCCGGACGCGTCCGATGCGAATTGGCGCAGGAAGGCAATGCAGGACTTTGCGGCGTCCAGCCACTCGGGGCGCCGCTCGACGGTCAGGAAGGCGGTCGCATACATCCACGCCGCACGCCCCTGAAACCAGATGACCTTGTCGGTATCCAGGATGGATCCGTCGCGATCCAGCGCGGTGATGACTCCGCCGTGCTCCCGGTCCAGCCCGAAACGCAACCAGAAAGGCAGGACATCCTCAACCAGGGCGTGCCGGTAGAGTTCGGAAAGCGCCTTCTCGTTGTGCTCGGAACTGCTCATCCCACGTCCATTGCCTGAAGAATCTGATCCGGCCGACTCCTCGCGTCGATCTCAAAAACGGGGAAAGGCAAATGGGATCAGGCTTTGTAGTTTGTAGTTCACGCCCAACACGAGTTTCGGACTGGCGTTGATTGCCAGTCTTCCGATTTGGAGTTGAAGGGATTTGTCAAACCAAGACTCACCTTTTGCCCTACCTCGATTGAATGCCAATGGGGACGGATCCGATACCAGTAAGGTGACGAGTCGACGGGAATCGTTTGGGGATATTCTGGTAAGGGCGCCCTTCTGGGTCAGTCTCCTCCTAGGGGCAGGCGCCTATCGCGTCGTTTCCTTCGGTCTGCCTCTTCTCGGGTCTGGAACCGTGATTGCTGATTCGATCCAGGTCGGTGATCAGACTCTGGGTTGCCTCGCCACCCTGCCCTTCCTCCTTTTTTCGCTTCTTTCGCTCTTCTTCAGGGCCCGGTGCCGGCGATTGGCCGATCGTTCAATCTCACTGGAGTCCATGAAAGACCTAACCTGGAAGTCGTTCGAGCACCTCGTTAGCGAGGTCTTCCGGCGCCAGGGCGCTGAAAAGGGCGCTGAAAAGGGGTCATCGTTCAGTTTTCAGTTTCGTTATTGGGTATGCATGAGGGAATCTGCGCCTGGGCCGGGCTGGCCGGGAATTCTGAAAGAAACTGTAGTATGATACGGTTTCTTTCGGACGGAAAAAGAATACGTTGCATGCTACAGTTTCTTTTGAGATTGGATTTGTTCGGCCTGGTCAGGCCAGCCTTTCGCCGGCGGGTCCGGTCTCGCTTATTCGATGTCTGTGAGACGCTTCCCGACCTCCCTGGCGATCCGCTTGTCTTCGGTTCTTGAGAGCTCCGCGATTCGCTCGAGAAGCTCGCCTTCCCGCGCGGTCGATGCCTTGAGCGCCGTCTCCTTCGCAGCCAGCGCGGCGTCCAGCTCCGCGATGCGGTTCTTCAGATCCGAGAT
The DNA here is from genome assembly GCA_041395105.1 of Opitutaceae bacterium. Classification (NCBI taxonomy): domain Bacteria; kingdom Pseudomonadati; phylum Verrucomicrobiota; class Opitutia; order Opitutales; family Opitutaceae; species Opitutaceae bacterium. The sequence goes on along the minus strand of JAWLBB010000003.1, from coordinate 41,418 downwards.
CGCCACCCGCGGCCTGTTTTCCTGGTTGGCCCCGGAATCCTCTTCCGCGGTGACCACGGCAGCCAATTCCTTGAACTCTGCTTGTTCACTGACCGTCTGATCGGTTTCACCGTCGTCGTTTGACCGTCTGCCGGGATTCGGGTGCTGATCAGAAAGAATCGCAGGATCGAGTTCGACCAAACGGGTGATCTTGAGCAGGAGGTCCTTGGCGCTCGCCGCTTTGTCGTCAACCGGATTTTCCGGAACCTTCGAGGCCAGTTGCTGGACCTTTCTCGACTCGGAAGTCAGAAGCACCAACCTCACTGAATCACGCCCGTGAAGGCCCGCCAGGGCGGGCAGAAAACCCTCGAGACAATCCGCCCGGACTCCATCCACAAGTTCCCGTAGTGGGAGTTCCTCACTGAGCAGATCCACCAGGACCTTGGGCACTGAATTCTTCCCGCTGACCAGCTTCTTCAGGTGGACCCGCAGGGCCGCGGGTTCTGTGAACCCAACCCTGAACAGCGTGGCCCCTTTCTTCGACAGGAATGCATCCGGAAGCCCATCGATGAGGTCGCAAAGAACCGCGACCTCGGATTCGGAGAGCTTGATGCCGGCGATGGTGCTCAATCAGAGAAGCCGCAGTGCGGCGAGGTTTGAAGATGGGAGATCGGAGATCGGGTTGGAGACAAACACAGAGGATGAGATTGTGACCTGGCGTCCCCGGCGCCCGCCGATCCGCAGGTACTTGAACAGCCGCAGAAACTTCTCCTTTTCGAAGGTCACGTTCATGTCTTGAAGTTCACCTGTAGGGGGTATGGGCCGAGGTCACTGGAACGGCGGAGATGGCAGATCGCAGATGGGAGATGGGGTTTGAACAGGCCGCTAGTCATCCGATGGTCTCATCCCAATGAAATACCGCTTAACTTTCTGATGGACATGCGGATAATTCCGGTTAATCCGTGAAATACTCAAGGATAGGTCCGGATGCTGGCGGATCTCCCTGCCCGGTGCTCAAGAGCGTAATCCCTCTACTCTGACATGCCGATCAATGAGCGAAACCTGGCCTCGGCCCGGATCATTTTCAGAGTCTTTCAAGCCCTCGCCGAACACATGGACGGGTCGGTCACCATCAACCAGATCCGGCTGACCAATATCCTCTCCATCTACTATATCAAGGGGACGATCGAAAAGGCCACCGTGACCAATATCGCCCAGCGGCTCAACCTCCCCCGTTCCACCACCAGCGCCGCCATCGCCCGGATGGTGGAACTCGGCGTCTTCGCCCCGGTCAAGGCACCGGACGGCCGGAAAACGTACTACACCTTCACTCGGCGCAGCCAGGAAAAGGCGGATGCGTTCTTCGAAAGGATTCTCAATGAATCGAAGGAGTTGATTGAGGGGATTGAGGACGGTGATTGAAGAGGTGATTAGGCCGCTGACGCGGCGGAGATGGAAGATGGTAGATGGGAGATGGGGACAAGCCGAAGGTCTGAAGGTCGAAGGTGGGAGGAGATCGGTGACACACCCGCTTCGCTTCCGGCTACTTGATGATACGCCGGGACCTGCAAGGAACCCTTCGACAGGCTCAGGGCAGGTGAAATGAAGTGGAGTTGTGCGTGGATTGTGGAGTGTCCCTTAGGGTGATGAATGCTTCGGGTTTTGGGGCGCAGCTTCTGGAGGGGGATTGAACTACAAAGGAACGAAGGTAACGAAGGGCGTGGCTTGTGGTGTGGTTTCCTGTGACGGATGCTTCGGGAGGGAGGAACACGGAAGTGACGAAAGAAACGAAAGGCGCTGCTTGTGGTGGTTTTCGAGTAACAGATGCTTCGGGGGGATTGAACACCCGCTTCGCTTAAGGAGCGGAAGGTAACGAAGGTAGGCGGAAGGGCGGAGCTTGAGTGGGATTGTGCACGGTAGATCCTGGACGGATGCTTCGGATTGATTCTTGACAAAGTTCCCTTTTCGGGAACTCTATTGAACGCAGCCAGAATCTCGAGAAAGCAAATGCGGATCATCGCCAGGAAGACACTCAGGGAATTCTGGCGGCTTCATCCGGATGCCGAGCAGCCACTCAGGGCCTGGTTCCACGAGGTGACGGACGCCCGATGGAAAACGCCAATGGATGTGAGAAAACGCTATCAGTCCGCAGACATTCTTCCCGGAAACCGGGTCATCTTCAACATCAAGGGCAACGCCTACCGCCTGATCGTCAAAATCCACTACAATACCGGTATTGTCTTCGTGCGCTATCTGGGGACACATGCGGATTACGACCGTATCGACGCCGCAAATATCTGACCACTCCCGCCATGAACCCAAAGGTCATCAGAAACAGATCCGAATATGAAGCTGTGCTCTCGCGCATCGAAGTATTGATGGACGCAAAGAAAGGGTCGCCCGAGGAGGACGAACTCGAACTCTGGTCGATTCTGGTGGAACGCTATGAAGACACCCACCAACCCATCGACCCTCCGGATCCCATCGAGGCGATCAAGTTCCGGATGGATCAGGAAGGCCTGAGGCCGGCGGATCTGACCCGCTATATCCCGAGCAAAAGCAAGATCTCGGAAGTCCTGAGCCGGAAACGTCCGTTGAGCCTGAGCATGATCCGTTCGCTCCACGAAGGACTCGGCATTCCTGCCGAGATACTCGTCCGCGAACCCAGGGCAGACTACGGCAAGGCAGCGAAACGCTGAGACTAGGCCACTTCAGGTGGACGGTGGATCAGGCTACTCTTCGATACGCCCGGACAAGCGGGGGACGGTGGACGGTCAAAACCGCAACGGAGGTGGGAGATGAGGGGAGCAGGCGGGCGGTGGGTGGAGTGACCGGTGATCTCTGGAGTCTGCCAGGAAATCGGGTTTATGATTTGATTTGTGCGGTCGTTCGTGTATACACGAGCTATGAAGACAATCACTCTGGACGACGATGCCTACAACCGGCTTAAGGCGTGGAAACGGGGAAGCCGGGAGTCGTTTTCGTCCGTGGTCAAGCGCGTCCTGCCCGAACCGGGCACACTGGGTGCTTTCCTGAGCTTTGCCGAGGCCAATCAGACAGCCTTGATGACCGGAAACGAGACTCTTGAGAAGTCGGTGGAGAACCGCTCCTCAGCCAAGGAAGAGCCATGGATCTGATCGCAGACACCACCCTTCTGGTCGGGCTCTGGCGCGGACAAAAATGGGCGGCCGCTTTCGCTTCGGCGAATGCGGGAAGATCTCTCGGTATTCCCTGGGTGGTCATGGGCGAGTTCTGGCACGGATCCCTCCGGGCCGGACACGATCCTGAAAAGGTCCGTGAGTTCCTCTCCATCGGAATCCCCATCCATGACGCCCAGCCCGCAGTTCCCTGCTATGCCCGGATCTGCGCCGCCCTCCAGACAACGAAAGCATGGAAGGAGATCGGTCAAAATGATCTTTGGATCGCAGCCACGGCTCTGGCCGAGAGCAAACCGCTGGTGACCCGGAACCGTCGTCATTTCCATCGGATCGACGGGTTGCAGTTGGAAGTGGTCGGCGAGTGATCTGTGGACCGTGGACGGATGCTTCGGGGGGGGATTGAACACTCGCTTCGCTGAAGGAACGGAAGGTAACGAATGGTAGGTCGGAAGGGCGGGGTTGTTGGAACAAGGATCCCGCGATGCGCGGGAGCAGGATACCGCGTCGCGGTAACAGGTGTTCCGGATGGGATTGAACTACAAAGGAACGAAGGTAACGAAGGGCGCGGCTTACGGATGGTTTTTGGGTGAGGGATGCTTCGGGTGACGGATGCTTCGGGGTGGGAGCGAACACGGAAGTGACGAAAGATACGAAAGGCGCTGCTTGTGGAATGATTTTCGAGTGACGGATGCTTCGGGGGTGAACGAACACCCGCTTCGCTTCCGGCTACTTGATGATACGCCGGGACATGCAAGGAACGAAACAGTCGGAATAGGATCAGCCGTTACTCTTTACTCTTGCGACAGTCGGCCCGACAGGACGTATCCAAAATTTCCATCCAAAGATATCCAGCAGCGGTCGGCCCCTTGAGTCTTCCGCACCCCCGGGAAGAGGGTGCCCCACCCCAATCGGCTCCGAAGTTACCGGGACAGTGACTTGACCGCGGATTCCATCCCGGCGGTCGCAGCTTCCCAGCCGGAGCGATCGTCGGAAAACCGGTCGAAGAGCAGCGGCTTGCCGATTCGAAGCCGGATCTTTCCCGGACGCGGCCACGACGCATCCGACGGCATCGCCTTCCAGGCACCCTCAATGAAGCAGGGAACCACCGGGACCGTGGTTCCGCAGACCACCCGCCCGATCCCGGGCTTGAAGCGGTTCACTGCGCCCGTCTTCGATCGTGTTCCTTCAGGGAAGATGATGAAGATGCACTTCTCCTCTATCAGCCGATGCCGAAGCTCTCTGAGAGTGTGCCCGGTATAGCATTTCCGCCAGATCGGAAGAGCATTCATACTGGCCGTTACGAGAGTTGCCGCCAAGGCCTTTTCGAAAAAATGGTCACCCGCCGCAATCGGAAATACCTTCCCCACGTGTCGCCAGGGCGTGGCCAGTCCCAGAACAACGGCATCGAGGTGACTGGCATGGTTGGACACCAGGACGAACGGGGGTTCTGACGGCAGATTCTCGCGGCCCTCGATTGCCAAACGGTGAAACACACTCATGTAACACCGCGTCAGGCACCGCCAGAAGAAGTTCACCAGATATCCCGACAGACCAGCCTCACGGCGCAGGCTGCAGCGGCGCTCAGCCGGTGTCAGCCCAAAGTCGTGAGCCGGTTCGTATTTCCAGTCCGCGCTCATGATTCAGGGGGTGTCTTGAGTGCGGTGAAGCGTGTCGCAACGATTGACTCGGGGCCCGCCTCCCCATGCTCAAGGCCGGACACCAACCCAAGGCAACTCTGCCCGAACGGTCTGGTCTGACGACAAAGCATCCCATCATCTCCAGAAAGACCTCTCATGGCCCGGTGAAGAACCTGGAGGCCTGGTCGAAGCCGGGTCTCCCGAAATAGTTGACGTAGTGAAACACGGCGGGGGCCACCAATATCAGGCTGTCAAACCGATCAAGGAAACCACCATGTCCGGGAATGGAAGCTCCCAAATCCTTGACTTTGAGATCCCGCTTGATCGACGACATCATGAGGTCACCAACTTGGCCGGCCACACTGATGATCAGCCCCAACCCGATCAGGAAAAACGGAGTATCCAGTGCTCCCCCTTTGAAGACGAAATGTCCGAGTGTCGCAGCCAGGATCGTGGTCAGGACAAGTGCACCGAGCGCGCCACCCAGAGTCTTGTTCGGGCTCGTGTTCGGCAGAAACTTCCGTCCGCCGATGAGTTTGCCCGAGAGAAACGCGAACACGTCGTTCAGTTCCACGGTCAGGAACAGCATCAGGATAATGGGCCGGAAGTCGGCATGGTTCGCCATGTATCCAAGGTGCCCGAGGCATGTCCCGAAGAAGACAAAGCCAAAGATGCCCAGAGCCACCCGCTGAATGTATCCCATCGGCTGATCCGCGATGATCGCGACGGGCACGATCAGAATCACGACCAAGGTCGACAGGGCCGTGAAGAGCCCGTACCAGTCATCGAGCACGGCATAGGTGACGGCCAGTATCCCGAGCATGACGATCACATGCAGCGACCGATACCGAAAGAAGCCCGTCGCCCGCGCGAATTCCCTGAGGCAGATCAGGCTCAGAATACCGATGCCCACCATTGTCCAGCAGGCACCGAGGAGAACAGGCACCACCAGCGCCGGTGTCACGATGAACCACGACCTCGTTCTCTGGACCAGCTCACGAGACATCTCCGGACTCAGACGTCCGCTCTTCTGAAGCACCCGGATAACAACTGAAGCGACCGTCAGGACCACGACCAGCCCGACAGTGATCCCCACCGTTACCGGATGATCGAAGGCACCGGAAATGGCGAAAAGGCGTTGTCTCGTCGTTTCATTCATGTTGATCGGTCCTTCCGGAATTCACCGACCGGCTTCTTCGCCACCACGCAGGGCGCGGCCGACCCGGATGAGCCGTCGGACGGCGGTGAAGGCGCCGCCAACGACGATCAGTCCGAGCACCCAGACCGGCGCCCCAACCCCGCCCCAGGTCAGCCAGGCCGCCGGACATAGACCGCACCAGAGGGAGACAGCCGTGGCAAAGAACATGCGCTGGGGCTTCGCCATCGGTCCGCAGAAATCCTGAGGGGCACCGGCCGCCTTCCCCATCGCACGCACGTAAGCGACAAACAGGGATACACAGGCGGCGACATACCCTGCAGCGGGCGATGACCCGGCAGCATACCCGAGCCCGATCAGGATGGCCGCATCACTGACCCGGTCCGGCACTTCATTGAACAACTCGCCGACACGGGAATGCTTGCCAGTCTCAAGGGCGACCATCCCATCGAACATGTTCGCGAGCAACCTCAGTTGAATCAGCAAGGCCCCGCCCAGCCAGTACCAGATCGGCACCGGAGCGTGTGCGGTCAGGGCGAGTGAAACGCCGGCAAGGACCCCAAAAACCAACCCGGCTACGGAGATGGCGTTCGGTGTGATGCCGCTTGCGGCAATCACCCCGGCCAGTGCTTTCGAGACGGCCAGTCTGCGGGTCGTCAAAGGCCTCCGCTCGAGTTCTGGATAAGCGTCACTCATGAGCTTTTTCCCATCAAATACATCCCGATCACCAACAGGATCATTCCGGCGACATTGATGGCCCGAATCGGCGTCCCGTAGGCCAACATGGCGATCAAGGCTGCCCAGATGAAGGTGCTCGCATATACCGGATAAAGGACGGTGAGGGAACCACCCTTCTTGAACGCAGCGACAAACAGGACCATCACCGCGATGTAGCAGAGCACGCCGCCCAGGAGGCGGATATTGGTGAGGTAGCCAAGAACCGAACCGTCTGCCTGGTCAGCTCCGGATTTATAGAGATACTGTCCCAGCGCCCCGGCAATCGAGGCCACCAGGAACATGATGACTGAGGCAATGGGTGTGTTCATAAAGTCGTTGTAACAGGAGGCTGTTCCAGAGGGGCTGAAGCACCCCGCAGAGCCGACCCGGTGCCGGGAGTTTCTTTCCTGTAAGCCCACGGGAACGAGGACTCATCGAGCTGACGGGAAATCAGAGGCGGGCTGAGAATGACGTGATTGGCCATGGAGGTATCGGGGCAGCCTGGCGAACAAGGCATCCGGACCGGAAATGAACGGATGACGAATGCCCTTCCCCGACCCATGCGGAATCGGGCGGGGAATGGGATCACCCTGGAGCGCTGAAAAGAGGTCAAACGCAAATGGCACCAAGTTAAGGGGTATTCAGGAGGGATCACGAGATGTAGCCGCGGCAGTCTCTTGCCGCGTATCCACGTTGAAACGCCCCAAGTGATCCGGCTTCGCTGAAGCTGCGCCGTGACAGGCAGGGGGCGACTACACCAGACAAATACACCAACAAGAAATGCCAGTTCTGAGCCAAAGAATCTGCTTATCTGAGTGCCATTCGGGTCAAACGCAAAACATAAAGATTCGACTATCCCCCCCCTTTCCTCAATCAGCTCCGGTTCATGCCCCCGGGCCGATCGGGAGGGCGCAAATCTGAAGGAACTCAACGAATCGACACGGGAACGCATCGTGCAAGCCGAACGAGAGCGCGATCATGACCACCCCCCAAGGGAGCAGACTGGAAGGTGCACATCGCAGAGCATCTGCACAAGGAAACCACCACCAGGAACCCATGGATCGCCGAACGCCTGCAAATGGGACACCCCGACTACGTTTGCAATCTGGTGAACAAGAGTTGATCCTTGAATTCTGCGTTTGACCCCTTCTGCTCTTCCCAACCCGCCCCTCTTCCGTGATCCGAATTCGCATTTTCGCCGCTGTGAGCCTCGCCAGCTGTTTTTCTTCAATCCTTCCAGCCGATACGCCGATCCTGTTCTACGACCGTCCTGCCGCCGAATGGGTGGAGGCACTACCGGTCGGCAACGGCCGCCTCGGGGCCATGGTCTTTGGCGGCATCCACCAGGAACGCCTGCAACTCAACGAGGATACGCTCTGGGGAGGAGGCCCCTATGAGCCGACCAATTCCGCCGCCCTCGTGGCCCTGCCAGAGGTTCGGGCGCTGATCGATCGAGGCGAATTCGCCGCCGCGCAAGAGCTCGCGGACAGCAAGATGATGGGCCGGCCCCGCACCCAAATGCCCTACCAGACCGTGGGCGACCTGATCCTTTCGTTTGCCGGAGGCGATACCGCCACAGGCTACCATCGCGAACTCAACCTCGATACCGCCGTCGCCACGACTTCCTACACCATCGGCGGCGGCGCCTGGGCCACGACCTACACCCGGGAGGTTTTTGCCAGTCCCATCGATGACGTGATCGTGATGCGCCTTTCCGCCCGCCGCAATGGGCAACCCGGCCAACTCAACTTCACGCTCGGCTACCAGAGCCCCCAGATGGCGACCAGCTGGACCGTCGACGATCACACCTTGATTCTTGCCGGCAAAAACGGCGACTACGCCGGCATCGCGGGGGCCCTCACCTATCAGGCCCAGGCCAAGGTAATCGTCGGAGACGGATCGATTCGGGCCGATGGTCAACAACTCCATGTGCGGGGCGCGAGCACGGCTTTGGTCATCATCGCCGTGGCCACCAGTTTCAACCGCTATGACGACACGGGCGGCGATCCCGCCGCCCGCAATGCCGCCACGTTCGCCGCCGTCACCGGAAAGTCCTACGAAGATCTCCTCGCCGCCCATACCACCGAACACCAACGGCTCTTCCGCCGCGTGACCATCGACCTCGGCCGCACCTCCGCCGCCGATCTGCCCACGGATGAACGCGTGCGCCGCTTCGCCACCGGAAACGACCCTGCCCTCGCCGCGCTCTATTTCCAATTCGGCCGCTACCTGCTCATCAGCAGTTCCCGCCCGGGCAGCCAGCCCGCGAATCTGCAGGGCATCTGGAACGACAACCTCAACCCGCCGTGGCAAAGCAAATACACCCTCAACATCAACGCGGAGATGAACTACTGGCCGGCTGAAGTCACCAACCTGGCTGAGCTCAGTGAACCCCTTTTTGCCCTGATTGAGGACCTCAGCGTGACGGGTGCCATCACAGCCCGCGAGCACTACGGTGCCTCCGGCTGGGTCGTTCACCACAACACCGATCTGTGGCGCGCCACCGCGCCCATCGACGGAGCATTCTGGGGCATGTGGCCCGCGGGCGGCGCTTGGTTGAGCCTGCATCTTTGGGAACACTATCAATTCTCGCCTGACCGTGATTTTCTGGTCCGTGCCTACCCGCTGATGAAAGGCGCCGCGCAGTTTTTTATCGATACTCTGGTCGAGGATTCCACTCACGGTTGGCTCGTGACGAGTCCGTCCGTCTCGCCCGAAAACGCCCACCACCCGGGGGTCTCCATTGCAGCGGGACCGGCGATGGATTCACAGCTCCTGCGCGACCTGTTTGCCGCCTGCATTGCTTCCGCCGAAATTCTCGGACAGGATGACGCCTTCCGCGCCACTCTGACCGCCGCGCGCCGCCGGCTGCCGCCCGACCACATCGGTGCCCAGGGACAACTGCAGGAATGGTTGGAGGACTGGGATGCCGACGCGCCCGAGCCACAACACCGCCATACCTCACATCTGTATGGCCTCTATCCGAGCGACCAGATCGATGTGCTGACGACCCCTGAACTCGCGCAAGCCGCCCGCCGTTCGCTCGAGCTTCGCGGCGACGATGCCACCGGGTGGGCCATCGGTTGGCGCATCAACCTCTGGGCCCGTCTCCATGAACCCGAGCACGCCATGGGCATCCTCAAGCTCCTGTTACGCCCCGCTCGCACCTACCCCAACCTCTTCGACGCTCATCCACCCTTCCAGATCGACGGCAATTTTGGCGGCACCGCCGGCATCGCCGAGATGCTCCTGCAATCCCACGGCGGCCGCATCCAACTGCTGCCGGCTCTCCCGAAGGATTGGCCGACCGGCTCCGTCAGCGGTCTGCGCGCCCGCGGCGAAATCACCGTCGACCTCGCTTGGGACGAAGGCGCCCTCACCTCCGCCTGGTTCACCGCCGAACAGGACCGCACCATCACCGTCCGCACCGTCGACGGCACCTTGTCCTCTCTGTCGCTGAAGGCCGGCCAACGCACCGCATTCTCCCCGCCGCAACCCTAGACCTGCCATGAGATTTTCCTCCCTGTGTGCCGCCACGCTATTGGGCCTCGCCACCGTCGTCCCCACAGCTCCCGCCCGGCCCGCTCCCGATCCAAACTTCCACATCTACCTTTGCTTCGGCCAATCGAACATGGAAGGATTTCCTGGTATTCCCGCGGAGGATCGGGCCTACCAGAACCCCCGCTTCCAAGTCCTCGCCGCCGTTGATTTCCCGGAGCTGGATCGGGTCAAGAACCACTGGTATCCCGCGGCCCCGCCCCTCTGCCGACCCAACTCCGGTCTCAGTCCCTCCGATTTTTTCGGTCGCACCATGGTCGAACACCTTCCCGCCGACATCAAAGTCGGCATCGTCAATGTCTCGGTGGCCGGCTGCCGCATCGAAGCCTATGACAGTGCGAATATCGAATCCTACACCGCCGACGCCCCTGTTTGGCTGATGGAGATTATCAATATCTACGACGGTGACCCCTATCGCTATCTGGTGAAGATGGGGCGACGCGCGCAACAGGACGGTGTCATCAAAGGGATCCTGCTTCACCAGGGTGAATCCAACAGCGGTGAATCGACGTGGCCGGCCAAGGTCCAGGCCATTTACGAGAACCTTTTGCGCGACCTCGACCTCAACGCCGACGAAGTGCCGTTGCTCGCCGGTGAACTGGTCGGCGCCGACCAAGGCGGGAAGTGCGCCGGCATGAATCCGATCATCGCCACCCTGCCCGAGTTGATCCCGACTGCGCACGTTGTGTCCTCTCTCGACTGTGCCGCCCACCCCGACGGCCTGCATTTCACCCCCGCCGGCTACCGCCTGCTCGGCCAACGCTACGCCGAGACCATGCTGGCCTTACTCCCCCGCTGAACCCACCACCACCGATGAAAAAACTGAGCATCCTGCTAACCTCACTGTTCCTGACCGGCACATTCCTGAGTCCCGTTGCCGCCCGCGAACCGGCCCTGATCAAGATTGATCCCGACCGCACCATTGGCGAAGTCCATCCCAACGTCTTCGGCAGCTTCCTCGAACCGGTGAAACGCGAAGGCAGCATCTTCAGCCGCGGCGTGGTCTACGGCCCATTGTATGATCCGGAGTCCCCGCACTCCGACGAAAACGGCTTCCGCAAAGACTACATCGAGCAAATCAAAGACCTGAATGTTTCCGTCATCCGCTGGCCCGGCGGCAACTTCGTTTCCGGTCACCACTGGAAGGACGCCATCGGCCCCAAGGACCAGCGTCCCGTCACCCTGGACCTCTCCCGCACCCGGCCGGAATCCAACCAGATGGGCACCGACGAATACATCGCCCTCTGCAACCTCGTGGGCGCCGAGAATTTCATCTGCATCAACGCCGGGACCGGCACGATTGAAGAGGCCGCGGATTGGGTCGAATACACCAACGCGCCCACCGGCACACGCTGGGCCGACCTCCGCGCCGAGTATGGCCACCCCGAACCCTACGGAGTCAAATACTGGGCCCTCGGCAACGAACCCGACGGTCCGTGGCAACTCGGCCACAAGAACAAGGAGGACTACGTGAAGTTTGCCCGCGAGGCGGCCAAGCTCATGGAAAACGTCGACAGAGACATCCTGCTCGTCGCCGCCGGTCCGTCTCTTTATCCGCTGGTCACTTCCACCTACGACCCCAAGGACGGCTGGACCGACTGGACCGACTACGTGCTCGACGGACTGGCCGGTGATATCGACTACCTCTCCGTCCACCGCTACGTGTTCCAGGTCCTGCGCGCGCTGGACGAGGGCGTGGAACCCACCTTCGCCGACCAGATGTCCCTCGGTCTGGAGATCAATCGCATCATCGAAGTCACCCGCGGCCAGATCCAACGTGCAATGGTCAAATCCGGGACCGATCGCCCCATCTACATCGCCTTCGACGAATACGGTGCCCGTGGCAACACCCTCGCCGGTCCGCTGCTCCTGGCCCAACATCTCAACGCCTTCATCCGCCACGCCGACATCGTCAAAATGGCGAACCTCACCTTCCTCAGCAGCCTCGCCGGCATCACCCCCGACGGCAGCTACAAGACCTCCCTCTACTACCCCTTCCACCTTTATTCCAACCACTGCCGCGGCACCTCGCTCGACGTCCTTACCCGCTGCGAAACCTACAACACCGAGATCTTCCAAGACATTCCGGTGCTCGACGTCACCGCGGTCATCAACGAAGCTCAGGGCAAACTGTTCGTGAACGTGGTCAATCGCAGCGAAACCGACGCCATCGAGGCCGACGTCGAACTGCAGGCCGGCGACTACACCGGAGAGGGCAAGGTGCACCTCATCACCGCGAATTCCATCGAAGCGACCAACACGATCGACGAGGAACAGGTCTCGATCGCCACCAGCGACTTCAAGTTCGGGAGCAACCGCATCAGCCACACCTTCCCGGCCCACTCGTTCACCCAACTCGAAATCTCGCTCGAACAGTGATCACATATTCCGCCCGATCCTCACCGCCCTGCTGCTCTCCGCCTCGGGAGCCTTCGTCCAACAGGCCGACGCCAACCTCGACTGAAATCCCCGGCCCAACGCGGATAACCTCATTCCCTTCAGACCGCCGCTCACCTCCCCCGAGTTGCACCCCGACCGCACCATCACATTTCGGGTCAAGGCCCCGGCCGCCGAGACCGTGGTCGTGACGGCGCTGAAAAGGGGTCAAACGCGAAATATAGAGATCCGACTATTCCCCTTTCCTTGATCCGCTCCGTTCCCGCCCCCCCGAGGCACTCCCGGCAAGTTTCCAAGGCATCATCTTTCATCAACATATCGACCAACACATGAATCGAAGGAAATTCATTCACCTTGTCGGCAGCGGCGCGATTGGCACATCCCTGAGCCTGAGCCGGGCATCTTCACTGGACGGCGGGACGGACCTGAGTCTTCAGGGTTCAGCGTCGACCGGGCTTTCCCGGCCATCAGCGCCACGGAAATACCTCTTTACGGATCTGCGTATCGTCGACTCGGGTGGATTGCTCTGGAGGAACCGGGCGGGCGAATTGCTGCCGCTGAACGACCCGCCGATGCCGCAGGTTGACGCGATCGCGGATCTCGGCCCGACGCCCTTCGGGATAAGGCTCGAAGCGCAACCGTGTCGCAAGGAAGGCCCTCTCGATCCCATTCCGCCTCGCGGAAGTGTCTTCGATGAGGGTGTCTACCGTGCGTGGAGGCTGAATACCAACGCTTCGGACCGGGGAAGCCCGGCCATCCCGCCCGGCGCAAAGGTGGAGTCGTTGACCGTCACCGCCTACGAATCTCGGGACGGCTACGAATGGACCTCCCGGACAGGCCCGGAGATTGCGGTTCAACCTTTCACCGCGCCGGACGCGGACTTCTTCGTAGATCGCCATGCCCCCGAAGCGGAGCGTTTCAAAGGCTTCCTCTCAGTCCGCCTGAGCCGGGATCACCCACGCTTCGAGCAGCTCTGGGAGAGGTTCCAGAATCTCCACCCCCGCCACCGTGACCCTCGAGTGAGCCGGGATGAGCTCAATTGTGTTTTTGGACTCGTCTCCCCGGACGGGTTGGCGTGGCGGCTGATCGAGACGCCGCTGCATGTCGCCAAGGCCGACGCCGACTGCATCGGGCTCTACGATGAGTGGCTGGGCCGCTATGTCATGTACACCCGTTCGGTCCGCTTCCAGCAGCGGATCATCGTCCGCTCCGAATCGGTCGATTTCAGGAGATGGACTCCGCTGGAGCCGATCATCTGGCCGGATCTCCAACCTCCCTACACCGACGAGTATTACGTCAACTGCTACACGGGCTATCCCGGACTGGAGGGCTACCACCTCATGTTCCCCGGCGTTTACCATCTGGATACGGAGAGTTCCGAGTCTGATCTGTTCTCCAGCGCAGACGGAATCTGCTGGGACAGGGTCCCGGGCGGGCCGGTCTATGCACCCGGAGGATCCGGGTGGGAAGGTGGCGTCTTCGGGTATCTGCGCGGGAATCTCATTCCTCTTGGCGGAGACAGGATCGCACTGCCGTTCAGCGAAGTCCGCCACCCGCACAAGTACCCGCGCTGGCCGGGAGTGCGGGACAGCCTCGGTGGTTATGCCGTCTGGGATAAGGACCGGTTGAGCGCCATCGCGGCGGACAGTTATGGGAGATTCCAGACCCTGGACCTTCCGGTTGCGGGCAACGAACTCCGCGTAAACGTGAAGGTTCATCAGGCCGGCATCCTGCAGGTCGGGTTGGACAAAGTTCCCGGCCGCTCCCTCGACGACTGCGACCCCATCGTGGGCGACCATTCAACCAGGGTTGTGACCTGGCGGGGGGAAAAGGCGCTCCGAATCGAGCCGGGGGCCAAAGTGGGTATTCAGTTCCGGATGCGGTCGGGAAAGATCTTCGGATTCGAGTGGGGTCAAGGCTAGATCGAGGAGTACAACGCCGCCCTGCCGGTCAACCTTTCGACGCGGGGACACACCGGACAGGGGGCGTCGATCCTGACCGGAGGGTATGTCATCGTCGGAGACATCCTGAATCGGGTGCCGGTCCAGGGCGTCGGGCCAGAGTTGGGAGACGCTCGCTTCAGACTGGCAGGAGTCCCTTCCGGTCCTTACCTGAGAGTGTGGAAGGACGGCAAGCGGCGGAAGAGGCGATGGGGGCATCGCGTTCATCGAGGTCTACACAGTTGGGACCGGCCAGGATGTCTGAGCTGAAGAATCCAGTGGCGGGTGCGTCCCCCGGCAAGGCTCCTGGGTCGGCGAGGTTTCAGATACGAAGAAGGCCGGTGGGGTTTGCTCGACGGCCCGGGACCGCGCGTTCGACTTCCCGAAGATGAGCCCTGTCTTCCGTCAGGGATCAACCACCTCGAAACATGCGGATGACACGATCGTAACTCAGCCCGTAATGCAGGAGGCAGACGATCCCGAGAGTCCCGGCGAGGCCTGTATTCCCGGTCGAGACACCCGCGCCGCAGGCCAGGGTGAAGAAGACGATTTCCAGGAGCAGGCGCACCCGTCCACCGACTTCGATGACCGGAGTCCCACCGTCGTTTTTCATCCGGAATATCCCCCACATCGCCGCCGGCAGGATAACGCATGCCGCGCAGATGAGGAACCGCAACGGGCCATTCGCCCAGGACCAGCCCCAAACCCCGAAGGCGATCAGGGCGGCCATCTCAAGAGCAAGTCGAAGGAGAAGGTTGAGTGGGTTGTTGGCCACACGACAACCTGAGCCGGTCATCGTCCGATTGCGAGAACAAGCTTGGAGTGCCGGAAGGAGTCAATGTTCGGATTCTCAACTTCCGATCCGGTCGTGGTCCCACCCTGCTGATCCGCAACATTGAACGGTCAAACCCCGGACGATGACGGATTCCGGGGACTGCCCCCTTTCGAAAACTCAACCCCGGTGAAATGGGCGGGTTGATCGGAGACCCGGCCGGGCTGGACAGTTGGCACTTTCCGTATTGCAGTTCGCGCCGTTCCGGCAGAGAATGAATCCACTCCAAAACGTATCCATCGTACAATACACATTCAGGCATAAATCCATGTTCACAATCGATACCCTGTTCAATCTTGCCAGAGCCTCCGCCCTGGCCTCCCTTCTGGCATTGACCGCATCCACCATGGCGCAGGACGGGACGATCTACCCGCTCGAAGCCCCTGCCGAGCCCAACGCGAT
Organism: Opitutaceae bacterium; assembly: GCA_041395105.1. Lineage (NCBI taxonomy): Bacteria > Pseudomonadati > Verrucomicrobiota > Opitutia > Opitutales > Opitutaceae > Opitutaceae bacterium. The sequence goes on along the minus strand of JAWLBB010000003.1, from coordinate 25,642 downwards.
TGCGCTTGGCACGGGAGGTGTCGACGACCAGCCCGCGCCGGAGAGCTGGTTCCGTCAGTGGGGCGACCCCATGGCGCGCAATGTCTCGAACGCCACCCTGACACCGTTCCTGCCCGATCCGGCCATCGCGAACGGTCTTGCCGTCATCGTTGCGCCCGGCGGCGGGTTCCGCTGGCTTTCGATGGGGAACGAAGGCTGGGAGGTTGCGGAGGCATTGAATGCCCACGGCATCGCTGCCTTTGTCCTCAAATACCGACTCCAACCGACGCCCGAGTCGCTTGATGGCTTTAGAGACTCGATGAACCGGACCTTCGCCGCCGCCAGTCAGTCCTCGGACTCAACGCGGACGGAGGAACCGCCGGGACCACCGCGCTGGGATCTGACGAACCAGCTCGAAGATGCCGAAGCCGCCTACGCGATGATTGTCGACCGGGCGGAGGAATGGGGTGTCGATACGAAGCGGATTGGCATGATCGGCTTTTCTGCCGGCGCCGGGCTCACCATGCACAGCACGCTCCACTCGAAGACGATGAAGCTCGCCTTCATAGGCCCGATATACGGCGGGATGGGACCGGTTGAGGTGCCGGCAGATGCCCCGCCCCTGTTCAGCGCCATCGCAACCGACGACTTTCTCTTCCGGGGCCAGTTCGGCCTGATCAAGTCCTGGTACGATGCGGGCCGGCCGGTCGAGTTTCACCTTTACCAGAACGGCGGCCACGGCTTCGGTCTCGGCAACCCCGACCGGACCAGCAACCGCTGGTTCGACGCTTTCATCCACTGGCTGGACGTGAACGGTTTCCTCACCGCCGATTCGTCCAGCTCGTAAGGGGCGCAATAGAGATCGCCTCTCACTCGGTGATGTAGACGGATGAGATCCCAAAGTTCGCCCTCAGCCCGAGCCGCAATTCCGAAATTCTGTTTTTGTTTTGCCATCTCGCTGTGTCGAGGCGCCCAACCGTGGCCCACACGCCGGCACAACGGCGTGGTCTGCCGTAGTTGACGCGGCAACGGCGCCCGGTTTCGATCTGTCCATGAAACTTCCGCGGCGACGGTGTTCACGGTGGTGGGCGTTGGCGGTGGCACTGACTGCGGCCGGTGGGTTGCATGCCGCCGGCATCACCTACATCGGCAGGACGACGGACCGGACGGACTTTCACGCGGCGCCGCAGATGGGCGTCCTTGGCTACTGGTTCCCCCATTTCAATGCCCCGGAGCCCGTGATGGACCGCCCGACCGATGAGCTCGAACGCAACGGCCTGCCGGTCTGGGCCGGTCCGCTGGTCCACCTCGACTCATGGATGAGCATCCGTTTCTTCAGGCGCACCTTTTCCCAGGACGGCCCGTGCCGTTCGGCCGGTGGTTTCGCGGCGTTCAATCGGTTTACGCTGCCCGACGGCGAAGTGGGTCTTTCGGGCATCATCCTCGATCCCCATGCCGCCGGCAATACCAGCAATGCAGTGAACCGCATCATGCTCGGGGAAGGCACGCCGGCGTCGTTCTATCTGCGCATCGTCGTCGATAACACGGGCGGGAAGTACAACGCGATCTCCCGCCTCCGGGCCCGGGGCGTCCATCAGGGAAACGCAGTGGAGCCGGACACCTGGCCGCAGCCCGGGGAGGAAGGATTCAACGGCGTCGCGGACATCTACACCTTCCGCTTCGACGGCTTCGTGGCGGGGGACTTCATCAAGATCCAGCTGGCCGGCATGCCCGGGGACGTGGCGATCGGCGGTGGAGCCAGCATGGGTGGCATCCTGTTCGACCCGGCGCCTTGAGAGGGGCAGACCAAAGGGGTCCGGATTCCCATGGTCCTGACTTCATGCGTCGAGTCCTCCGCATCAGGGAGCCCGGTGGGTGCCCATGGACTCCTTGCGTCTCCGGCGATGGAACCAAGGCGCGGTCCGCGACCCGCAAAGGAACGCTGTCGCCGCCGCAACAACGGCAGGTCGAACAAAGAGCCCCCACATACGCCACGCAATCAGGGGTCAACACTCCCGGATTCAGTCCGGTATTGATCCTTGATCAATCGCTGGGCCGGCAACCCGTCAACCCAACTACAAACTACAAAGCCTGACCCTTTTTCCCCTGACCCTTTTTCCCCCGAATTGGCATGCAGGGAAAACCAGGCGAACGGCGTCTCAGGATTTTGGCCATTCCGGCAAAACCTGTCCGGTGATCGATTCGTCCGGATTCAGTTCAAGTGATCCGACGGGCGCTGGAAAGCGTTCAACGTTCTGTCCATGGTTTCCCGGCAGACCGACCGGTCTCCGGTCATGCAAGCCGGAGGAGCTGAGGTCGGACTTCGCTATCTGAAAGCGTGGTCAGGATCAAGAGTCAACAGGCCGACTCCCTCCAACTGTCTCTGGCGAACCTGACGGCCGGATGCAGGGTTATCCTCTTGCAACACTTAACATAAAGACGCAGGCTGACGGCTGTCTTGTTGTCCTTCTCACAATGCCGATTCCCGGAGGAATCAGCGCAATCAACCACCTCTCGTGTCAGTGGAATGGATACCGTTCATGGAATGGCAGCGACTGAAACATATTGCTTGTTTCCATGGATGCCGGACTTTCCAAGTCGGGCCCTGAGGCGGACAATGGAACGAAGGTGTTTCCATTCAAAGGAACCGCACAATGAAGAATCTCCTGATGCTCGGCGCTCTGATCGGATCAGGGTTGGTAATTTCCCCTGTCGGCAGCGCCCAGCGGCCTGAAACTCCGGGCCATGAGGCAGGTATTGAAGGCCCCGAAACAGAGTGGGAGGACGATGTGGATGTCGCTTTCGCCGAGTTGCCACCGGTGGTTCAGCGGACGATCGGAACGCACCTGGATGGAGTCGGCATCGATGATCTCAGGAAGGATCATGAAGACGGTCGGGTCGTCTATGAGGTTGAGGCCGCAATGGCTGACGGCACAGCGATTGAGCTCAAGGTCGCCCCGGACGGTACGATACTGAAGAAGGAGATCAAAGCGCCGCCTCATCCGATGGAGCGAACGCTTGCCGAAGGCGTCCGGCAACCGAGTGGTGACACCGTTGCCCTTTGGCTGTTTGACGAAATCGACTACCCACACTCCACTCTGACTGATGCCAGCGAATATGCCAGGGCCGACCTGTGCCTGATGGACGGCGGCCGCCTGGTGCAAGGCCGGTTCGGGCACGCTTTGCGTGTATCCGGCACGGACTATGCGCTCTGTTATGCCGGGTTTGCCGGAAAGGTCTCTGAAGAAGAACTGCGCGAACCTGACGGAACCCCCAGTGCTCTTTGGGGACCGACGGAGGGTCCGGGCGCGCTCCTTGAAGCACTCGCAGGTGGCGAATGGACGATTGAATTCTGGATCAATCCGGAACCAGACGTTGGTCCCTCCACGGTGATTGATCTGGGCCAGGCCTATGAGCCCGGGTTCTCCCTGACCCTGACCACCGGCGGGTTCGAACTCGTCAACCGGCTTGCCGGAGTCAAGTTGATCTGTCCGGCGGGTTTGGCGGCGGGCGAATGGCATCATGTCGCTATCAGCCGTCGCGGTTCGGAAGCGCTGTGTTTCGTCAATGGCGTAGAGCAGACTCCTGCTTCCCGGCTTGATCGGATTGAGAAGCGCGCCGCGCCGGACCTGCAGAAACCCGAAGATCGGGAGAAGGAGCACCGGGACTTCAAGCTCATGGACTTCGAACGGCGTCGCCTGAATCGCTTCAATGTCGCAATCGGATCGAATCGCGCGAACGAGAATCACATGACCGGTTTGATCGATGAAATGTGCATATCGAAGGTGGCCCGATACGACGCCGATTTCGTCCCGACCAGCCACTCAAGGAATTTCGGGCCCGATTCCCCTCCCCCGCCGGTCGCCGATGGTCCGGGACTGCTTTTCGATCCCTCGGCGGTCTCGATACCACTCAAATTCGGTGCCCGCAGGCATGTCTTCATCGACGACGCGATCATCGATACCCGGACTGGAGTGCAGATCCGGATGAACCAACCCTTCAACCGGCAGGAGATCGGCAAGGACTTTCCCATCAGGAAATCGTCGCTGCGGGCGAGCGTCTTCGACGTTGACGGAGTCGTCTATATGGCATTGCCGGAGGGATACGCCTCGGAAAAAGGAAAGACGTATCTGGCCACATCCCAGGATGGACTCAACTTCGTCCTGAAGGGCCTGATCCTGCCCGAGACGCCGATGTACGGGTCATTCTTCAGGGACCTGAACCCGGATGTCCCGGACAACGAGAAATACAAGGTCAACGCTTTCGTTGCCACTCGGGGCATGTACTTTTATACATCGGGTGACGGCATCAACTGGAGGAGGAACGAGGTGAGTCAGCTTCCCCTTCGATCCGGCGGCGAAGGCGAATGCTTCTGGGATGACCAGCGGGGTCGTTACGCCAGCTACATCAAGCGCGACAGCAGTTTTCACAACGATGAGTGCTCCCCGCCGGGTGGAAGGGTCGGTGTGGGTTTCTGGACGAAGGAAATCCTCAAACCCTGGCCCTTTCACAAAATGGATACGCCCTATTTTGAAGGATACCCTTTCCCATCCGTTTCCTGCGAAGGTCCGATCTCATTCCCCGTAACTGAAGCGGGCGAGGTCTACCGAATCAGGGCCATCAAGTACCCGTGGGCCCCCGACGTTTATCTCGCATTCGTCTGGAGATACTCTTCCGACAATGATGAGGTCAGGCATATTGACCTCGGGGTCAGCCGTGATGGTGAAAACTGGTCGTTTTTCGGAACCGATTGGTACATCCCATTGGGGACGCAGGAAGAGGAACTCACCCTTTACGGACTTGTTCGCCGTGGCGATGAGATCTGGCAATACGTCGATGAAGGCGGTGCGCACGGAGGCGATGACCAAAGATTCTATTATCGATACAGCCAGCGCCTGGACGGATTTGTTTCGCTCGATGCGGGCGCCGATCCCGGGATCGCGACTACGCTACCCTTGGTGTTTGCAGGCGATCAGCTGTTGCTCAACATCCATGCGAAGGGTTCGGTCCGGGTGGGCCTGACCGATGAAAACGGCGTAGCCTATCCGGGCTTTGAACCGGGTCAATGCGACCCGATAGTAGGCGATTCCGTAGGCAAGACCGTCACCTGGAACGGACAGTCAAGTGTTGCCACACTGGCGGGAAAGCCCGTGCGCCTTCGATTTGAAATGCAGGAAGCCAAGCTCTACGCCTTCGAGTTCGCCCGAGGCTTGTAGGGCCGGCATAGGCACTTGCCGGTCGGGAAGCAAAGCATTCGGCCTTCCTTTTTCGGGCTCCGGATCCAAGAGGGGTCCCTTGCAGTCAACCCACGCCTCAAGAGCCAGACCCTGGACGATGCCGAAAAGCCAGGGCGGATCCTTTCTGTCCCCCGTGTTCCGAATGCCCCAACCGCCAGAGTGTCCACAACTCTAGAGCCTGACCGGCCGACGCATCTTCGGGGCTCTTGACAGGGCCGGAATTGAGGAGCCTAATCAACGGGGCCGAAGAGGGAAAACCAGCGCGCAGACCACCTGCGATTCTGTATGCCGCATCCATACCATCCCATCATCTACGTACGCGGGTTCGCAGCGACCTCCGGCGAAATAGAAGACGCCGTGGCCGATCCCTATATGGGTTTCAATCTGGGGTCCACAAAGACGCGAACAGCGTGGACGGGTGATCTCAAACGGTTCTATTTCGAGTCCCCCGTCATCCGCCTGATGTGCGACTACGAATACCAGGATGTCATCGAAGCCGGCGATGACATCGTCACAACTGACAAACCAAACAACGCCGTCCCCTACCGCTGCATCGTCATCCATCGGTATTACGAAGACGCATCGGAAGCGTTCAGCGACGGGAACAGCCGGCCCATCGAACATTTTGCCCGGCGCCTTGGTCAGCTCATCCTGCGTCTGCGCCAACGGATCTGTGAAAACCCGAAAAACGAGGTAACCCCTGAAGACTTCCGCGTCTACCTGGTCGCCCATTCAATGGGTGGTCTTGTCTGCCGTGCCTTCATGCAGAACCCTGAGCTGGGGGATGCATCCGCCCGTGCCGCAGTCGATAAACTCTTCACCTATGCCACGCCGCACAACGGTATCGACCTGCGAATTGTGAACAACGTCCCGGGTTGGCGAGCCCTCGGGGACGTCACCAATTTCAATCGCAAACGCATGGCCGGCTATCTGGGCCTGCCTGAGGGAACTGACGACGTATCCGAAATCAAAGGCTTTCCCGCTGAGCGTGTCTTCAATCTGGTGGGCACCAATCCGAAGGACTACCCGGTCCTGGGTGGAGTATCCGCCTGGGCCGCGGGCGATGCGAGCGACGGGTTGGTCCGGATCGAGAAGGCCACGACCTTTGGCCACGCATCCGACGGCCGCCGCGTCACCTCGCCAAGGGCCCACATCAACCGCAGCCATTCGGGTCATTACGGTATAGTGAATTCGGAGGAAGGATACCAGAACCTCACCCGGTTTCTATTCGGACAGATCCGGTTCGACGGACGACTGGATATTGATGACATCACACTGCCCGCAGCCGTGGAAAAACAGTTCAAGGCGGGCAAGACCGTCAGGGCCTCCTACCAGTTCGAGGTTGTGGCGAGTGTCCGTGGTTGCCATTGGGACATTCATCGCAGAACCAGACGCGAGCACTCGGCCATCTTTCGCACCTATGACCAATTGTTCGCCCCGTCGCCATCCTCCGACAAACGGCCACCGGATCGCGACCAGAGCCCTCACCTTTTTTCCATCTTTCTCGACCGCAAGTTCAGTCACTCATCGCGCAAATCGGTAAGTTTTGCCTTCGAGCTTTCGGTCGTTGTCCCCGATTACGAAGTCGACGGTTTCCTGTTCCTTGATCGCCACTACGAAGGCGCAACCATCTACCGGGAGACCATTCTTCTTGAGGCCTTTCCAGATTCCAGGACCCGCAGCGGCTGGCGCGTCTGCTACGGTTTTCAGAGCAAGACGCCCAACCTGGCCCGCCGAAAAGCCCGGGGTGACGTTTTCACCGACTCCGCAGGGTCCGGTGTCGTGTTCTCCCTTCCGATCTCGCAATCCCAACGACCCGGCCTTTCCGGGGCATTGCGAATCTCCGCCCGCCCGTGGAACACGGAACCCCGCTAACCGGGGGTGCGACCAACGGCGGAAATGGGGGTCAACAGTCAGTTCTCAGCTTCAAATCCGGCTGCAGTCTCTCTGCAGATCACCCATGCGTGCCAATCGATCTGCGGATGATGCCAGTATTCAAGTTGCGACCCCTTTGGGCTGATTTGATGAGCCGCGAAACAGCGTCGCGGCCGCAAGTGGCACCAACAGGGAAGAAACAAAGGCGACTGGAGAAACCCACATACCCGCCGCGGGAGAGGCGACCACCACTCCGCCCGCCGCGGTACCGCACGCCATGCCGGTCAACATGGCCCGTGGCGTGATACGGATCTTCGTTATGGCAAGAATCATACAGGCGAGCATCGGGCCCAGGAACAGCCCCATTACGATCTGTGAGGCATTCAGCATCGTACCCATGCGCTCGATCAATCCGGCCATTGCGGTGGCAGAAATGCCGATCACAAGGCTTGAGCGCCGGCTCAACTGGTAGGTTTCCACGGCCGTCCTCTTCCGCCCGAAACGCGCCATCCAATCATTGGTGAACGCGCCGGCCAGGGCGTTGACCCCACTCGTCATGCTGCTCATTGTCGCGGCGAGGATCGCAGCGATCAACAGGCCCGAAATGCCCACCGGAAGTTCGTTCGCGATGAAGTAGGAAACAACCCTGTCCGGTTTGACCGGCAGGTCCGGATCGGGGTGATGCCGGTACCAGAGCGACAACAGAAGCCCCACGCAGACCAACGTGACGACGACCACCGCCGCTCCGACAATATTGATCAGGAATGACCGGGTTGCCTCTTTCGGCGTATCCGAAGTCAGATACCGTTGCAGCGCCATCTGATCCGAGAGATAGGAGGACACGTTTCCCACCCCTCCGCCGATCAGGATCGCCCAGAAGGTGAAGGTGAGGGTCGGATCAAACGAGAAATTGAAAAGTTCCAGCCGTCCGGCTTCACCGAGTTCACTCACCATCTCGGCCGTCGAAAGGTCCAATCTCGACCAGAGGAAGGTCCCGATGAAAATCATGCCCAACGCGACAACGAGGAACTGAATCGCGTCGGTGATGATCACGCTTCGAATCCCTCCGATCACGGTATAGAGTGTCGAAGACAGGCCGATCGCCAGGACAATGGGCCAAAACCAGGCGGGACCGAGGTCGGCGGTTCCCAGGATCACAACGGCCGGTGCATAAACCAGCACACCCATCCAGCCGATCCGCATCAGTGCGAACATCGCGGACAGGGTCAGCCTCACCTCGATTCCAAAACGTTTCTCGATGATATCGTAGGGATGCAGCCAGTTACCCGACAAGAATCGCGGAAGGAACCAGAAATGAAGCACGAGCCACGAGACCGGCAGGGCGACCAGACCGACGGCAATCTGAATACCCCCACTGTAGGCGGAACTGATGTAGACGATCAGACTGATGCCACTGAAAAAAGTCGCGGCGATGCTCAGTCCGACCAGAACGGTGCCCAGTCGTCCCCCGAACAGACCATGCGCGGTGAAATATTCGTCAGCTGATTTCTTCCGCCCACGGGATGCGATCCCGACCACGACTACCGCCGTCAGGTAGAGGATTACGACTGCTATGTCTGGAGGGCGCATGATGAACGCTCCGGGCCGCCCCGCAGGATGGTGACCCCAGGCCATTGGATTAAACGCAAGTTCGGCAACCATCGACTGCGGGAAGACAGTTCGACCGGTTCGGGACCGGGCCTTGTAATAATGCGGGGTGTCCTGTCACATCCAGGCTGACCATCACAGCAGACTCCGGACGGAGGTCGCCCGGGAAGGCCCTCCGGTCGGTCTGGCCCGAAGGCGGGTGGAGCGCCTTCGTTCATTGCACTTCGAAGTCGACCGTGAGTACGCGACCGAAGGATGCGACGAAATTGACCGTCTCCCAGTTTTCGTAGTTCTTGGAATCGTGGGTTCCCACATACCTGGATGGGAACCGCCCGTCGTGCCACCAAAGCGCAGCCGATACCTTCACCTCGGTGTGTACCGGCAGGAGCGCGTCCTGGCTGATCCAGTATTTCGCCACCGCCAACTGCCCGCCCCCCACGATCTTAATTCCCCGGGCATTGAACTGCATGGCGAATTCCCGTCCCACGATGTCGTCAGGCGACCAGTCTTCTCCTTCCAACCGCGTCACCCGACTGAACAGATAGCAGGGTACTCCACGATAATCCGCTTTGCCCTCAAAGAGAAAATCCGAAGGTGCATTGACCCGGCGCGGGGACATCAGCAGTTGAGCGTGGGGCAAGCTGACCAATCCCTCAGCCGTCCATTTCTCTCCCGGCAGCGCGTAGGATCTCAAAGGTGCACCCACCGCGTCGTTCAACAATACCGCCTGCCAGGCGATCAAGTCCTCCCCCTTGGGAACCCCGGGATTCACCTGTCGACCGTTGGGAAGCAATTTGGCGGTCAGCCCGCCCCGGGGATCGCTCCAGGAGACAGGAAATCCTCGCCCATCCGAAGCTCCGATGTCCAGATCAAATACGGCTTCACGACTGAAGACCGCGGATACAAAGTCACGGCTCCCGAAGGCATCAGCCGCCCCCCCGGAAGCCTCCAGGTCTATCTGACGCATTCCACTGGCATAGGTCTGCGTGCCCTCAGGGAGAGGGAGCTTGAAAATCTGCATGAACTCCGGATAGCCGGAAACGATCTGCTCCTGCTTGAGATGCACACGCATCTGCAGTCCCTCTTTCCATCCATAACGGGGAGCGGGCCCGTCCGGCAACAACCCGAAAACCATCTGCCTCAGACCCTCCGCCTGCCCGATATCACTGCGGAAGACATGGGCATTCCCAAACGACCCGGCATCACCAAACAAAAGGACCTTGCCTCGTTGATAAGTCGCCAGCACGGCCACCGGACCCAGCGCTTTCTGACTGTGACTCTCGAGGAGGACCTGCGTTGTCGGCTCGGCTGAAGCCAGGACTTCCAGCGTGGTGCCGTTTCCGAAGATCATGTCGTCGACGCCGTCAAACAGAGGATGGTCGTTGGCAATCGGGATCGAAATCGTATCCGTCTGGCCGGGAAGGAACCGCACGCCAAACCGTTCGGCGATCAGGTTGAGCCCCGCAAAGTCGATCGGACCCGTTTCAGGCTCAGGAATACTGTTGGCCACCAGGATGAGGCACCCTCCCCTTGCCACAAACGCTTCCAGGATGGAGGCCTCCGTCTCAGTCAGATCGCTTCGTCCTCCATGCGTGAGCCGAACCGGGCAAACCATCATATAGGCCGCCACGCCGTCCAACAGTGACTCCGACAGCGGCCGACGGCTGATTTCCACCTGGAACTTATCGGCAATCAATTCTGAAAAGGCGAAAGTGCCATTGGGGATCGCCGTCGCTTCCGGTGAGTAGAAATTCGTCAGGTCCCTCAACGACGACCCTCCACGCGCCACGCCTTGACCAAACAATTCATCCGATCGCTGCTTCTGATAGTAGTCGTCGAACAGGAGTCGCCCGCCTCCGGCGACGACAGGCTCCGACACGGTTACGGCCCCGTGCAGCGTGCCGATCAATCCGCCCGCAAAAACGAGAGACAGGGCCGATGAGAAACAGCCCGGTCTTCCGAACCTGCCTTGGGCGAGGAATGGCAGCTTCCTGCGCAGTGTCTTGCGGTCCATTTACTGAAACTGAAACGAATAGAGTTTTGCGTTCTTGAAATGGATGCGCAACCGAATCGGTTTCCCCTGCAGGGATGACAGGTCCGTCCGACCATTCCACGAAACAAGCTGATTGATACCGGTGGTTGAGAGGGTATCCGCATCGTCGAAGGCGAAGCCATCCAACGGGGTATGACGTCCGTCCAGGAGTTCGACCTTCACTTCGCAGGGCTCCGCTCCCCATTGCTGCAAGGCGGCGCGCATGTTGAGAAAAAGTTTCTCGCTGGTGAATGTGAACGAACGAGTCGTCACCACGCTGAATTCGTGCCGCGCGCCCTCAAGGGAAACGAACCCATCCAGCGGCAATCGAGCCAGACCGATGCCGGCCGTCGCCTTGTCGCCCAATACCACGAGTTGCTCCGGCGAGCGCCAATTCGTACCCGTATAGTAGCAGAGAATCTCTCCGTCATGAATGATGGGCTTCTGTGCGTAGATTGAGACGGCATCGAAATCGCCATTGTCTCCCCGCCTGATCACCGGCTCCCGGTAAGTCCGATTGTAGTGAACCCCATCGCGACTGAAGACAAAGTGCGGTTCATGGGTGGTGTTGGTTGTGGAGAAAATCCACAGAAACCCGAGATACCAACCCTCATAAAACGCCGTCGGCATGTTATAGAACTCGGTATCCGGGTAATCCAGCCCGTCGACCACGATGATTGTCTCCGGTTCCGACCACTTGATGAGGTCGGGGCTTTCCGCCCGTCCGATTGAACGCCGATGATGGTACGCGGAATGCATGTGGAAGTTGTTTTCCATGTGCACGGCGTAGGTATTCCGGATGGGGTCCCATCCGAGAAACTCCGTCGGTCCCCAACGACCGGGTTGATCGCCCGTATCGATCACGGGCTCACTCCATGAGGCCTTCCATTTGTAGCCGTCGGCGGAGTGGTAGGCGGAAATTGTCATTCCAGTGCCGTCGTAAGTCCCTTCCCGGGTATGGGCTTTGTAGCGCCGCTCGGGGTCCGGGTCATGCAGGTCCTCGAAAAAGTAGGAGTAGAGCGCCTCCTCGGGCAGGATATTGTTCGCCTTGGATCCCTGGAATTCGACCAGACCAAGCTCGGGCTTCTCCCAGTGGACTCCATCATCAGAGAATGCTTCGCAGACCACCCGTTGGGCCGCGGTCGAGTCCCCCTCGCCAAGGACAATCACTTCGCCCTGTTCGTTGCGCCCTCCGGAGCGAAAGACCCCCGACGAATAACGCATCCGAAACTTACCCAGCCGTTGATCGTAAATGGCCCAGGCCAGCCGCATATCGGGCCCCTCCCATGGCTTGTCACGTCTGATGACGGGATTGTCCGGCAACTTCACGGCCGGATTCAGTCGACGGGCCGTGTTCTCCATCGTCTCGACGATTTCATCATCGAAGAAAAACTGCCGTTCGCTGCCAATCGGGTTCAGCGCACCATATGATAGCGAATGAGACATAACCGGAAAAAGAATCGTGAAAAGGGCCAAGCGTGTGCGGTCGGATATCATGGAGGAAACAGTATTATCGGATCGGATAAAGAGCCTGGCGGTCGTCCCACGATCGCCAGGTCCGAAGGCCCACCGCCTTGATCATCATGCCAGGAGCATGAGATGCCCCGACGACCACGGACGAAAGAAGGATGACAGGACTCATGGTTCCGGCGAGGGCCACATGCCGGAGGAGACCGACAAGCTCTGCCGCGATTCCCGCGCGCAAGATCAACGCGGAACCAAGGATGTTCGCGACCATGGCCGGGACATCCCCCGGAATCGTCAGGTTCAATCGGACAAGGACCTGGGCGAAAATCGCTGCAGTGATGATCATGAGGCAGCGAATGCCAACGACTCGTGCGCAGGTCCGGACAATCTGTCTGGTTGGGGTGGATTTCATCGTTCCGCCCGGAAAGGTCAAAAGGGGCATTGCACAGAAGTCAAACCAACCAACCCGGTCCCGATCCATGACGGCTCCTTCCCTCGCTCGTCTGACGGCAAGCCCGGGCTGCGCTTCCAGATCCCACAGGTGCGCCGGCCGGATTCAGGTTTCGACTGGCGGAAGCGTCTCCAGCCACTTAAGGTTGAAGCGGTAATGCAGGCAGCTGTTCACCAGGTGAATGACGCCGTCCGGGGTCTGCAGGGTGCAGGTGTAACCTCCCGGTTCAGCGTGGGTTGCATCCATCCAGAAAAAGTGATGGTGCCCACCACCGAACATCCGTCGCCCCGGCCCCCCGGGAGTGATCAGTCTCCGGACCGGCCAGGTCTCGCCTTCGTCGTAGGAGACCGCAGCATAGAGCCCGTAACCCGTGTATTCACGGCCGGAGGCGGCGTGGCAAACGACAGAATCTCGCCGAACCACGGTTGGTCCGGGGGCGGGCCACCCGACCAGTCGTGGTCAGCCTGGCCGACGTCCCGCTGCCAGAGCGGCTCAACCACCGTGGTCGGCCGGGTCGCGGGCAGGTCGGCGCAGACCACCCGGAACCCGATCCGCTCGTGCCGGAAGGCCGCGACCGTGCTGGTCCGGTTCCCGCAACGCAGGATGGCGGGCGGATCTTCATCGGATCCCCCTCGGACCACCCGGGTCAGGCTGGTCGACGGCCCGACCGGGTCCGTGACGTCGCCTCCCGGGTAATCCCCGTACCCGTCCAGACACCATTCCTCGACATTGCCGTGCATGTCGTGGAGCCCCCAGGCATTGGGTGGGCATCGCCCGACCCGGCGGGACCGCCGGTCGATTGCGTCTTCCGCCAGGTCCTGCCCGCCATGGAAGTGAGTGTCCGACCCGGCCCGGCAGGCATATTCCCATTCCGCCTCCGTCGGGAGCCGATAAGTCCTCCCCTCCCGCCCGCTCAGCCATGCGCAGAATGCCGTCGCTTCATCCCAGCTGACCCCACCGACCGCCGCGTCGTCCTCCGGGTTCCACTCCGTCCGGGGATGATCGGGATCATACTGCGCATACTGCTGGTTGGTGACTTCCGTGGCGGACATCAGGAATGGCCGGGTGATCGTCACCCGGTGAACGGGAGCTTCGTCGGTTTCGCCGCCGGTCAATGCGGCCATCGGCAGCGTTCCACCGGCCGCACCAAGGACCTGATCATGATACTGCTGCCAGGTTCCATCAAAGACGGCCCCGCGCATGAAGGACCCGGCCGCAACCGGCACCAATTCCATGCCCAGTGAATTCTTCATCTTCGAATCCCGATCGAGGAACTCAGACGGTCGACTTCATCCCCAAGGCAGACGGATAAAAACCCGACCGAACAACCGGGCATCAAACCGCCTGCCTGGTTTCATCAGACCACTCATCAACCCGGCCAGAGTCGGGAACAGGAAAACAGACGGCAACCACAAACGACAAAGCCCGACCCCTGGCCTTGCCCGACCGACAATTCAGGATTCCACGTAATACGGATTCAGCGCGGGGTTGCGCTGGTAACGGTCATGGATCTCCCGGATAGTATCGATCGAGCGTTTCGCGATCAGATAGGCGTCGCCGCCCGGGTCGTAAGCCTGCGAGACGATCGGGCCGGTGTAGCCGCGCGACCAGACGAGGCCGAGCGCGGCGGGCTCATCGGTTCTTGACTCGCATTGCCCCGTCCAGAGGGTTTTCACCACAGGCCAACCCCGGGCACCAGGACCGAGGAATTCTCATCCCGACCCGACTGCCGGCAGGACCCCATGGGACAGATCACCACGTTGTTTGTCAGAAAAGTGCTTCATCAGGTTGGCGCGGATGTCGACCCGGACGCGCTCCTGGCCGGTACAGGTATTGATTCGGCGTGTCTCCATGATCCGAAAGCGATGGTATCCGATCTGGTCTACTACGCCTTTCTGGAAAATGTGGCCGGTCTGGACAGCGCCGGTCATACCCTGCCCCTCCGGGTCGGCGCGTCCATGCGTTGCGACGATTATGGTGCTTTCGGCCTCGCCTGGAAATCCGCCCTCAACCTGCGCAGTTCCTGCGAACGAGCCGAACGCTACGCCCGGGTTCTGACCAGTGTCACGGCCTACGAACTGGAGACGGCCGAGGGCGGCGTATTCATGAACCTGCACCGGGACGGTCACCGACGCCTTGGCTTGCGGCTGTCCAACGAGGCCAGTCTGGCGAGTATCATCTCCATCAGTCGCGAAGTCTCCACGCAACCCTGCCGGCCCATCGCCGTCCATTTCCAGCACACGGCCCCGTCCTCGACCCGGGCCCACGAAGACTACTTCGGTTGCCCGGTCCACTTCGAATCCGGTCGGGACGCGCTTTTGTTTTCGGACGAGACCTTGGCGGCCCCCAACCAACTGGGCGACGAGGGCCTGTCGCGCTTCTTCGAGAACCACCTCGAAAGTGAGCTTTCCGTCGTTGAGGCAGATCCTTCCCTCGCCAGTCGGGTCCGGCGCCAGGTCTCCCAAGCCCTCAGCGAGGGTGTCCCGACCTTGAGCGAAGTGGCCGGCCGACTTGGAATGAGCGGCCGGACCCTCCAGCGCCGGCTGGCCAAACAGGGCCACAGCTTCATTACCCTGGTGGATGACACCCGGCGTCAATTGGCGATGCGCCTGCTCAGGCAAACCGATTATTCGCTGGCCGAGGTTGCCTTTATGACGGGGTTCTCGGAGCAAAGCGCCTTCACCCGGGCGTTCAAGCGCTGGCAGGGGCAAACACCGCGCTCCTTTCGCCTTGCCGCCATTTACCAGGCCTGAGCGGGCCGGGGATTGGCGCCCGAAGTCAACGCTTTGGCTTCTCCGGTCAAGAAACAGGTCCTGGAGATGGGGTAGCATGGACTGGTCAACCAAACACCAACCCATCGAAAAACCATGAAGTCATCTTCGAACCTGTCCGCGTCCACTCAAGGGCGCATTCTCGTCCTCGGCGGCACCGGAAAGACCGGTCGCCGCATCGCAGCCCGCCTCGAATCCATGGGGCGCCCCGTCCGTATCGGCTCCCGATCGGCGCAACCGCCCTTCGACTGGCACCGGCAGGCCGGCTGGGATGCCTGCCTCGAAGGCGTCGAGGCCGTCTACATCAGCTACGCCCCGGACCTTGCCATGCCTGGGGCGACCGACGCCATTCAGGCTCTCGTCGACCGTGCCGGCAAGCACGGCGTCTCCCGCCTCGTCCTCCTCTCCGGCCGCGGAGAAGCCGAGGCCCAGGCCTGCGAACGCATCGTCCGGGAGAGCGGACTGGCGTGGACCATCGTCCGGGCCAGCTGGTTTTTCCAGAACTTCACCGAGGGTGCCTTCGCCGAGATGGTCGAGACAGGCCGAATAACCCTGCCGACGGATGAAACACCGGAGCCTTTCGTCGACGTCGATGACATCGCCGAGGTCGCCGTCGCGGCCCTGACCGGGCCGGGACATGAGGGGGAGACCTACGAAGTGACGGGCCCCCAGCTGATGACCTTCGCCGACATTGCAGCCGAGATCTCCCGGGCCACCGGGAGCGAGGTGACCTTCCTGCCCGTCCCGCACGCAGCCTTCCTCAAAGAGGTGGCGGCCTCCGGAGCTCCCAAGGAGGTCGTCTGGATGCTGGACTACCTGTTCTCCACCGTCCTCGACGGCCGAAATGCCCATCTGGCGGACGGCGTCCAACGCGCTTTGGGACGTCCGCCAAAGGATTTCGCCGATTTTGCGCGAGCCGTCGCCGCCACTGGTCGTTGGAGGGCAGTCGCATGAAGAACCCCCTGACCCGTATCCTGCTCCTGGTGTCCGGTGGGCTCCTGCTTGCGGTTGGATGCGCGACGCTGCTCCAGCCACATGCTTTCTTCGCGGCCAACGGGATAGCGCTTGGAAACGATCCGAGTGAACTGTCGGAGGTCAGGGCCCCGGGTGGCCTGCTGATCGGATGTGCTCTCGCCATACTGCTGGGTGCGGTTCGAGCGAGCAGCACCCAGACCGCCCTGATCCTGGCCACGATGGTCTATGGCCTGTTCGGTGGTTCACGGTTGATCAGTATTGCGCTCGATGGACTGCCCTCCAACCCGCTTATCTGGGCAATGGCAACAGAACTCATCATAGGAGCAATGTGCCTGCTCGCTCTCAGCTGTTTCGTCAGAAGGCAGGCAATCTCGAGGCAGCTTGATGCCTCCTCCCGATCCGGAACTGCTCGGACCGAAATACAGGCACCGGTTGATCTGTCAGAAAGGAGGAATCATGGACCTGTTTAGGATCGCTTTGGCGGCCGCAGCGGATCTGTGGAAGATGAAGGTCGGATAAGACTTCACCGCTTTTCTCCGTCCCGGATTGGACGACGAACTGGCGGGTTCGACCTGCCACCCGTCCCGACCGGCTCCGGGAAGCCTCCGGCCGCGTACCTACCCCGACTCCCATGGACCTCTACCTGACCAGCCTCTTCCTCTCCAGCCTGCTTTGTTCCCTCGTGGCTGGATTCCTGTGGGCGTTTGCCTGCGTGGCCATGCCGGGGATACGGCGGCTGGATGACCTCGCTTTCCTTGAGGCTTTCAAGGCCATCGACGGGGTCATCCAGGACCGGCAGCCCCTTTTCCTCGCGGTCTGGGCCGGCGCCTGCGTCGCTGTAGTCGTGTCGGCCGTTCTCGCGCTCTGGCACCTGGAGGGCGCCCATCGCATTCTCGCGGTCGCAGCGAGCGGGCTCTTTCTCTTCGGGGTCCAGGGACCCACTGTCATGGTTCATTTGCCGCTGAACGACCGGTTGCAGCGACAGGATCTGGAATCCCTTGACGGGGCCGCACGAGAAGAAATTTGTAGACAATTCGAAGCAAGCTGGATCCGCTGGAACATAGTCCGAGCCTTCTTTGCTGTCATCGCCTCGGCTCTGCTGATCGGCCTCGCTCTCAACCTCTAGAACAGGTGTCCAGTCCCAACCAGATCAAAAAAGGGCCATCGGATCCGGTCTCAACACCGCGCGGAAAACTCCGCCGGAGAATCCGGCCCCTGGTCAAGGCCACGGGCATCGTATTCCTGGCCACCGGCCTGATGGCCACGATCAGCTTTGCCTGGCGGGTCGAGTTCAACCCCGACCCGACCGTCTGGTTCACTCCGGCATATTACTCGCAGTTCCTGCCTTTGGCCGTTTCCTGCATGCTCCTGGTCTCCGGGCTCCTGCTCACCTTCGAACGCAGCAAGGCCAACTTCTACCTGGCCGTCTTCGGACACACCAGTTCCGAGGAAGCGGCCTTCCACTGGATCGGCCTGACACGGAGTTCCCTCCCGACCTGGGTCATGTGGGTCTTCTTCATCCTCTCTCTTGTCGCCCTCTGCATCGCCTACGGAAACCTCCTGGGAAAGAAGCGGCTCTCGGTTCCGGAAGCGCTCTTCGGCCTCGCCCTGGGAACGTCCCTTGCCCTATTTGGCAGCGGAAGCCCCTGAGCAGACCCTCTGCCGCCACCGAGACCCGCTGCACGCGCCGGGCCGCCAATCCCCAAGACGTCGACCCACTTCCATGAAAGAGCCACCCATTCACGGACCCCTGGAGACCTGATCATGAGATTCCTGCGATGGACCGCCATCATCCTGACTGGTTTGGCCTGCCTCTACCTGGCCATCTGCACCACCCTTGTCTTCTGGCCCTACCCAGAGCCTTTTGCCGGAGAACGGTTCAGCCTGGAGGAGATGAGGGCGGCGGAGACCGCTGCCGGGGCCGACTTCGGCATGGACGTCCCGTTTCGGGAGGACACCTTTGCCACACGCGACGGGGAAACACTCTTTGCCCGGCGGTATGGACCGGAGGACGGCTCCGCGATCCTCTTTCTCCACGGGGTGGCCGCGGACAGTTCGATTCTCAACCGTTTCGCCGGCCAGCTGCAGGTCGCGACCGGAGCCGAAGTGATCACCCCGGACCTGCGCGGCCACGGCCGGTCGTCGGGCGACCGCTTCAATCTCGACCATACCGGCCAATACGAGGAGGACGTGGAAGACATGCTGGCGGCGCTCGGCGCCACCCGGCCAGGTCGCCCGGTCGTCCTCGGCGGCCACTCGATGGGAGGAGGCATCTCCCTCCGCTATGCCTTGCGGAAGGAGGCGCCGGCGGTGGACGGTTACCTTCTGATCGCCCCGAACTTCGGGGACCCCGTCCGTCACCCGCCACCGGAGCCCAGCTCAGAGGAGGCCCGCGAAGGCAGCCGGTATGTCCAGATGAACGGCAAGCGGCTGATGGGGCAGATATTCCTGGGCTTGGTCGGCATCCATGTCTTCGAGCGATTGCCCGTCATCAACTTCAACAAGCCTCCCGAATTCCCGGCCTACTCCTTCGCGGCAATCGCCTCGGCCCAGCCCAATCCGCCTGAGGATGCCGCCGTCGCCCTTGAAGCGATCAAGGTCCCGCTGCTGGTGGTGGTGGGAGCCAACGACGAAGTCTTCGATGCCGGCCGCTACGAGCCCCTCGTTTCCACCCATTCAAAGGGCGAGACCCACGTCTTCGCCGGCCTGACCCACCAGGGCGTGCTCAACAGCCCCGCCGTTCACGACCGGATCGGCGTCTGGTACGCGACGCTCGGAGAATGAATGAAGAGGTGGTCGGTTTTGAATCCCACCAGAGGTTCAATGACTTCCCCGCGCAGCCCCCGCCAAAGATCCGCCCACCGCATACAGCCTCGGCAGGAATAGCCTCAAGGGGTCAGGCTTTGTAGATTGTAGTATTACCAGAGCGGCCGAAAGCGCCAGAGAGGCAGAAGGAGTCAACCAACCGACGTAACCGACGCCTCGGCAGAACTCCAGGGTTCTGACCTAGAGTGTCGAGTCCGCCGCATCCGGGATAGCGGCAGTTACTCTTGGATTCCATGCGGTCTCCAGCGATGGAGCCACGGCGCGGTCCGCGACCCCCCACGCAGTCAGGCATCAACACTCCCGGATTCAGTCCGGTATTGATCCCTGATCAATCGCTCGGCCGGCAACAGGCCACTCCAACCACAGACTACAACGCCTGCCCCCTTGCCCTTCCCCGCCTGGACCGGCAGCAGGGTCGACCCTTGTGTCCGGAACAACCCGGGGGTTCGAGAGTCAAAGCGTCCGGACGGTCCCGGATTGGTTGCATCCTCCTTCGGGTGCCCCACAATCTGCTACGGACCTTTGAACCCTTCCCGGCTATCCCACAGGACCCCATGGCCGATCCAACCCCAGCCCTGATTGAAGCCGCCAGGAACGGCGATGAGTCCGCTTTCGGGGAATTGGTCAGGTCACACTATGAGCGCGTCTACCGGCACCTATGGGCGTTCGTCCGCCATGATCACGATGCCCGGGACCTGAGCCAGGAGACCTGGATTAAGGCCTGGGACGGCATCCAGTCGTTCCGGGGCGATGCGCCGTTCGGTGCCTGGGTGACCCGGATCGCCACCCGAACCGCCCTTGATTTCCTGCGCAAGCGCAAGCGCATGCGCGAGGTCGCCCTTCCCGACCAGGATGCTGCCCGATGCCCTGTGGTCCGCGAGGGTCCGAGGCATGAGACTCCTGACCGGGCGGCGCAATCATCCGAAATCCAAGACCGCTTCCAGGCCGCCCTGTCGAAGCTCCCGATCAAACAACGCGCCGTCCTGGCCCTCAGGGAAATCGAGGGCCTTTCCTATGCGGAAATCGCCCACGCCCTGGGATGCCGCAAGGGAACCGTCATGTCCCGGCTTTTCAATGCGCGCAAAGCCATCCAGAGTAAACTGAAGGATCTCCTATGAAGACGCCCAATATCCTGGCCGGACTGGCCGCACTGTTCTTCGTTTTCGCCGTCGCGCCCTCGCCTGCGACAGCGGCCGAATCGGTCTCGATCAAAGGAATCCTGATCCTTGCATCGAACGATGCCGGCCCGACTGATTCGAGCCTGTCGAAGGTTGAACCTACCCTGCGGCGTCTCTTCAAGTTCGAGGGTTACCGCCAGGTCGGCCGTACCTCCACGCGGGTCGATGTCCCCGGCAAGGGACAATTGACATTTGGCGGCGACGTTCTGGCGATCGAGACAACCGGAGACGGTGGCGGAACCGTCAGGGCCCGGGTGACCTGGCGCCGAGGTGATCAAACCGTCATTAACACGACCGTTCGCATGAAACCCGGAGTTCCCACTCTGCTGGGGGGGCCGAGTGCCCGGGGGGGCAAAGGCAACCTGATCGTCATCCTGGAAGTCGACTGAGGCCGGACACGGCGCACGCATGGTGCGCATCCACCCCACGAACCGGAAGGTAACCCAACGCCCCATGGCAGGCGGCGTCGCCCCCGGGTATGACTGCCTGCCGTTCTCAATACGAAGTCCTCTATCAGGGCTTCTTCTCCAGTGACAACGCCCGGCACGGCCACCGTGCCGTTCGGAAAAAGACTGAATAAACCCTCGGCAGCGTTCGTCCCTTGGTCAAACACCACCTCAACCAAGGAGAAACCATGAAACTGAATGCCACCCTCATCGCATCATCGGCCGTCATCGCAATGATAGGCAGTCCGCCAGCGGCAAAAGCCGGTGACGAAGCGATCGCCGCCATCGGCGGCTTCATCGGAGGTGTCATCGTGGGAACGATGGCCTCCGACTCCAGGGACGATACCACCGTGGTCATTGACGCGGGCCACGGAGGCCGTCGTGACGGTAACTTTGACCGGGGACGCCTTGATCGTCGGAACTACAGCGACAACGAGCAGGGCAGGCGGTCCGACCGCTGCTACGTCGAGCGGCATCACAATGATCGGGCGGACCACGGACGCTGGGTCTACCGGACCGAGCTCAGGTGGGTTCCCGGCTACTGGTCCTACAGAAGCAACCGCTGTGGTGAAACGAAGCGGATCTGGATTCCGGGCCGCCACGTGACCACCCGCGTCCGCGTCTGGGTCTCGGTGAGCGGCGACCGGCATCACTGCGGAAGAGGATGATTGGGAACGGGTCGGGTCGCCGGTAGCCCACCGGCGACCCTGCACTATTGCGGATGGAGCCAACGTGTGCCAGACTTCCAGCATGAATTGCCGCCAGGCCGAGAAAGCGCTCAGCCGTCACCTTGACGGCGAATTGCCTGAGGCGCGGGTCGAGGCGCTCGAGCGCCATCTGAGTGAGTGCGCCACCTGCCGCGATACAGCCGCCGCATGGGCCGGGTATGGGGAAGCGATGAAGGCAGGCGCGCCGGCCCCGAGACCCGACCCGATCGCCGCCTGGTACGACATTCGAAGGACGCTGCGCAACCGCGAAGAATCCCGCCCGGCCGAAACGGTCCCGGCCTGGTGGGCACGCCCCCTGCCGTGGGTCGGGACCGCCGCCGCGTTGGCCCTCCTTGCCGTCGGCTACCTGAGCCTGAGGCAGACCGACCCCCGCCCATCAACCGGAACGACGGTTGAATACGTCGAAACCGGCCTTCCCGATGCAAGCACTCTCGTCTATGTCGATGACGAAAGTGGATGGACCATCGTCTGGGTGCTGGAGTCATCGGATGCTCCGGGTCCGATGTCCTGATATGGCGCCGGCGCCGCCGAGAGGGATCCGGACTTCCTGGAACCGACGGGGTTCTCACTCGTCCCGCGCCGACTGGTTGGCCCGCACATAGTCGATCTCGAGCTGATGAGGAAAGGCGGCCTCGTCAATGCCCTGCAGGCCACCCTAGGGCGAATCGACATTCAAATTGCGCTGCTGGTGAGAAGAGAAGCGGAAGCAGCGCAAGGCGGTGGCACGGAAGGCGTACTGGAAGCACGTGTCCGTGCCACCAACGCCGCGACCTTCCGCTTCGCTCTCATCCTTCGGACGGGTCTGCGGAAGCGCACAATTTGAATGTCGATTCGCCCTAGGAAGGTAATGAAGGGGTCAGGCTTTGTAGATTGTAGTATTACCAGAGCGGCCGAAAGCGCCAGAGAGGCAGAAGGAGTCAACCAACCGACGTAACCGACGCCTCGGCAGAACTCCAGGGTTCTGACCTAGAGTGTCAACACTCCCGGATTCAGTCCGGTACTGATCTCTGATCAATCTTTCGGCCGGCAACAGGCCAGTCCAACTACAAACTACAACGTCTGACCCCTTGGCCTTCCCCTCCACGGACCAGGCCAAGAAAACAGGGGTCTCGATTCAAGGTCCGGCAGATTCGAATACCAGCCGGACGAAGACCGGCGTGGCCTCGTCCAGTGGAAGCGGAACCTTCACCACGACGAGGAAGCCGCCGATCCCATCCTCCATCATGCCGACGAGATCAGCCACCTCCTGACCGGAACTCCAGGCCACGAGGTCACTCGATGCTTCGGCCAAGACAGTTGAATCCGCCATGGAAACGTCGGTCGGAATTTGGAAGACATAATGGTCACCAGCCAATGAGATCTGCGCGTTGTTCCAGGGATCCGGATCCCCGGGATTCGTACCAAGGGCGAATTCGAGCAGATTCGGAATGCCGTCCTCGTCGGGGTCGGCGTTGCGTCCGCTGACAGCGTCGTTGGCGGCGTCCTCCGGAGAGAAGGTGTCCTCGCGCCATTGATCGTAGGCGTCCACGGGTTCAATCAGGGTGACCGTGTCGCTGACAATGGGAAAGACACCCGTTTCGGAGATGGCGGCGTTGGATGAAAAGACCCTGCTCGCAACATTTTCCGCCGAGACGAGCCGGAAGATCAAAGTCGAACCCGGGGCGATTCCATTCTTTGGAATCGCCGCGAGAAGCCAAGACTCACGCGAACCTGCCTGCAGGGTCGCATCCGGCGTAAGGGTGACTTCGCCGTCATCGACGTCGATCGTCCCAACCGGGCTGATCATGGTGTCACGGCTGGTCAGCAGGCCGTCATCGTCCTCGTCGCGAAAAAGGGCAAGTCCCTGAAGATCGGCGCTTTCATCGATGCTGCCGGAAGCCTCAAAGGTGACCGACTCAACCGCCGCCGCAAAATCCGGCGGAGCGGTCAGGACCATCGGCAGGATGGCGAGGGCGACCGGATTCGCCGGAGCGCTGCGCTCCTCCGGTGCACCTTCCCGGCGGCGAAGGTCAAGCGTCGAAAGCTTGTTCGTGCTCAGCGTCAAGACAGAGGAGAACTCGGAAGTGTTCCCGTCCGGGTCCGTCAGGGTGGCGGTGAGGGTAAGGCCGGGATTGAGAGCCGCGTTGAAGCTGAACTCCTCGTTCCGGACCGTGACCAGACCAAAGGGGATGAGGCCCTCGTCGTCGGGATCATGGAAGACTTCGACCAGACTGTTGTCGGGCGTGCCCGCAGGTGCACTTCCGAGCAGGTCGAACCCGTTGACGGTCGTCAATTCGGGAGGCTGGATCCCGGAGTTGGCCGATCCTTCAAGCCGGATGCCCTTGCCGTTCGTATGTCCGCTGATCGAGTTGAGCGACAACCGGTTCTCCGCCGTATTCAAACCGCTGATGCGGACTCCATCGGTCCCGTTGCCGAAAATGGTATTGTTTTGTACGAGATTCGCTGACGCGTCCCCGTCGATGAGGATGCCCTCGGTGGCATTGGCCAGAGCGGCGTTGTTTCCGTCAGTCCCGACGAAGTTGCTGTCAATGATGTTTCCGTAGGAAAGCGCGCCAAAGAGGTGAACTCCGGACCCGGCACCCAGCCCGATCACATTGGGCCCATCGGGTCCCGGAAGGCCGATCAGATTGTCGGGCGAATTGTCGACAAGGATGTTGCCCGGCTCGTTGCGGCGCAATTGAGAGACCGGGAGATTCCCGAGGGTGTTTCCCACGATGAAATTTCCGCTGCTCAGCCGGAGGTAGATGCCGCCCAGTGCCGGGCCGTCCGGTCGTCCGTTTCCCGCGATGGTGTTTCCCGGACCGATCCGGTTGCCCGCGCTGGCGATCAGGAAGATGCCGGCCTGGCGATTCTGGGTGAAGATGCTGTTCGGAAATCCGGTGATCCTGAAGCCGCCGATTTCGTTCCCGGTGATCACATTGGCGTTCGCACCTTCCAGTCCTATCCCGATAAGCCCGTCGGTAATGAGATTGCCTTCGCCCGGGTTGTTCCCACCGATGATCTGGTTGGCCGTACCCGCATGGAGAAGAATGGCGGCACTCGTAATGCTGCCTTCGCGCGGGTCCACCGGATTTTCGATCAGAGTTCCGGTACCCTTGAATTCGTTTCCGATGATTCGGTTGGCCAATTCCGGACGGTCGTGGGTGACACCCTGGATCAGGAGCCCGACCGATCCGCTTCCATGAATCAAGTTGCCTTCAGCCGGACCCGGCCCGCCAATCCTGTTCTGCGCGGCATTGCCGGTCAGCACGATCCCGATGGCGTTGCCCCGGTCCGTATCGTTGAAGACCTGTGGATCCTTGATATGGCCGATACGGTTGTTCACGACCACATTGGCGCCGCGAGGGGCAAACGGGGTGTTCTTGTCGGACGGAATGGTCTGGGAGGGATCACCACCCGACTCGATTTGGATGCCGACGTTGTTGTTTTCAATTTCGTTCCAGGGTCGAATCGCACCGTTGTCGTATTCGGGGCTCCGGACCAGTTCGCCGGGTATCCCGACCTGGGTGCCGTGAGCGCCTGCGGTGATGTGGATGCCGATAGCATTCCCGGCGCCGCCTGATCCAAGGCTGAACACGGCGAGGTTGTCCGGTCGCCCGATGACCGCTCCTGAGATGGAATTGTCGCGCGTCTCGGTGCCGGCAAGGTAGATTCCGGCGCCCTCCACGTGGTGGGTGATGAACGTTCTGAAGCGGTCGTTCCGGTCGCCCACGGTGACACCACTGGCGCCGCCGGTCAGTGCAATCCCATGGATGCCGTTGCCCAGGGCCTTCGGCGTCTGGCTGCCGTAGTAGACTGTTCCGATGGTGGCGGCGTTGATGCGGATCCGCTCCAGTCCGGGTCCCTCAACCAGGATGCCGTGGTCCTGGTTTCCCCCGATGCTGTTGACCTCCGATTCGGAGACGGCAACCCGAGACCCCACCAGAATGTCCTTCGAACCCGGGGCGATTCGAATCCCGGACCCGAGGTTGGCCGAGGCGGAGCCATTCGTGTTGTCGTAGCCGATGCGGCAGCCCTCGATGCTCGACCCTGCGGCGGTGGATCCCGCCACCTCGATGCCATGGCCGTC